>DAITPC010000024.1:0-27803 GCA_036833835.1 Pyrobaculum sp. | reverse complement strand
GCGGCGCCAATCTCTATACCTCCTGCCGAGCCGTCCGCCGCGAGGCGGTGGAGCGTTCTCTCAACCTTAGCCGTAGAGCCCGCTAGGCGCCGCTGGCCGAGCCAGACGGCGCTGACACGCGGCGTGATGTACCTCACGCTACAAATACGTGCGCTTCTGAGACGAGGCAGAGGAGCTGGGTCTGCCGTCTATTCAATCCGGCCAGACGGTATGGCGTACGCCGCTTGCCCGACTTCAGCGGATCCGCCGTGGTCGCCGTGGAAGCTCCTACGTCTTCCCGCCTGCTCTGTAGGACTACATCTATCTCCGCCGAGAGTAGTCGTTGTGGTGAGTATCGCCGCGGTGTTATTAGACAGGCCTCACTTCAGATCCCGCCTCCGTCAACCCTCTCCGAACTTTTCCTCATCTCATACCAGGTGCTGCTATCCGTAGCGCCTTCCGCGGCATTAGGCACATTGGCAATTCCGTAGATGAACTCGCCAAAGTATCGCCGTGAAACAACCACCAACGTGGAATGGAAACACACCGCGACGAGATGTACGTTAAGCCGGCTCTCCGCCGCGATAGAAAAGCCCTCCTGGGCGTATCATGGCCGAGGATCTACGACGCATTGAACACGGCAACCAGCCCCCCGCGAGACCCGCCGACATGTGCCGACAACCGCAGTCAGCCGACCTCCTACATCCCCCGCAACGCCCTTTTGGCCGCCTTTCTGTATTGGCGTGTGTCAGCGGCTCTTTGCCGACGTTTCGCTCAAGATCTTTTTAAGGCGGCGGCTGGCCCATCTACTAGAGGTCTCTAATCGTTGTGATGGTTTCTCAACCGGCTCCTTGAGTAGGGAACCTCTTGGGAGAGAGTGGGGATCCTCCACCGCCGTCTAGAGAGGCTCCTTCGCACCTCTTCAAGGGGGTTGCGAAGCTTATTGCTGATGCTTTAGAGCTGAGGATAAGCCAGTTCTATTTACGACGAGCCTGAAGAATATTGGCGAAGTCGGCAATGACGCGCTCGGTAACCTCAACGACTACAGAAAGCGTACAGGATGCCTTACCCTAGCCTCAGCTGCGAACTACCTGCTTGAGATACGTGGCGGAAGGTTTAATAGTCTCTGGCATATTCATCTCGTGAGCTTAAACGTCGCCAGGTCTTCAAGCCCTCTTGTGAACTTTACCTACTCCCACGAACACCAGCGATACAACGTGGCCTCTACATATGGCGAGCTTGTGAAGATCGACGCGGCGGCAGGGGTCTATGTCAAGTTTATGCCAGATCACGACCTGCTTATCGTAAGACGCGGATTCGGCTGTCCTGCGGCAGTCGTGGCCGGGACGGCGGATGTGATAATCGGTCTAGACGCGGCGGGGCGCATCGTCAACATAGAGATAGAATTCGCCGACTACTACCACCAGCACAAAGAGGACGCGCGCCAAATCTTAAAAACGGCGAAGTGGTGATAGAGGTTAAGCCTGGAATAGTCAGGGTCCTCACCCCCACCTTTGGTAAAGTCGAGATAACCCTAAAGCCTATAGATGTCGAAGTTATTAAAGTAGGCGACGGGTACTCCGTCGTGCCCACGTTGAAAATCACCGCCACCGCGGAGCGGAAAGTCAAACATGGACCCCTCTGCAACCCCAACCTCCCGTATATACCTGTCGAGATATCCGACTCAGAAATGGGGCACATTAAAATACGTGTGGAAAACGACGAAATCCTGGTCTACATAGAAGCCATGAGAGTTCTCATTGCCGAAGAGGCGTCGGGGCCCGACGGCGATCCCTGCGTCTTGGTGGCTTGGCGTTATGGAATCAGGGTGTGTCCACGAAGTTGATATCACACATATACAAGAAAGAGGTCACTACATGCAACTTCTGGAATATTTTATAGAAAAACTTCCAACAACACAGAATTGTACTCTAGAAATAATTAAAGCGTTGCTGGGGCCCGAGGCGGCGCACCTCGCCGCTAGCTACGGAATAGAGGGCCTCAAAGGCACCCGCAACCTCTGCCTTCGAGTTAACCACGGGCACCGCTCGGCCACTGTGATGGTTGTAGTAGTCAAGACGCCTAATTGCACCAAGACTAAGACGGTGTATCCCCACCCCCGGTGCATTCCGGCCGCCGAGATTTCGGTTTGTCATTGACCACACATCGACGAAACCAAAAAGACGTCGCTACGCTGTAGCGATCTTTCTAACATGGCGCCCGCGCCCAAGCCGGCACAGACCCCACGCCCTTTCCCACAAACTCTATACAACAGCTCTTCAGCGCTACACAATACAGACCTAAGGACAGATTTTGAAACAGACGCCAGCTTCGCCGCTAACGCGGCCACCGCCCACCGGCCCAGTGGACAACAGCCACACAGAGCAAAACAGGCAACCAGCCCGCCGGCGGTCTTCCGAGACCGCAGAAGGATCCCCGTGGGGCGATTGTCAGCCTCTTCAGCGTCTCTGCGGCTTGTCCACGGAGCTCCTCAGTTCGGTGTAGCCGAGATGCCCCGTCACGGCTAGCCGTCTCGTCTTCCCGCAGAAGGCGCGGGTTTTCTGCCTTCGAACTGGCCGACTCCTCCACCTTACCTCATGCGGATTATTATGCGCCCCGCCGCTGTGTATGCGGTTTTGTGATGTCGCGGATTCCCCGTAGCGGGCTGTTGGGGGGTTGTTTTCGTTTCTTTTTTCTTTTTTTGGGGGGTTCCGCGGATTTGAAGTAGTGGTAGAAGGCGTAGGTGGCGGCGGCGAAGATCGCCAGCCTGCCCATCCAGGTGGCTATGGCCTCCGCGCCGACGCCTTGGGGTCTGACGACGAGGGGGAAGACGCCGATGTAGGGCACGGTGAGGGCTACCTTGCCGACTATGTTGTTGGCGACTGGGGGTTCCCCGACGGCTTGGTCTGGCACGGGGTTGTTGTCGCCCCAGGTTATCAGCCCGCAGCTTCTTTCTGTCTTTTGGTGGACTCTGTGGATGATCCAGCTTCCGTGCCACATGGGGTTTCTGGCTACGTATACCACGATTTCTCCTGGCTGCACCGTCTGGCAGGCGGCGCCTGTGAGGAGGATGAAGTCGCCTACGCGGAGGGTGGGCTCCATGGAGTAGGAGGATACCACCGCTATGGGCCAGGCCACGCCTGTCCATGCGCCGTATGTCACGAGGGCCGCCACAATGGCGATGAACCATATGATGTCTTTTACCCAGCTTTTCACGGCGGTATGGTGGGGGCTGGTATTTAAATTTGAGAGTGGCGCTTCGCGGCGGTGTCCGCTTCTGGCGGGTTTTTTAAACGTGTATTGTCTTTTCATGGGGCGGGATGGGGTGCTGGTGTTGTTGGTCGCGGCGGCTGGGTTGGCGGCCTTGTGTGTGCGCACGGCGCGTGGGGGCGTGTCTGTGGGTTGGAGGGACGTGGCGGCGCGTGTGTCGGCGCCGGCGGGTTGCGTTACGCTGTGCTTCTACACGTGGCGGCTGGCGATTTCGGGCGATGGGGTAACGTGGAGCTTGTAGTCGACGTGGTTGGTAGAAACGTCTCTTCGCCTTATGGCGTAGTTGTCCACGGCGTCGGCGCGGTTGAGCCCGGCGGCGTTGCGTACACGGCGAGGTCTGTCTCTGGCGTGGTGGGCTCCCGCGGCCTCCGCCTGAGTGCGGGGCGGGAGCTTGTGGTAATTAGGTATTTCGACGGCGTGTATTACGCCGTTGTGAAGCCGCTCGGCGCGGCTGGGCTTCTGCGGTATAACGGAACGGCCGTTCTTACGATTTTAGATATTTTACAGGTCGTAGTAGTCTTCCCCGTCTTTTTTATACCTCCTTAAGAGTCCTCTTTCTGTTAGGTACTGTAGCGCCTCTTCCACCTTTTCGTAGGTGGCTCCAAGTTCTCTGGCGATGTCTCTGGCGGAGAGGGGGCCTCTCGTCTTGATGAGCTCTAACACTCTGGAGGCTAGGGGTGGGGGCCGGGTGGTTAGGTACTCGTAGATCCAGAAGGCGGCGACGATTATGAGGGCTATCAGGCCCGCCCGGGCCGCTACCGGCGCGAGTCGGGGGAAGGCTATGGAGAGGGTTGCGGTGAAGACGACAATTATTAAAACTGCGGCGGCGTATTTATTCATCGCGTCAGGGGTATGACGGGGACTATCTGTCCTCCGCCTCCGGTGACGGCTACTATCTGGACGTTGCCTGTCTGGGCGACGTCTCTAAGGCCTGCGAGGTAGAGGTAGAGCTCAGCGAGGCGGGCGGCCTCCGTGGCGTTGGCGCCGGCGGCTTTGATTATCATCTCTATGGCGGCTCTCGTGGCGTTGGCGACGAGCGTTATCTGCATGGCCTGGGCCTTGGCGCGGGCGATGGTGGCGTTGGCTTCGGCCAGTGCGGCGAGTACAGTCCTGGTGAAGTTGGCCCTGGCCAGCTCCTCTACTCTCTGCCGTTCAAACTGGGCCCTTATGGCGTCTTGTTGCGCGGCGACTTTCCGGTTTATGGCGTCTGTGACTTGGGCCGGGAGGATGAAGTTGAGGACGTTTACGTCGAGTATCTCCACCAGGCCGGCCAGCGCCGGGTCGTTTTCAACGGCTTCCCGGTACTGTTGTTCTATCTGTTTGGCGATTATGTCGCGGTTCTCTATGAGGTAGTCTAGCGACACCTTTGAGATGACGTCGCGGATTAGCTGCCTTGCCTTTGGCACCAGCACCTTGTCGTCGTAGTCCACCTGGGGGAACTTCTTCACCAGCTCGTCGAATCGCTGCGGCACGATCCTGTATCTCACCACCATCTCCACAGTCACCACAACGCCGTCTTTTGTGAGGACCTCCGGCGCCGTGAACACCCACCTGCCCGCGGCTCTCTCCTTATGTATAAATTCGATCACCTCTATGGCGTAGGTATCCTCTATTAGGTAGGCCCACGGCGCTTTGAAGCCCAGGGCCGGGCCCAAAACTGGTTTGCTTATCTGGCCGGTTACCGGGTCTACCACCACCGCCACGATGCCGGCGGGGAGGCTGTACACAGACAAAGAAAGCACAACGGCCGCCACTAGGAAGATCAAGATGGCTACGGCGAGGAAGGTGGCCGTTTTCCGTGGGACGTTTACCCTCCTGACTTCTACGGGTACGTAGACCATGAAAGCGCCATGGGGCTTGTTTAAAAGCTTTGAAAATGTATTTATATCTGCGGTTTTCTATATATATGAGCCGTGCTCCTCAATACGAGTGGATGGTGCCGAGGAGCTGGTACAACATCGTGCCTGACCTGCCTAAGCCTCTCCCTCCATATCTCAAGCCCACCGGCGAGCCCGTGAGGCCGGAGGAGTTTGAAGTGCTCTTTGCCAGGGAGCTTGTTAGGCAGGAGTTTTCCCGCGAGAGGTGGATCCCCATCCCCGGCGAGGTGCGCGACGTGTATCTCATCTGGCGCCCCACCCCGCTTGTGAGGGCGAGGAGGCTTGAGGAGCGTCTGAGGACCCCGGCGCGGATTTACTACAAGTTTGAGGGGGCGTCGCCGCCTGGTAGCCACAAGCCTAACACAGCGGTGGCGCAGCTGTATTATGCGGCGAGGGAGGGCGTGGCCAGGGTCACCACCGAGACTGGGGCCGGGCAGTGGGGGTCTTCTGTCGCCTTTGCGGCCTCGTTTTTCGGGGTGAAGGCGACTGTGTATATGGTGCGTGCGTCTTACATGCAGAAGCCGTATCGCCGCGTGTTGATGGAGCTGTGGGGCGCCGAGGTGGTGCCCAGCCCCAGCGACAGGACTGAATCGGGCAGGAGGTTCCTCGCCGAGGATCCGAACCACCCAGGCTCTCTCGGCATAGCCATTTCTGAGGCGGTGGAGGACGCGGTTAAAAGCGGCGCTAAATACGTGCTGGGCTCTGTCTTAAACCATGTGTTGATCCACCAGACGGCGATTGGGCTTGAGGCGTTGGAGCAGATCCGCTACTTCGGCGACTATCCGGATTTCGTGGTGGGGGCCTGCGGCGGGGGGAGCTCCTTCTCTGGGCTTTTCTGGCCGTTTTACCACGAGAAGAAGGTTGGTAAGGCTGAGAAAGACGTGAAGTTCCTCGCCGTGGAGCCCGCGGCGGTGCCCACCCTCACCCGGGGGGAGTACATATACGACTTCGGCGACACGGCCGGCTTGACGCCGCTCATAAAGATGCACACGGTGGGCCACAGCTATAAGCCGCCGCCTATACACGCCGGCGGCCTGCGGTACCACGGATGCGCCCCGACTCTTTCCCTCCTCGTGGCCGAGGGGGAGGTAGACGCAGTGGCCTACAGACAGACAGAGGTCTTCGAGGCGGCTAGGCTCTTCGCCCAGGCGGAGGGCGTGGTGCCGGCGCCTGAGTCGGCTCACGCGGTGAAGGCCGCCGTGGATCTCGCGCTTTGGGCGAAGAGGGAGGGGCGGGAGGTCACTATTTTGTTTAACATGTCTGGACACGGCTTGCTAGACCTAGGCGCCTACGAGGAGCATCTCCGCGGCGTGTTGCAAGACGCGGAGCCCGCCGCGGAGGAGATAGCGGCGCATGTCGCCAGGGCTAAGGCCCTCCTAGGCGGCTAACGCACCACGGCTAGGAAGATCTCTACTTTGTGTACCCTCTTTCTGTGGTGTCTATACGTGGGTTTTATGTTGAGAACTGTAGTTGCTAGAACCTCCAGCCTGTAGCCCCATTTTTTCACCGTTTTTTCGACGTATTGGAGGGTGGGCAGTTTGTGGATGGTGTAGACCACCTCGGCGTGTCTCAGAGCCGCAGCGAGGAAGGCGATGTCTATCCCCCTCCTGCTCCATATCCCAAACGGCGGGTTCATGAAAGCCGCTGTGAACCTTCCGGCCAACGCGAGGGTGGGCACGTCTGCAGCGAGGAAGTCCACCGCGTGGAGGCCGTGGGCGTCCGCCGCCTCCTTGGCGATCTCCAGCGCCTCGGGGTCTACGTCTACGCAGAGTACTCGCCGCGCGCCCATCGCCGCGGCTGCTATGGCGAAGCGCCCCGTCCCGCAACCCAGGTCCAGTGCTGTGTCTAAGACCCCCCGCGTGTGGGCGTCCCACACGGCCGCCGCCACTACTGCCGCGTCTGTGGGGTACTGCTCCAGCCTCAGCTTAGGCCTTCGAAACGTGGGTAGCGACTCGACGAAGATTTCAAGTTCCTTCTTGCTCCGGAACTCCACGGCATTTCTCGGCTATAATTATATATCATTGTAAAAAAGGCTTTTATCTAGAATTCGAAATGGCTCTATGAAATCCGGTGTGTTGGCAATAGTCGGCTTAGTAGTGGGCATAGCAATTGGGGCGTTGCTCGGAGGCGGGCTTCTGGCGACTCCCTCCACTGTGACCACCACTGTTTACCAAACCACAACGCAGACCGTAACAAACACCGTCACAACGACGGCGCCTCCCGTCACGCAGACTGTCACCATGACGCAGACTGTGGTGAGGACGGAAACTGTAACGGCTACGCCCAAGATATCTGCAGCCGACGTGGAGCTTAGGAGGCATATTGGGTCTCTCGTGGGGAGGCATTTCTTAGGCACGTTCCCCACCGTCGCAGTTGTGACTCAGCCCAATACGCTATGTTCGGCGCTGGCCGCGTCTGCGCTTGCGTCGCTTCCCTCCTACTCCCGCGGCTTCTTTGTTATGTACAACGCCTCTGCGCCCGAGGTCTCGGCTAAGGCGGCTGCTGGAGCCTCCGCGGTGTTTCTAGCCTTCGGCGGCGAGGAGCCTGCGGCTGTGGCGGATAAGTCGTTGAGGGATTTCTTGGCGGCCTTGGCTAAGACGGGTTTTGAAGGCGCTTTAATCGTCCACTCGAGGGCGTGGGCTGTTACTAACAGCTTTAAGACTGTGCTTAACGACACGAGGGTCGCCGCTTTCGTAAAGGAGAGGCCTATATACGTGGTTACTCTCAACGCCACGCATCTAACTATTTCGCAGTTTAACGCCACAGCGGGCAGGTTGACGCCGCGGCTCTTCATAGATAGGAACACCGGCGAGGTGGTGAGGAGATACACAGAGGCCGAGTCTCTCTTCTTGAGGTCCTCGGTGGGTAGGGTGGCTGGCGCCTTCTTGTTCCAGGGCTACGGCAAGGTGGCTATTATCACGGGCACCGACCCGGCGTGTGTGGCGTTAAGCGCCGCGGCGTATGCGTCCTCTAGGGCCAACGCCACAAGGATTGTTGTATATACCGGAGACGTTGAGGCGTTGAGCCGCGAGATTTCTGCCTACGGCCCCGACGCCGTGTTTATCGCCTTCGGCGGCGACATGCCCAGCTACGCCATATCAAAAGCCACGAGAGATGTGCTTACGGCGCTTAGGAAGTCGGGCTACAGAGGCGACGTGCTTCTACACGCCTTTGTCCTCAGGGCGACTAATCTCCTCGGCACTGTGCTAGACGCAGATCTGTCTCAGTGGCTTGGCCAGAGGACTGTGAAGGGGATAGCGCCAGATCTGCCCAATAGGAGGGTAAACATAGTGCAGTTTGCAGTGTCTGGCAACATGATTCAGCCGCAGACCGTCATCACGTCGCTTCCAATGCCGGAGGCTATAGCCGACGTCTTGGCGAGAGTTGTAGCCTCCTGACGAATCTTCCCAACTTCAACGCTTTTTCTCCTTCTCCTGATATATCAGCTGGGCAGGTGTCTTTTTAAATGTTATTACATATGTTGTTACAACTGTAATTATTCTGTAATAAAGCTCTACGGGCGAGAGAGAGCTGGAGCTTCTCATGAGGTTGAAGGAGCCTTTTCTCGCCGTGATCTACGGCAGGAGGCGCATCGGGAAGACAGCTCTCGTCTTGAAGTTTCTGGAGGAGAGGCCGCATCTCTACTTTTTTGAAAATCCCAAGAAGCCTCCTCATCTCCTCCTGGAGGAGTACGGAGAGGCGTTGAGGAGGGCGGCTGGGTTGCCTGGTTATGTCAGGTTTAGGACTTGGGACGAGTTTTTTGAATCGTTGTTCTCGCTGAGGGGATACGTGGTGGCTTTTGACCAGTTTCAGTGGTTTATGGAGGTGGCCCCCGAGGTTCCGTATATACTACAGAGGTTTTGGGACGTCAAGACTGGGAAGCCTTCGATAGTCATCACGGGGTCTGTGGTGGGGCTTGTGAAGAGGCTTGTGGCTGAGGGTCTCCGCTTTTCGGCCGAGCTGACTTTGTAATGGAGCTGGGGGAGCTGGAGTCCTCTGCGGTGTTTCAATGGCTTGGCGACCTGGGGATTAGGGGGGCTTCAGATTTTACCTCCTCTTCGGCGGGGTGTCTTACTACTACTGCCTGGTCCAGCAGTGGGGGGACTGTGGAGGAGGCTGTCCGGCTTCTCGTGGCGGGGGGCCCTCTGAGGCATGAGGTGGAGTTTGTCCTGGCCGAGTTCCTGGGCAGAGAGTACAGGTCTCATCTTGCGATATTAGACGCGGTGGCTAGAGGCGCTACGAAGCTTGAGCAAATAGCCTCACATGTGGGCATCAAGACCACCTCCCTCACGCCGTGTTTGAGAGATTTGACCGAGTTGCTTGGCATCTTGACGCGGTTTAAGGCGAGGCGTACGTACTAAGTTTAGAGATAGGTTTCACGCCTTTGGGTTTAGAGCTGTCTACCGCCACAGAGACGTCACGCCTGAGGACAGGCTGGGGGGTGGCGGCGGCTCAGCTGGGGGACTTCTACAGCTGGGCGTTTGAAGCCGCAGCAAGAGAGCTTCTGCCTAGGCTCTACCCGGTGAGAAAGGTGATTAGGAGGTGGTGTTTGTGAGATCTGGCGGGAGGCGTCCAGCTAGACGTCGATGCCTTCGGCGTGGGTGGGGAGAGGAGGTTTGCCGTCTTGGCGGAGGCCGAGTGGGGCGTGGCGGACCAGGATGAGGTTCTTCTAAAGCTACGCGCCGCCTCGGAGGTTCTTCTGCCGGGTGGCTGGCGGGTGAGGTATGTGATATTCGCCATGTGCTTCGCCAGGTAGACGGAGGAGGCCGATTTGGTGGACTTGGAGAGGCTTATGAAGCTTCTGACTTTAGGTATTTATGCGCCTTTGCCAGCACTCTTCTGGACGACTCGTAGGTGAGCCGGGCAAGCGCCTGGTCGAAGGGGAGCCAGACGTAGCCTTTATGCTCCCAGCTGAGCCGCACCTCCTTGGTGAGGGCCCTCGCCAGGAAGAAGATCACCTTCTTCTTCACCCTGCGCCGCCCCCGCACGTAGACGTATTCAACCTCTTCTCTAAACCCCGGCAGGAGCTCCACGTCGAGCCCAGTCTCCTCCTTTATCTCCCGGAGGGCTGTTTGTTCGGGGGTTTCGCCCGCCTCCAAATTGCCCTTGGGGAAGTCCCAGTGGCCGGAGGGGTAGTGGAGGAGGAGATACTCTACTGTCTCTCCTCTGTAAAACACCACGGCCCCCGCCGACACCTCGTCGAAGGACACAAGTAGGCGGAGCATCTACTTTAAAAACTGTTCCACTAAGTCTGTGGAGTCCCAATTGGCTGGCCGGCGGCAGAAGGTGCAGGGAGATGCTGTCCTCTCCGCGTTTCCCTGGGGGCAATATGGCGTCCGGGTGGTCGTTTTGTTCGGGTCGCGGGCGGGGCTGTCGCCTCTGGTTAGGGGGGATTGGGACATTGCCGTGTGGCCGGACCCCGGGGAGAAATACGCCGACTTAGTAGCCGACTTGGCCAAGGCGCTGGGGGTCCGGGATGAGGAGGTGGACTTGGTGGTGATCAACGACGACATGCCGTGTCCCTTGGCGCTGGAGGTCTTCAGGGGGAGGCCCGTCTACCGCGCCGACGTGGGCGAGTACCTAGACCTCGTGACGAGGTTCGTGGGCGTATGTACTGACTTCATGATCAGCCGGTGGAAGGTGGGCGTCTGGGAGGCCCTCGCCGGGAGGATATGGGGATCTTGAGGGAGCTGGCGCAGGCCCTCGCCTCCTACACGGCGGAGCTGGAGACTTACACCGCGGAGGATCTGAGAGACTCCAAGAAGTATTTCGGGGCGCTGTATCTCCTCCAGTCGCAGAGCCAGGCGTTGATAGACATGGCTGTCCGCGCCGCCGCGTTGCTGGGCGTCTCGCCGGGCGGCTACATAGACGCCGGGCGCAAACTGAGAGAAAAAGGCGTGTTCACCGAGGAGGACTACCGGACTTACGCCGATGTGGTCAGGTTTAGGAATATCCTAGTCCAATACATGATGGTGAAGGAGGAGGTGGTTAGGGAGATCGTTGAGAAGAGGCTTTATAGGAAGGTGGCGGAGCTGGCGCGGAGGATCTTGGAGGCTCTGCCGGGGGATCCCTAGGCGCCGGGCGGGACTATCCAGCGGTCCACGTAGCGGTCCATGTTTTGCAGAACTACTATCCGGCTGGGCTCGTCGTCGTCCATGTATCTAAAGCGGGCCCCGGCCTTCTCCAGCTCCGCCAGCAACTTCGCGGCCCACTGCTTCACCTCTTCGTGGCTGGGCATGTCCTCCTTCTTGAGCCGGAAGGTGGAGTGGCCGAGGTGCATGTAGCTCTTCACCTCGACGAAGTGGGGGTTGCCCCGCTTCACGATCTGGGCGAACTCAGGTATGTATCTATCGTCGTAGTTTAAGCTTCTTATGAGAGTTATGCGGAGGACCGTCCGCGTCGGCATCTGGGCTAGGAGGTCCAGCGACTCCAGCCACCTCTCCCAAGCGTCTTCCTTGTTATACACCGGCACGTTTATGCGGTGGTACAGCTCTTTGTTCGGCGCGTTGGTGGAGAGGTAGAGCTGGGTGGGGAGGGCGTCTTCCTCTATCAAACGTCTCAGCATCTCGGGGTGCTGGCCGTTGGTCACAAGGAAGACCGACTTGGTGGAGGGGAGCGACTTGACGAGCTTGATGAGCTGGGGGAGCTTGGGGTACATGGTGGGTTCGCCGGAAAGCGATATGGCCCAGTGCGTCGGTTCAAGCGCCTCCTTTACCTTTCTACGGCCGTGGGGGTGGCCCCAGTAGCCGGAGAGAAGCCTCCTCCTCTCCTCCAAGACGCCTCTGACCACCTCCTCGGGCTCCATGTAGAACCTCTCCTCTAGCTGGAAGGCGTCGAACTCTTCCGTGGGTCTCCAGCAGTAGACGCACCGGTTGCTACAGACAAGCCCCACGGGGCTCATCTCTACGCAACGGTGCGAGCCGCCGGCGGGGGCGTTGTAGAACTTCACCTTGTAGCAAGACTTCCCGCCCTCCAGCGCGTCTTTTGTCCACTTACACAGCTCCACGGCGGCGTGGCCCGCCACGCCGTAGTGACGCTCTATTAAGGCGCGGCCGGCAGACGCCCTAATCTTGATCCGGGGCCCCTCCAACACGTGGTATCTGCCCAGCGCCTCCATCTCGCAAGACACGTAGAAACCCCGACACAACTATAAAAAATTATAACCTAGCACCCCGGCGCAAGCACCGCCGGCAGATTCGGCGTCAGGATGCTGGCTTGCCTTGGAGCACGTGTCTTTCGCAACTACACACATTGCGGCTATTTACGCCACTGCGGGGGCGTACCGTGGTCGTTGCGAAGAGTAGTCCGTCCTTCCCTGTCTTTGTCGGCGTTTTGAAGGTAGCTGGTACCCGTAGGCGGAGGTCCTAGGCGCTGTATTTATCTCGGCGCCGTTCTGGCAGACCGTCCATGGGAAACTTTTTATCGCCAATCCGGGGGGTAGCTGTGTTGAGGGCCGTGGCGCCTCTGGCTTATCTGGCCTTGGCGTTGTTGATATATTTCGACGCTCTGTTGACGTATGTATCTGTGGGGCATCTCGGCGCCTACGAGGTGATGCTCCCTTTCGTCAACCACAGCCCCCAGGCCATATGGCTGGTTGCCGCCGCGAAAAACGCAGGCGTCCTCTACCTAGCGCTGAGGAGGAGGCGGTACCCATGGCTCGACTACGCGGCGCTTGCCTTACTCTTTTGGCACGCCGTCGTTATCTACAACGGTGTCGTCCAGCTGGCCATGTAGCGGGGGGAATGGTTAAATAGGGCTCCGCAGAGTTAGCCATGAAGCTTAGTGTGGGCGTTAAGTGGGGTCTAGTTACTGGTTTGGTTGTAGGCGTCCTGGCCGGGGTCTTGGCATATATGTCCACCATGTCTATTCTCGACGCCCTCGTGGAGTATGCATACCAGGAGATGGTAAGGATAGGGACCCCGCCGGCGCAGGCCCGACAGGCGGCTGAACTCACCAGACAGATCGTGCCGCCTTCTGCGCTTGTAAGCGGCGTCATCGGCGGCGTTATTATCTACGTCTTAGTGGGGCTCGTCATGGCGGCTGTGTGGGAGAGGCTCAGGTTGCCGTGGTATGCCAATGGCGCGCTCTTCGGCGTCGTATTGGTGGTTATCCTCAGCCTTCCCTCCCTTCTCACACCCCCGCCGCCGGGCGTCCCAGCGCCTCCTGCGGTTTATAGCTACGCCGGCACTGCTCTGAACTTCGCGGGTCCCGTCCTCTTGGCGTGGTTTCTAAACAGGTCGGCAGGTGGTGTCTAGGCGGCTGATCCTCCTCCTTTTTTCCGCCGTCTTGCTCTCGGCGCAGTCGACGGTTTTTCAGCCGGCTGTCGACTTCTTGTTCCTAGGTACCCAGTGGATCGACGTACCGAAGTTCCCCGGGGACTTCGGCCTGCTTAAAGTCTCCTTCTACCTGGCGGATCAACACGTGGACGTCACGGCGTCGCTGAGCCGTTGCGGCTTGTATGCAGAGCCTCTGCGGTCGCCGTCTGCGGGGCCCGGGGTCCACGAGGTTGTCCTCAAGGTGAGGGCCGACAGACTGGGGGTCTCTGAGGGGTGCGTCGTGGTGTTTAGGTCGCGTTACGTGTATAAGTCCGGCTCGCTTTCTAGCGGCGTTGAGAAGGTGGAGTACGCCGAGGTGTACATCCCGCCGTATCCGTCGCCGCAGGTCGCCGCCGTCGGCGACTTGACGCTGGGGGTGAGGGGCAGGGTTCTGCTGTTGGTGTGGGACTCCTTCCGCTACAACGGCACGGTGGAGGTATCGGCGGTGGGGGCCAGGCTGCACGGGCCCACCTCGTTCCGCGGCGACCTCGGCAACTTCTCCGCCGAGCTGGACGTGGCGCCGCTTGACTTCTCCGCCTTGCTCACAGTGACGATACGTACGAGAGATGCCCTGGGCCGGGAGGTGGCGGCGGTTAGGCAGGTGCCTCTCTCCGTGAAGCCCAGGCCCGCCCCCGTGGTGGATGTGGAAGATGAACAGTGGGTCCCCGCGGGTTGCTCCACCGTTGGTGTGCGAGTCATGTATCCCATGCCTGTCAACGGCACGGTCTACGCCTTGGGCACCTCGGCCCCGCTTGAGAGAGGCGTGGCGTATGTCTGGCCCTCTGTCTGCACGGCCGGCCCATACGCCGTCATCCCAGTGACGGTGCAGCTGGACACCGGCGCCGTGGACAGGGTGGAGCTTCAGCTCCCGGTGTACCAGACCCCGCCTATGCTTGACGTATCCGTTGAGCCTGTGGTCCTCGTTATGAACGATGTGAACAAAGTGACGGTGAAAATACGGGGGGTGGGCAGAGTTGAGGGGCAGATTACGGTGTCTGGCGGCGTTGTGTTGGGCCGCCACCCGGTGCCCTTCTTCGGCGTAGACGCCGCAGAGGTGGTGTTGCGCGTAATCCCAACCTCTCCCGTGGTTGCGCTGGACGTTTCGGTGGCTGGAGTGGGGAGGACGACGGTTAATCTCGTGGCGAGTCAGAAGACGCCGGTGGAGGTGTCTGCGGAGCCTGCCGAGGTGCCGTCGGGAGGCAGGGAGGTGGTGAGGATATTCGTAAGGCCTAGGGCTAACGTGTCGGAGGTGTCCATCACCTTATATCCGGCGTCGGGGGTGGTGTTTCCCCAGAAAACCGTCTACCTCGGCGCAGGCGGCGTGGTGGACCTGCCGGTGGAGGTGCCGGCGGACGTGGTGGGAAACGTGGCGATTGGCTACAGAGTTTCCTACGTCCTCGCCTCCGGGGTGTCGGGCGAATACGCGGGGACGCTGTATCTGGTGGCCCTCCAGAGGCCCGTCCTCCTGATAGACGCCTCTGCGATTCCCGAGAGGCCCGGCGTCGGGGATCCCTTCTACCTGGCGGTGCGTCTATACAACTCCGGCGGGGTTGAGGCGAGGGATGTGAGGCTGAACGTCTCCGGCGCCAAGGTGGTTAGGGCGCCGTCTCCGCTCGGCGCGGTGGCGCCGCAGGCCAGTAGAGACGCCCTCTTCACCCTCGTCGCCGAGAGGCCGGGGGTCTACAACATAACTGTATCAGCTACGTATTTCGACAGGCTGGGCCGCGTCTACACGACGCAGAGGACTGTGGCGGTGGTGGTTAACTCCACTGCAACTGCGCCAACGCAGACGGTTGTGCCGCAGCCCAGCCCCACGTCGGATCAGCTTCTCGCAGTGGTTGCCGTAACGGCGGTGGGCGTGGCGCTTGTCGCGCTGGGCGTCTGGAGAGGCCGTGTTGGGAGATCTCGCTAGGTTGGCCTGGCTTTCTGTCAGGGAGAGGGCGGGGAGGGCCGCCCTGGCGGCCTTCGGCGTTTTCATAGCCTTCCTCGCGCTTTCTGTGGCCTTGTCTATCGGCGAGAGCTTTAAACAGGCCGTGGAGCAGGTATTCCAGCAACTTGGCCTCGACACTGTGTGGGTCATCTCCGGGTCGGCGTCTCTTACAGACGCAGACGTGGCCACAGCCTCGGCGGCGCTGGGCGGCAGGGCTGTTGTTATCCCCCTCTCGGGCGAGTCGGGGAGACTCCGGCTTCCAGACGGCGGCGAGAAAGGCGTCACGGTGTTTTACGTGCCGCCGGAGTATGTGGAGTTGCTGGTGCCGCGGGAGGCGATGCGGAGCGGCCAGCGGTGTGTCGGCGGATCGCTAGTTCTCGTAAACCACAACATACGTATGACCGGCGACAAGCCTCTTGAGCCCGGCACCCCGGTGATGTTTGTGCGGCTTGACGGAGGCGCTCTCGACTTCGTAGTGGCGGGTACCTTCGAGCTCACAACCGGCGTGTTGGTAAACGCTGGGGTTTTTGCAGACGGCGCCTTGGCGACGAGGCGGGAGTACTTCATGTTGTATGTACTGACGGAGAGTCCCCAAGCTGCTGAACGCGCCGCGGAGAGGCTTAGGCCGTACTTCCCAGATGCGCAGATCTTCTCGCCGCAGACGCTCGCGCGGCAGGTGGGGCAGTTTGCCTCCACGGCTCAGCTGGGGCTTGGGGCGCTTGCAGGTGTCAGCACGCTTGTCACCGCCATGTGGCTTTACGACACCATGACCATATCTGTACTACAACGCACCAAGGAGATCGGCATAATGAGGGCGGTGGGCTTTAAGAGGAGACGCGTAATAGCCATGCTAATCTTAGAGGCGTTAATCGTCGTCGGCATAGGGACTGCGGCGGCGCTCCCCGTCTTGGCGGTTATGTCGACGGCGCCGATACCGCTAGGTCCCGGCATGTACCTCCGGCTCCTCGCGACGCCCGGGGTAATCCTCGCCTCTGCGGCTTTGGTGGTGGCTGTAAACATACTCGGCGTGTTAGCGCCCGCCTACAGAGCCGGCAGGCTCAACATTGTAGATGCGTTGAGGTACGAATAGTTTATAACTCCTCGGAGGTGTAAAATACGTGGAGGAGGTGGTTGAGGCGTTTAGAGAGGCTAGGGAGCTTAGGAGGAGGTATGCAGACTGGCGTTTTATAGAACAGCTACCCCCTAAGCTAAAAGCAGCCTTGATATACTACATAGAAACGGGGGATATCTACGTCGCCTCCCGTATTGCCGGGATGTCTATGGCTGAGTTTAACGAGCTTAGAATCAAGGCGAGGGTACCCAGTGTCACGTGAGGCAATTGCAGACTCCTCCTTTCTGATCGACTGGAGTAGGTACTCGAGACGCGAGGTGCTGACGCGTATATTCGATGTGGTGCACGTGCCTGAATCTGTTTTGAGGGAGATCCAGTTGCCGCCTGCGATAGACTGGGTTGCGGAGAAGCTGGCGGAGGGTTCTTTTACTCTTTTTACCGAGACGCCAGACATCGAGGCAAAGGCGAGGGAGCTCATGGCGCTAAGCCGCTCTAAGCCTCTGAAGGCGATCGACTACCCAGAGGCCGTCTGTCTCGCGGCGGGGTTGCGGTTTGGATACGTGGTGCTTTCAGAAAACGGAGGCGCCTATTTCGCGCCGCGCGTGCTCGGGCTTGGCGTTGTGGTGTGGAGGGCGTTTGAGGTCGTCGTCGAGGCGTGGAGGAGGGAGCTTCTCCAAGATTTGGTGGATGAATTAAAGCGATACGAAGAGGAGGCGGTGCATTTATTTAGGAGGAGAGATTGGGAGTACGTATGGAGTCTGGTGGGGAGGAGGTAGAGGCTAGGGAGCTTAGGAGGAGGTATGCAGACTGGCGTTTTATAGAACAGCTACCCCCTAAGCTAAAAGCAGCCTTGATATACTACATAGAAACGGGGGATTTGCGGCGGGCGCAACAGCTCAGCGGGTTGGATCTGGACAATTTCAGGGAGTTGATGCGGCGGGCGCGGGTTCCTCTGGTAAACTAAGCAGGAAAACGGCGGCCTCCACCAAGTCTACGTATTTCACCTTAATCCGCCCGATTTTCGCCTTGCCCCTCTTTGGCGAGGTAGATACCTCAACGCCTAGACCGAGTCGTGGGACCACGACGTCGATTTCGAAGGAGTTGCGCCAATAGCCCACCCCCTCCCGACGGCCTAAGTGCGTTGCCACAACGGCCTCCAACAGAGCGGCGTCGGAGGGCTTGCTTGTGGCTGTCCACTGGGCGAAGACCTGGTAGAGGAGTGGGTCGGCGAGGTGGATTTTCTTCTCTTTGCGGGGCACCTCCTCAAGGGCGTAGGGGTCTATATATGGCAGGGTCCTCACCACGTAGAGTTGCTCCAGGAGGGTTAGGTAGGAAAGCGCCACCTTGTGGGACCTCAGCTCTGCCTCTTTTGCCAAGGCGTTGAGGCTAACGGGAGCAGGCGTGGATTTGAGCACCGCCTTTATTAGCTACTTGACGTAGGTCTCGTTGCGTCTGAGCTTTGCTAAGTCGAAGGAGAATGCTGAGAGAAGAGTTCTGCCGGGCTCCTCCCCGGGCTCTCCTTGGGTGAGGCAGTTCACCACGGCGCGTGGGAACCCGCCGCATTGGAGGTACATCTCCATGGCCTTCATTAGGCGGTCTCTCCACGCGGCGGGGTCTGCGTCCCGCGGTATGCCTAGGAGCTCTGCGAATTTAGCAAAGCTGAGGGGGTGCATGACCACATCTACGCCGTGGCCCCGCCTACCTGGGAAGGTCTCTACCTCCTTCTTGGCGTACATGCTCACCGACCCGCTGACGTATATGACGTCGTTTCTAAACATGCCGATGTCCACCGCATATTTCAACGCCCTGTACCACTCCCGGGGGTACGTCGCCTCGTCTAATATAACCACCGCGTTGTCTACCCTCCACTTCTCCTTTAAGTCTGCTATGTTACGAAGCGTTTGGAAAAGCTCCCGGCGGTGGAGACCATGTCGCATTGACAGTAGAAAATGGAACTGCGGTCGCGCCCACCTTCGATGAGTTCCTTCACCAGTAGCTTCAACGCGGTGGATTTCCCCACCTGCCTTGGGCCGAAGAGAAAGTTGAGGGCAAACGGCTTAAGACCGCTCCTCAACGCCTCCATGACTTCAGGCATCCACCGCACCGGCTGGTTGCGCCATTGGGAAAGATGCGGATCCTCCCAAAGATGCTCCCCACCCCTCCACCAGTGGTTAAAAATCATCTGGAATTCTCAGTTCCAACGCATTTTTAAATCTTTGGAATTTACAATTCCAAAAGTTTTAAAAACTAGAGAAGGCCGCAGTCCACTATGTGGCTTAGGACTCTGTAGGTGAGGCCCCACACCACCCAGCTCCCCACCACATACGCCGGCGCACCCATCCACTCTGTCTCTTTCAGATCTTGTCGACTTACCCAACGTACCTCAGCCACCTCCGCCGGGTTGGGCCGCAGATCGCCCTCCCACTGGGTAAAGACGTGGGGTACCACCTTCAGCCAGGGTGCGTTGCGGGGCGAGAAAGGGGGCAACGTCCCGACAAGCGCCGTGGGCCTTACGCCGACCTCCTCCTGCACCTCCCTCACGGCGGTGCCTAGCAGATCCTCGCCCGGCCTCCAGCGGCCGCCGGGGAACGCCACCTGCCCCGACCACGGGTCCCCCTTTCTCTCGACGCGTTTAATAAGGAGAGTCTTGCCTCCTCTCAGCAACACGCCCACGGCGGCCCAGTCGGGACCCCCGCCGTACCGCGCCTCAGAAAGACACATGTAGAGAGAAAGGTTCAAATATTAATGCGTAAATACAGACGGCGATGAGGACGACTTGCCCCCTATCGATTGGTGAGAACTATTCCGCGGCCTGAGCCTTATGCAGTTTCGAGGAGGAGCTGGGCGAGGAGCTTCTTAAGGAGGTTGCCGCCACCTACCTCCCCATAGTGCCGCGGAGGGGGGAGATCTCGCTGACGGTGATGGTTAACCTCTTCAACAAAGAGGAGCTTAAGACCGTGCTCCCCAGATTCAACGGGATACAAGACTCGGTATACATAAGGACTGCGGGGGGGGATGTCAAGGCGGAGCCCATATTCCCGGAGGATTACGGACCCGGGGCGCTCCCCAGGAGCATCCACTACCTGAAGGCGAGGGTTGAGCCCACAGGCGGGGCTAGTTTTTCGGCACAGAGAGATAAACGCCAAGGTGCCCATACCGGAGGCGGTCTTGGAGGCTATCAGGAACTCGGTAGTCGCCGAGGAGGTTAACTGGGCGGGCCTACTCTAACGCCGCGGCGCCGCCTTTAACGGTTCCGTAGTTTGTCACTATCCACCTGTTTTTCACCTGCCGGATTACAACCGCCTTGGAGCCCTGCTCAGCGCAGACTGCCTTCTTCAACGCCACGGTCACCACGTCTTTCTTAACTGCCTGCACCACCCCAAACACTGTAGCGGGGCCCACGGCGACTAGAACGACCTCGCCCTGTTTAAACGGCTCTATCTTTCCCTCGGACGCCCTGGGTATGGGCTTCGTCTCTATCTCAAGGGCGGTCCAAACAGGCGGGAGGGTGCCGGGCTTCCCGGCTACGGCCCCCGCGAGGGCGTCGGCCTTGGTCAGCGCGGGGTCTAGGCCTGTCATTATGCCCACCAAGCCGCCCGGCCTGGCCTCCTCCACCTTGTAGCCGCTGTATTCTATGCTCAGCACCTTGGTGTAGATGGGCTGGTAGCCCGGCTTCGGCTTATCCACCTTCAGCCCCGGCCTTATCTCCAACTCGTCGCCCACCCTAACGACGCCTTGTAAAAGGGTGCCTCCCAAGACGCCTCCCCTCAGCTTCTCCGGCGGCGTCCCAGGCGGGTTTACGTTGAAGCTTCTCAACACGGAGAATCTGGCTGGCTTCCCCAGCTCCGCCTCACGCGGCGGAATCGCCTTAGCCATGTAGGTGGCCAAGGCGTCTATATTCACCTTGTGCAGGGCAGAGATGGGGATGATCTTCGCCTTCTCGGCCCAGGTCCCCTTTAGAAACTCCTTGATTTGTCCATAGTTCTCCAGAACCTTCTCCTTGGTCACCAGATCGATCTTGTTCTGCGCCACCACCATCCGCCTGACGCCTATTATATCCAACACGGCGAAGTGCTCCACGGTCTGCGGCTGGGGGGCGGGCTGGGAGGCGTCCACCACGAGGATCGCGCCGTCTACCACGGCGGCGCCGGATACCATGGTTGCCACCAAAACCTCGTGACCCGGCACATCCAGCAGGGAAACCCTCCTTACCAGCTTCGGCTCCGAACCGTTGGGACACTTCCCGTTTTGCAGAATCCCGTCTGTGTAGTAGTACTCCTCGCCGCAGTCGTAGATGCCGATCTGGGTGTAGCCCAGCTTTATGGTCATCGCCTTCTTGATCTCCTCGCTGTGTTTCATAACCCACACCCCCGACAGCGCGTAGGTGGTTTGGGTCTTCCCATGGTCCACATGACCCGCCGTGGAGATTATAGCATCCGGGTAGACGAAAGACATAACGCCCCCTACGGCGCGGTTTATATACTTTACCGCCCGCCACGCGCCCCGCTGCGCGATGTAAAAACTATAGAATATAAATAATAGTCAGTAGGTTCTCCCGTGACCGTCGTCCGGCTGGAGAAGCTCCGGAAAGTCTTCGACAATAGAGTAGTCGCCGTAGACGACGTGGACCTAGTGGTAAACGACGGCGAAATAATGGCCGTCCTCGGGCCCTCGGGATGCGGCAAGACCACGCTCCTCCGCCTCGTTGCCGGGCTGGAGGAGCCCACCTCCGGCAGAATACTTTTCGACGACCGCGACGTCACCCGGCTACCGACCCAGGAGAGGAACACGGCGGTGGTGCCTCAGACCTGGGCCCTCTGGCCCCACATGACCGTCTTTGACAACGTGGCCTACGGCCTCCGGCTGAGAAAAAAGAGGACGAACTTAACCGAGGGGGAGATAAGGAGGAGAGTCAAGGAGGTGCTGGAGCTAGTGGACCTCTCCGGCTTCGAAGAGAGGAGGCCCTTCCAGCTCTCCGGCGGCCAGCAGCAGAGAGTCGCCCTCGCCAGGGCCCTCGTGGTGCAACCCGAGGTCCTCCTCCTCGACGAGCCCCTCGCCAACCTCGACGCCAAGCTCAGGGTGGAGCTGAGGGAGGAGGTTAGGAAAATCGCCAAAAGGCTCTCCATCACCACGATCTACGTCACCCACGATCAGGAGGAGGCCATGGCTGTCGCCGACAGAATCGCCGTCATGAACGCCGGCAAGCTACAACAGGTGGGCAGGCCCGAGGAGATCTACTACAAACCTGCCAACTTCTTCGTCGCCACCTTCGTGGGGCGCTCCAACGTGCTCAAGGGACGCGTCGTGGAGGCAAAGGGCGAGGTCGCCACAGTAGACGCGGGATTCCCCATAGCCGCCCAGACACCCCACAGGCTGGCGCCGGGGGAGGAGGTCGACGTCGTGGTGAGGCCTGAGGACATATTCATCGGCGGAGGCAGGCTTAAATGCGCTGTAGAAGACGTCGTCTTCCTCGGCAGATACTACCAAACCACGCTGAGGTGCTCTGGGAGGGTGCTTAAGGCCGAGGGGCCGAGACCGCCAGCCCAGCCCGGCGAGGAGGTAGCCGCAGAGATCGCGAGAGCCTGGGCCTTCAAGCCATGAAGTTCATAAGGTGGTCCACCGCGTTGGGATACGCCTTCCTCGGCCTATTCCTCGTCCTCCCCCTGGTCTTCATATTCTGGCAGGTCCTGGCTGGCATAGGCGAGGTCTACACCTCAATAACAGACCCCTTCTACATCAACCCCTCCCCGGACGCCTTCAGCAACGCCATCTTCATCAGGCCCACGGACCCGCCCACCATTGTAATCAGGGGGCCTGACTTGGGCGTCGTACTAAACAGCCTCTGGGTGGCCCTCACGGTGGCCGCAGTCGACGTGGCGCTGGGATTCGCCCTGGCCTACGTCTTGGCTAAATACGTCTTCCCGGGCAGAACCCTCCTCGGCTTTCTCGCAACTATCCCCCTCATAGTCATGCCGTTTGCCACGGCGTATGTCGTGCGGAAGATGCTCGACCCGCGGTGGGGCACCCTCAACTGGATCCTCCACGACGTTTTAAACCTGCCATTTAAGGTGGAGATTTCGGGCCTCGCCGCCGTGGCCATAGTCCAGAGCCTCATGTACCTGCCGATAGCCTACCTCAACATCTACGCCGCCCTGACCCGCGTCGACCCAACCCTAGAGGAGGTGGCCAACAACCTAGGCGCAGACGAGAGGAAAGCGGTCAGAGACGTGGTTCTGCCCCTCTCCACGCCGGGTCTCGCAGCCGCCTTCGTCCTTGTCTTCATCTTTGCAATAGACGACGTGGCGGCTCCCATAATCTTCCAAGACGACCCAGCCGCCAGGAAGCTACTTTCCTACCAGGTATACTCCAAGTTCCTCGACCAGTTGCGGGGGCAGATAAGCCCCACGGCGGCTTTCCTCGCCCTTATCCTCCTCACGATATCCATAGCGTCCTTTCTCGCAGTCAGGAAATACGTGGGACTTAGGCAATACGCCATGTTGATAAGACAGCTACGGCCCAAGTCCTACACCCCCGGCCCCGTGGGTAAGGCCTTGATCTACGCCGTTGCCTTCCCCCTCGTGGTAGTTGCCGCCACCCCCCTATTCGGCGCGCTCAACCTGGTGTTTGCAGAGAGGTGGACAACAACGCCGTTTCCCGAGGCCCCCTCGTTGCAAAACGCGGCGGCCCGCCTAGCTGAGGTGTTTGAGAACCCGCTTTTCCTACGCGGCGTAGTCAACACTATGTACTACGGCGTTGCCGCCACCCTAATTATGATAGCCGTGGGCATCGTCATCGCTGTCGCGGCCGCCAGGTCCAAAGGCCCCGTCGCAGACGCCCTAGACGCCCTAGCCACCATGCCCATAGCCATACCAGGTCTCGTTGTGGCGTACGCCTACTTCCTGACCTCGCTCGAGCTCACCACAGCCCTACGCGACGCCGCCCCGGCCTTCGCCTACCTCCTCGACCCGCTGAGGCACCCGGAGCTCTACCTAATATTCGGCTACTCCGTGAGGAAGCTCCCCTTCGTCGTGAGGAGTATCTACGCCGGCCTCCAGCAGATACACACCTCCATGGAGGAGGTAGCCCTCAACCTCGGCGACAGTTACGTGGGGGTCCTCAGGAGGATCCTCATACCGCTCCTCAAAAACAACATACTCAGCGGCGCCCTGATAGGATTCGTCTACGTCACCAGCGAGGTCTCCCTCAGCATAACCCTCGGCGTGTTAAAAGGCGTGGGACAAGACACCGCCATGCCCATAACCGCCTTCATGAGAGAACGCTTCGAAAGCGGGCTATACGGCGTGCAAGAAGCCGCCACCCTCGGCCTCATACTAGTCCTAATACAAGTCGCCGCAATAACCCTAACCACGAGAGTACTCAAGACAAGATACGGATTCGTCCTCTGACCCTCCGCCCTAAAAAGGCGAGACTAAAAAACTACGGTATTTTGCCGGCCACCTCCTGGTACTTCTTCCGCGCCGCGTCTCTCCAGACCGCCTGTATCTTGTCGCGGAAGGCGGCGTCAGTCAGCCTGTCGTTGATCTTAACCGCGTATTCCAACGTCAGCTTGACGGGCTGGCCCGTGTCTGGATCTGTGAAGGTGACGGGCTCGCCCAGCCGTCTCGCAAGGGCCTCCGCCGTGGCCCTATCTAACTTACCGTCGAGGTAGGCCTTCACTAGCCTCATCCAGACCTGCTGGAGAACGTCCGAGTTGTCCGTGATGGCGGCTTGGAAGTAGTACATCACCACGTTTTCCACAGAAAGGGCGAGGGTGTCGTTGAAGTCTATTGTTCTCAACGTAAGCATGTAGTCATATACCGTCTTCAAGTCGGGCCTCTGCCGCCCCTCCGGCGTGTTGAAGGCGTTGGGATTCACGGGCATCCTGTTTATCTTGGGGTCAAACACCACCCTCTGCCCCTCTGTGATGACCCAGGCAACGAAAGCCTCCGCGGCATCGCGGCACCTTGTCCCCTTCGTGACGGCTATGGGGTCGCCGTTGACAGAGGTGTCGGGCGGGATGATGTACTTTGTGTCGGGGTTCTGGAGCTGGGCCGTGTAGCCGTAGAAGTCTATAGTCCACCCGGCGCCGATCTCGCCTGCGATCACAGCGTCTCTAACCGGCTCACTGCCCCCGAAGATCCTCCCGTTTGCCGCGGTGAGGGTAATAATCCGCCACCCCTCGTCCCAGCCGTAGGCTTGCAGTATGATCTCAGCAATCCTCGTGTTGCTTGTGGAGGCGGGGAGATTCGCCAAGCCAGTTACAGGGAAGCCCTTGAGGACGCCCCTGCCGTACTCCAGCGAGGCGAGGTCAGCCCAAGTCTTGGGCTCTGGCAACCCGACTCTTTCAAGCACTTTTTTGTTTATTGTAATGCCGAAGCTAGATACGGCCCAGGCAACCCAGTACACCCTCCCATCGGGACCCGTCCGCGTCATGGGCATACCCGCTATGGTCTTGGGCATCTGGGCCAACGCCGCCTTAACCTCCTCTCCCTCAAGCGGCAGGAGGAGGCCGTCTTTATACAGGGAGTCGAAGAGCGTCGGGCCGCCGCCCCAAGCCACGTCCACCTGCCCAGCCTGGATAAGCGCCCTCCACTGTCCCGCGGCCACAGGCCTGAAGATGATGTCCTTGATTCCGTATTTCTTCGCCACGTCGCTCTTTAGAAACAGCGACCTAGTGACGTCTAAGATGTCGGTGGGGTGCCGGGTGATAACGGTAAGAGTTGTACAAACCGACGGAGTAGTTGTGGTGGGGCTGGGCGTGGTTGTGGGGGTAGGCGTCGTCGTGGGCGTCGGTGTGGTTGCCGTAGGCGTCGGAGTGGTGACGGGCGGGGGAGTGGTCTGGGTTGGGGTTGTCGGCGTGGTCTGAGTCGGAGTCTGTATGGGGGCTGGGGGGAGGGATGCTAGGTATATGGCGACAAGCGCGATTGCGACTAATGCGATTACTCCCAGGACTAGACCTGTTCGCATGGCTGCACTTAAGCATATATTTAAAACATTCGTGGGCCGCAGTTTCATATGGAATATATATTTAAATATCTGGATCTACCCCATCATGCGGACCGAAATAATAACGGTTCTCCTGGCGGTGGCCCTAGCCGCCGCCCAACAACTCTACGTCCCAATCCTCGTCGATGCCGCCCACGGAGAGGCCACCAAGGGCTTGGACTTCTGGGTAAACAGCACTGTGAATCCCTACGCCATATCTGACTTCGCCCAGCTACACATCTTGGTGCCCCCCGGCGAGGTGAAAGACCCCATACTCCTAAAGCTAAACGCCACGAGAGCCGCCGTGTTGGTGAGGGGAGACTTCTCCACTATAGACCTATCCAGATATAAGGTAATTATCTTGGGTCAGCCGCCTAAGCCCCTAACAGAGGCTGAGCTGGCGGCGCTGAAGAAGTGGTTCGAGACCGGGGGAAGGGTGCTGTGGTGCGCCGCGGACTCAGATTACCCGGCCCAGGGCTCCGAGGAGTCCCAGGTGGTCTGTAACGACATAGCCGAGTATTTAGGCGCCCGCATCAGGCTTGACTACGTCTCGGTGGAGGACTCGCAACACAACGCCGCCGCGGGGTATAGGGTTATAGGCGTCGTCAACCCGCCGCCTCAGCTAGGCTTCCTCGGCTTCATGGCCCAGCGCGTCCTCTTCCACGGCCCCGGCGCAGTCGCCGTCGTACTCCCCGACGGCAAGTGGGTGCCCGCCATAAGCCCGGAGGTACAGAGATACTACAACAACATCTACGTCATTGTCAGAACCACCGAAAACGGCATAATCGTTGAACACAGAACTTCCGCCGACAGGAGGGGCAGAGACGGCAAGGCACATACCGCAGGCGACCGCGGCGTCTTCGCCCTCATGGCCATGGAGTTTATGCCCGGCGGAAGCGTCTTGATACTCTCCGGCGAAACGCCTTACGGCGGCTACGAGCCGGGCGTGGCGTCGGTCTACTACAGAGTGCCGCTGGACGGCCCCAGGTTCTTCAGAAACTTAATGTTGTGGGCCACGGGCAACTACAGAGAGCTATCTACTTTCATTGTCTCGACACAGACTGTGAACATGCTCTCCGCAGATCTGGAAACCGTGAAGACGGAGGTTGCCGCCGCCAAACGGGAAATTGCCGACGTCAAAAACAGGGTAGTCCAAGTCTCCGACAAAGTAAACACGGTGGCGGGCCAGGTCAACATCATCGGCGACCAGCTGAACAACCTCAACGGGCAGATGGCCAGCCTGAGCAGTCAGGTCTCGGCTCTCAGCCAGAAAGTTGACCAGTTGACCCAGCAACTCAACGCCGCCGTCGCCGAGGCCAACAACGCCAAGACTGTGGCGTTCGTCGGCACAGCCCTGGCGCTGATCTTCGCCATTGCCGCCGCCGCACTCGCCCTGCGCAGAGGCAAGCCAGCCGCCGCTGAGGGGACGAAAACACGATGAGACCTCTTTTTTCCCTCCTCCTAACCGCCGCGTTTTTACTCGCCGCCTCAATCATCGACCCCAGATGGGGCGCCCCCATATACGTCACGCCGGGAGGCTCCTTCAACATCGTCCTTGACGCCCCCGCCGTGGTCAACAGCGTAGCGCTGGCGGCCCCCGGCGCGCCTCTAAGACAGCTTAAGTTCACGGCCTCCGGCAACGTAATTACGGCGAATGTGCCCCCAGACACGCCGCTGGGCCTTTACGACGTGGTGATCAACGGCGGGGAGATATACGAGCCCAAGGCTGTGTGGGTGGGCAACGTCACCGGACCCCTCAGGATACTTCAGCTCACCGATGCACATATGGGCGTGGAGCTGGACATGGCCTCTGTGTACCGCCTGATCCACGGGGCTCTCTACGCCAACGCCATGCCCTTCGACGTGGTGTTCTTCACAGGCGACCATGCAGACGTCGGGGGGCAGGCCTGGCACCACCTCCTCTTCGTCCGCTACGCCTCCACCATAACAAAGCCCGTGTTTGTGATACCCGGCAACCATGAACACGCGGGGGACGACCCCCTAGTGAACTACAGGAGGTACCAGGGTCTCCCCTACTGGTACAGGGTTATCGGCCCCTACCTAGTCATAGGCCTAGACACCGGCCATGACGGTTACTTGACAAATGAGCAGGTCAAGTTCTACGAGTCCGTCCTGGCGAGGTACCCAGACAAGGTGAAGATCGTGCTTATGCACCACCCGCCCTTCTACCTCCGGAACGCCTACGTGGTGGAGACCTACCGCGGCCCCCAGGACATCGACCGGCTAAATAGGGACCCCACAGGCAGAAGGCCCTACTACCTAATCTACACCAGCCACCTCCAGAACAGAGCCGGCTTCGAGAAGTTCCTCAACCTCACCTTTAGATACAGGGTGGCGGTGGTGATGTCCGGCCA
>DAITPC010000023.1:6982-27940 GCA_036833835.1 Pyrobaculum sp. | reverse complement strand
TCCCCCCACTTCTCTCGTCGTTTGGTGAAGTAAACCACCCAACAGCGCCTTCAGACAAGCACGGGAAGCCGAATACAGCCCTGGCCCCTCGGCTTTTTCGCCTCCATCAAGGCCTTTTCAGGCTTGTGGCTTCAGATTCGGCTTTTAAGCTCCTTCGCCCGTCTTGCGACTTCTCTCACAGTTGGTAAGACGTCTGCCGCCCCCCGCGTCGTGATTTCGACAAAGCCATCTCCGGATCCGGCCCGTGGTGCTAGAAGAAGAACGCGGTCAGCCCACAACGAAACCCCCTCATGGCCCACGGCCTCCAGAATCCTGAGAGACCTCACCCCCGCCGTCGGCCTTTGACCCAAGCCAACGCCCCCCGGCCAGGGCCGGCCCGTCAGCTCAAGCCTGAGCAAAGCGGCTAGAAGCGCTTTCCACGCCTGGAAGGCCTTCCCAGCAGGTTGCGAGTAAGGGCCTCCCGTAGAAAATGCAAGGCGATACTGGCCTCCACAAGCGCCTCCAAAGTCTCCACATGTCTCTTGTCATCGTGTTTAGGAAGCAACTGCTCCAAGGCTTCAGGGGGAATGGGCATAGACGGGCCCTCTTTTAAATCTTCAACCGGTTCAAGACCTCGTCTTAACGCCTAGCGACGTCGTATGCAAACACGTAGAATCGTCACTCCACATTTTTAACTGTCGCTGTCCTCCGGTCTCGCCTCTGTGCACAGCTATCGACGAACGCTGCGTTCTAGACACGGCCTACGCAACCGCTCCAACGCCTGAAACCCTTCGAAAAGAAGCCGTATTAAACAGAGTAGCCGTTCTAAAGGCCAACCCTAAAAACGAGGGATAGGGCGCGTGTAGTTAAAAAGGTAGGGGTTTTGGGAGAGGAGTTTAGGGCGGGGGTACGTACTCTTTCTCTTTCTTGGCCAGCTCCACAATTACGTCGAGATTTTTAAACACCTCTTCAAACGCTTCCTTCCCAATGCTTCTAGTCTTCACCACCGCTTCGAAGAGCGCCCTCTTAAAGGCCACCGGCAGGTCCTCCAAGTAGCCACGGGCGTCGACCCTTGCAGATGGGAAGGCTTGGAGTATTTCACTGGCAGTTTTTTCATCTACCTCTATCTCAAGTATCCTCACCTCGCCGCCAAACATGGCCTTAAGCCGGCTGGCAAATGGCAGGTCCTTAATGGCTTCGTACCTCTTGTCGTCTATTAGGAGGCCTATCTTGTAGGTCATAGCTCCGCCTCCAGAGTCTCCTCTTTAACTTTAAGGTATTTGTCGGTGACAAACGGGTAGCCGTAGACCCGCCACCACTTAACAATCACGTCGTACACCTCAGGCCTCATAACCACCTTGGGCGGCCGCAGTCCCTCTATGATTAAGCCACGGAGGAAGGAGCCGGAGATGCGCTCTGGCGGGTGGCCACACAGCGGAGCCTCCTTGACGTCGCCGTAAGACATGCCGAGGTAAGTATACTCGCCGCATTTCGGACAGTAGGCGAATTCGCCCATGTTGACAGGCTTGATCCTAAGCCCTTTATCGACTTCATGCGGCGGCGCGTCTATGCCGTAGCTGGGAAGGCCGCGGGTCCAGAGATACTGCGTGGCGTATGGGTCGTAGTAGTCGCCAGTCGCCGCGTGGTCACGCCCAAACATGTGGTGTGTAGCACCCATGTTCTGCCTAATAACGCCGTGGAGCAGGGACTCAAGCGGGTTCCCATAACGCATATCCCACAGCGTCATAGTCACCACATGGCGGTTGTGGTGGAAGTACCCGGCGGTGTTCAACACCTCGTGACCCTCCAGAATCGCCTCGTCCACGTAGTCGCCCGGCCTTTTAGCCCCAATTATGGCGTTTACAAGCACCGCATCGCCCGGCCTGTCGCAGCCAGCGACGAACATGGCCCGCTTCATAAGCATCTCGTGGCCGATGTGCGGCACGTTGCGGGTCTGGTGGGCCACCACAATCTTCCACCCCTTCGCCTCTACCAACCGGCGCGAGGCGGCAGGGGGAAGCCAGAACCGGACGTAAGGCTCTCTGAACTTAGGCGGGTTCACCACCGACACCTTCCCGGCGACGGCCAGAGGCTTGAGGGACCGGTAGATCAACCAACCGGGGTGCTTCTCGTCGAACTGTTTCTTCACCACTTCCCCGTTTTTCTCTGGAGTGCCGAAAACGGCGTCTGCTAATTCGCGGCGGTCGGGGAGCTTATACACCTCCTCTACCTTCAACACGGCAAAGGGTCGCCCCTTAAGCGTGAGGAGGAGGTAGTCGCCGAGCTTAGCCCCCGATGCCTTAAGCTCCTCCTCGGCCACGTCGAAGATTATGGGGAAGGGGAAGAGCCACCCGCTTAGAAGCCGCCTCTCCCTAAGCACAGACTCCACCTCGTTCCACGGCATGAAGCCCTCCAACGGGCTGAAGAAGCCATAGGCAATAGACATGATCTCACGGTAGGGATTCCTAATAGGCGTCCCGTCGGGTCCCAAGGTTGGCTTGATCTCAAGCCGCGTAGGTATCTCCCAATACGACCTAGCCTTATCCAAGTCTTCAACCACGTTGTAAACAAGCCGCCCTCCGTGTGGCTCTATTACCGGCATGTCTACACACATGGGTAGATTTATAAACTATATTAACAGAAGTTGAAAAACTTGGGTTTAGTACCCGGGCTGTATCTCCTTCCCAGTCTTGTTAAGCGGCTTAAGCGTGGTTGGAGGCAACCTCGTGTTGGCGCCCGCCAGCTCCTTATCCGCGTAGTCGTATATCCTCCAGAGAATTCTGTATATGATGTGGTCGGCCTTCGTCCAGAAGAACAGCCAGAAAAACGCGGCGATGGGCACCGCGTGGAAGTGCGTGGCGAAGATTAAAAAGGCCTCAGCCCCGGGCCAGTCATACGCCCAAGCCAAGATTGCGGCTTGCAACACAAACCCGCTGACGCCGAGAAGGAGAACCATAATGGGCAGATAGTCGGCGCCTGTGAGATCCCACCACCTTCCGCCTCCGTAGTTCACCTCCCTGTAGCGCACAGACAGCCAAATCAACGCGCCTATGACCATAAACACGCCGCCCAACATGCCGAACAACCTGGCGGGGTGGTAAAGATCTAACACGATTTTATTATGCGGAAACATTAAATATGCTAAAGTAGTGGCGATCCCCGCGAATACGAACCCCCACACTATGAGAAGCTTCGCGACGCGCTTAGCCGTCCGCGTCTTCACAACCTCGCTCTCCGACTTGCCGTATTCGCACTTCAAGATGCCCATCGCCAATACATCTACGAACAAAGTCCTGAAAAACGCCGCGATGGCGCGGCCAGCACCTATCTTAGGCTTCTCTCTCAACAGCTTCCTTTCCCACTCCGGATATGCCACCATCATATGGATTTGTGGATAACGGGCTACGTTGTAGGCTCTTACGCCTTTATACCAGAATGTGAATAATATCCAGAGGATTGTGGCAATTGCCAATACATCTATAGCGAACCAATCCACGGGGCTATCAACACAGGTATACGGAGGACAGGCCACTGTCCTGGCCATGGGGCAAACGCATTAATTCTTTTAAAATTATTATTCCATAGAATCTGTAAATAACGTATTTATTACAGCGTAAAGAGACACTACATGCCAACGTTTGTATACAGCTCTCAATGTAAGGGTTGTGGTAAATGTGTTGACATATGTCCGGCCGATAATATGCAGTACAACCCGAAGGCAAGAAGAGCCTACAACGCCGACCCCGTGAGTTGCGCCGAGTGTTTAAACTGTGTGAAGTACTGTCCGGAACACGCCGTAGATGTCAGGACATATAGCGACTTCGCCCCCCTAGGCGCCCGGGTGGGCGTTATAAGAGACACCAAGAAAAATATCATATACTGGAGGATTGTATTTAGAGATGGCACGATATATGACTTTGCCTCTCCCATACGGACAACACCGTGGGGCTCCGCGCGCGGCGCCTTAGACATCCCCGAGCGCGGTGACCTAGACTCCGAACTGCTCGCGCTTGAGGACAAGCCGGAGTACCTCGGCTTCAAGGAGCTTCCGCGGCCAAAGCAACCGGCCAGAATTGTAGGTAGCATAATCAAGGCGAAGGCGGGCCGGTAGCCATGTCCTCCCTCCACTTCCCCACTAAAATCGTTGAGACCGACATTTTAGTCGTCGGCGGCGGGATGGCCGGTTGTGGCGCCGTGTTTGAGGCGAGGTACTGGTGCCGCAGTAAGTGTAAGGTGACGCTGGTGGAGAAGGCCAACACGGAAAAATCCGGAGCTGTCGGCATGGGGCTCTCGGCGTGTAACCTCGGCGTCTTCTCGGAAGACCCCGACGACCCCAAGCCGGAGGATTTCGTCCAGTATGTGAGGAACGACCTCCTCGGCGTGGTGAGGGAGGACTTGGTCTACGACATAGCGCGGCACATGACCTCCACGATCAAGCTCTTCGACGAGTGGGGCCTTCCCATATGGCGCGACCCCAAGACGGGTAAGTACCTCCGCACCGGCAGGTGGCAACATCCCATCCACGGCGAGAGCTACAAAGCCATCATAGCCGAGCCTTGCAGGAAGTCCGCCGACGAGGTGTATGAGAGGGTGTTTATCACCCATCCGCTACTCGACGAGACGAAGCCAAATAGGATAGCGGGTGTAGTCGGGTTCAACGTACGAGACGGCACTTTCTACGTCTTCAAGGCCAAGGCGGTGATAGTGGCAGCCGGCGGCACGTCGCTACTCTACAGGCCGAGAAGCGTGGGCGAGGGTCTCGGGCGTGCTTGGTACCCCACCTGGGCCTCTGGTAGCGCCTACGCAATTCCGTTGTTGGCAGGCGCCGAGACTGTAAACATGGAATTCCGCCTCGTGGTTGTCCGCTTTAAAGACGCCTACGGCCCCGTGGGGTTTCCCTACCTACTGCTTAAGATGAGGTCTACCGATGTCAAGGGCAAGCAGTGGGAGCCGCTACCAGACGAAGCCAAGGCGGAGCTGGCTAAGATCTTTTATGATTTTGCCTGGGCCAAGCCGACTCCAACCCCCATCAGGACCTGGGTCACGATACAGAACCTTAAGGAGGGCAGAGGGCCCGACCTCATGCAGACACAGGAGAGGCTTCCAGACGAGGAGTCGCTGAAGGTCCTTTTTGAAGACTACTTAGACATGACGCCCACTCAAGCCTTCTACTGGGCTTCGCAGAATATCCACCCGCAGAAGACGCCTTCTGAGCTCATGCCCACAGAGCCCTACATCCAGGCAAGTCACGCCTCCTCAGGCGGTATGTGGGCTTCAGGCCCTGCAGATATCGCGCCAGAGGAGTACAAGTGGGGGCCTAACAGGATGCTTACTGTGGAGGGTCTCTTCGGCGGAGGCGACGTGGTGGGGGCCAGCGGTCACAAGTTCAGTAGCGGGTCCTTCACCGAGGGCAGGATTGCGGGGAAAGCCGCCGCTAGATATGTCCTGACGCAGGCTAAGGACTACAGGCCTACAGTCAGCAACGACACGGTGGAGAGGTATAAGGAGATGGTATACCGACCGCTGGAGTGGTATCACAAGAATAAGCCTCTTACTACAACGCCGGAGATGCCGCCTCAGTTGACAAACTGGTTCGAGATTCATCCAAACTACCTCAACTGGTATCAGCTTTTGGTGCGTCTCCAGAAGACTATGGACGAATACGCCGCCGGGTGGGGCGCCTTCTACGTCACCAACACCTACCTCCTCAACAGAGGCTGGGAGCTGTTGAAGATGCTTGAGGAGGACTTCCGCTTCGCCGCCGCGGCGAGTCTCCACGAGCTGTTGCGCGTATGGGAGGTGTACCACCGCCTCATCGTAGGCCAGGCCGTGGTGTTCTCAATGATGCAGAGGAAGGAGTCGCGCGGGTATTACCTCAACGCGGATTACCCCTACATCGACGAGGAGAACTGGCATGTCTTCACACACGTCCGTCGCGACCCCAAGACAGGCCAGTGGAGCTTCAGAACAAGCCCGGTGATCCATATAATTCCTCCGTAACCGTAACGGTTTTTTTGCCTCTTTTCAGCCTTGAGCCGTCTCTTTTCTCCTGCTGTTAACCAACGTGAGGCACGGCATCGTTCTTCCATTGGGCGGATAGCTAGCACTGCGCGGATGTCTCCGGAGTTGCGTGTAGGGCTGGCGTGTTGAAAAGTATGACCTATATATGTTGAAAAGGCGACTTGAGTCATGCCGCTAGCTAACCTTTCTTGACTATGTCTATCAACAACTTTTGTATCTCCAGCAGAGTCGTCTGCAGGGCGTCAATTCTCTTATTTACTTCGTCTATTCTTTTGTTTGTCTCGTCGATTCTTCTGTGGACTTCGACAAACTGTCTCTGGACCTCCAAGGCAAGCGCGTCTATTCTTTTGTTTGTCTCGTCTATGCGGGCCTCTAGACGTGCAAGGTCTTTTCTCACGTCTTTCAGCTCGTCGACGATGGTGCCGAGGTAGAGGATGAAGATGTCCTCCGTGGACAGCTTCTTGCCCTCCCTCAGCTTGTGGGCCACGCGCTCCACCGCCGTCTTTAAAACGTCGTAGGCTATGGCAGAAAGATCAGCCATGCCACAAACGGCAGAGTGTTTAATAAAATTTTACTTGTCGGCTGATCGACGGCAGAAATGTCGTGGGCGCCGCCGCCAGACTTGACCCCAGCCGCCCTCTTAGCAACGTCTGTCTTCCAGGCGGCTACTTTGTGTTTGTCCGCCGCCGTCGCGGCGGCAGATTTTTGCACAACGCCGCGCAGACGCGCTTGCCCGTCTCAGCTCTGCACGGCGCCCGCATCTAGCGCGGCCTTGACGAGTCGGAGACGCGTAGGGCACATAGGGCGGCCTGACAGAAGATGAAAACGTTTTCCGCCCAGCGCACCCAGCCCTCGGTCTCATCGCGGGAGGCTGGCGAGGGGTGGGCTACGGTGCGTTAGTATCGCCGGCGTCCTCTTACAGAGTCGAGTTATCATCAACGGCGTATTTAAAATCCCGCCGGTCACTGCCGGCGTAAGTGCATAGGTGTAGGCTGGATGCTGTTAACTATATTTTGGTGACAATACTTATATACATCGGTATATTCAGACACGTGAGTTCGACACATCTACGGATTAACATAGCAGTGGCTAAACATGTGGCTGAGGAGCTGGCTAGGGTGGCTGAGGAGCGGGGCATGACGCAGTTCGCCCTGGCCTCTGAACTGCTTAAATTAGGCCTAGACCTTGTGAAAGAGGGCTACGAGCCTCAGCAGGTTAGGGAGCTACTCACCTTCTACAGGATCATGTCTGAGCTGGAGATTGTGCCGATCCCAGGCCGCCTTCTCGACAAAATGATCACAGACATGTACAGGTTAGATAGCAAAATTATGGAACAGCTGTGGTGCGAGGCTGGGAAGATGTTAAGCGGCTACATAAAAGCTCTTTTTGGAGACCTCAAAGAGGTGGCCGCGTTGGTGCCCTATTTGGCTAAGATACTCCCCTCTAAACGGTTTTCAGTAAAGGTCGATGAAGAAAAGGTCATTATAGACATTGTCGGGATTGGATACGGCTTAGAAAGTGTACAGGTAAACGCCGTAGCCGCTAAATGTCTACTGGAGGAATTCGGCTACCAGATAGAGAAGGTGATCACCGCACCCGGCGTGCTGAAGATAGAAGCCTCTAGACGTAAACTCCAAAGGAAGGGAGGTGGAGAGTAGGGTAGCGTGTCTGTTCTGTTAATATATGGCATCGTCTTCGCGGTCCTTTGGTCTGTAGTATATGTCATAGCTCTAAGTAGGGGGATTGTGAGGTGGTATGAGCGGTCACATAGAAGAGAAGATCTGGGCTTTCTTTGTGTTGGGGATGGTGGCGGTGTTTCTAGCTGCGTTAGCCTACGCGGCGTGGGGTTTTGGGCTTAACACGCCTTTACAGTTCAACGTGTGCCTGTAGAAAAGACGCTGGATGTGTTCAAGCCGGGTGTAGATTGTGTAAATCCCAATGTAAAGAGAGTTGAAAATGACGTAGTGATTTGTGAAGATGGTAGATACTATGTAAATGTGCTCGGGGTGAGGTTCCGGTGGGCTCTCTCAAATATTGTGTCGGTGAACCCCAAGGAGGTTAAGTTTAGAATTACTGCTACCGACGTCATTCACGGTTTTCAGATAGCGGGTACCAACGTAAACGTGATGGTGTTCCCCGGCTATATTGCCGAAATTACGTGGGGAGTGCCGAACAGCTTGCCGCCCGGTAGGTATTTGGTGGTATGTAACGAGTACTGCGGCGTGGGTTGCCAGGACATATATACCGTGCTTGAAATAAGGAATAAATACTAAATCTCCACTTTTTTCTCCTATATATACTTGATAATCTCTTTTTCTATATGAGATGAAAATTTTTATAACAAGATGAATAACAACTCATGGCCACAACTCCAAGATATCTGTGGGAAGACCGCTTTGCCAAGGTGGCGATACTGTTTAGCTTCATACTGCTGGCGTTGGGAAGTCTCTTTGGTCTTGTCCAGGCGTTGGCCAGAATGTCCGGCGCGTTAAAGGCGCTGGGCCTTGACAGCGTCATAACGCCTTAGCTCCACTACCTTGGCCTCACATACATGGCGTCGCCAACGCGGTCCTCTTCACGGCCTTCTTTATAATGGGCTTGGCGGTGTTTGTAGTAACAAGGGATTTACGAATTAACCTACACGGGCCGTTGCTGTGTCTAGCATGTCTCCTGGCGGTGTGTGGTACACTAGTTGCCGCAGTTCTCATCTTGTTGGGTCAAGCAACTGTGCTTTACACCTTCTACCCGCCTATGAGCGCCGACGTGTTGTTTTACCTCGGTCTCGCCATTGTAGTAATTGCGAGTTGGATCTTCGCCGCCGTGGAGCTCTACGGCATATATAAATAGAGGAGGCAGAACTCGCCGCGGCTAGGCGTCGTTAAAGCTCGATAGTCTCCACCTCCAGCGTGTTGAGGTTGAGGAGCATTGCCGTCTTTCTCTCAGAGGCGCATCCACAGACCTCGCCGGGGTTTATGACCAGAGTCCCGTTTACCCGCCTCACGTCTATCCTATGGGTATGTCCGTAAACAACGACATCAAACATGCCAGACCGCGCCATGGCCTCCACTAAGATTTCGGCTGTGCCGTGGTAAAGCCCTATGCGGCGGCCGCCCAGCTGGAGAAGCGCAGCCTCGCCTAACACCTCGACGTTGGCCTCCCTAGCCCTCAAGGCTGCCATGTACCTATCGCCGTCGTTGTTGCCGAAGACCGTATATATCGGAACCCCCGGGCCAAGCGCCCGCCGCATCTTAAGCATGCTAAAAGGTGCGGTCCAGTCCCCCGCGTGTACCACAGCGGCAACGCCTGCCTTTCTGAAAACTTCACCAGCTCTATATATGGCCTTGTAGTCGTCGTGTGTGTCAGAAATGACGCCGATTATCACGCGCCGACCTACTAGTCTCTATAAAAACATAACTTTAACTAAAGATAATGACAAAGGTTCGCCAACTCAGCGGGATGCGTCGCATCTATGTTGCGTTTGTGCGTGCCGTGAATTGGCGCCACTCTGCAGAGAGGTTTAAGATATGTTTTTGAAGAGAAATTGGGTTTAATCTCCGCGTGGACTAAGGTGGTGATCTACACCCCTGACCTCAGAGAGGTGGGAGGCTTCTTTCGTCATGTGCTGGGGATGCCTACGCAACGCGGAGACAACGGCTTAGAGGTGGGATGGGAGGCGCCCTTGATAGAGGTGAAGAGGGGAGAGGGGCCCCCCGGCGGCTATATCTACCACGTAGCTATCAAGGTGCCTACTAGGGAGGATCTAGGCGCGTTTATAAGACATGTCCTCCAGGATTGCTCTGAATATGTCGAGGGATTTGCAAATCACCTAGTGAGCGAGGCTGTCTATCTCAAGTCGCCAGATGGCATCGGATTTGAGATATACTTCGACCGCCTCCGGGACAGCTGGGTTAAGAAGGGCGCTCTTGTGGCTATGGACATCCTGCCACTTGACATTGAAAGCTTGGTGAGAGGCGTCGCCCCCTCGCCTCTTCGCCGCGGCGCTGTGATAGGTCATATACACATGAGGACACATGTGGATCTTGAAAGAGTAGCGGATTTCTACGGGGAGCTCGGCATGGACGTGACGTGGAAGATGCCAGGCGCCGTGTTTTTGGCATGGGACGGGTACCACCATCTTGCGTTTAACAGATGGCCTTTGCCCAGGCCGGGAGACTCAGTAGTGGCCGTGCAGACTCCTGAAGTGACACGTCCAGTGAGAGACCCCCTGGGGTTGGAGATACTGCCAGGTTAGAAAAAACTGTCACCAGGTTAGAACAATCTTAGCGTCGGCGGCGTATTCATAGAAACTGGCTATGCCCATGATCTTCACGCCGTCTACAACCTCGTCTTCCTTTATGTTAAAGGTGGCCGCCGCCGACGAGCAGAGCCACATCTTACAGCCCATCTCGAGACACTGCTTGAACCTCTCCTGGATCTGCTTGTCAAGCTTCTCAAACACCTTTTTCTTCACTGCGTGGGCCCCGTCGAGGGTCCAGAAGATCAACACGTCGAAGCCCATGGAGGCCGCGGCCAGGGCGTAGCCCAGCATCGTTGACACCCTAGGCGCGTCTGCTGGGGGCATAGTGGCGAGGAACGCCACCTTATCTGCCATGGAGTCTCTAAATCTACAGGATTTTTATAGTTTATTACCGGCCGGTTAGAACACGCGGCCGGAAGCGGGCATACATGCCGATCTGTTTTTAAATTTTGTTAACATAATTCAGTGTATATTTCTAGAGAGGTGAGTTAAGAAGATTTATATATGGAAACTTTTGTGGTCCTATGTCTGAGAAGGTAGAGGAGAGAAATAAGCTGGCGATCATCGCGTGGTCTGGCACCGCGGATAAGCTCTACCCCGTGGCGATTTTGTCAAGCGCGGCGGCCGCCGGGGGTTGGGAGGTGGAGGTGTTCTTCACCTTCTGGGGTCTTAACGCCATTAGGAAGGAGATGTTGAACGCCCCGCCTAAGATCTCCGCAGACTTCGCCGAGTATGGGCCCGCAGTTGTGCAAGCCATCCAGCAGATGAACCTCCCGCCGTGGCATGAACTACTGAGGCAGGCCAAGACCATGGGCAACGTGAAGATATACGCCTGCTCAACTACAATGGAGATGTTTGGCATCAAGGATAAGTCCGCCTTGGCGGACTTCGTAGATGATGTGGTAGGCGCCGCCACTTTCCTCGAGCGGGCAAAAGACGCGGCTGTTACGCTGTTTATATGAAGCCTGTCAAGGTGTTAGACGTAAGGGGTAAGTTCTGCCCCCTTCCAGTGATGGAGACGGCCAAGGCGATTACGCAGATTAACGTGGGCGAGGTGCTCGAAGTTCTCGCCACCGACCCCGCGGCGGATCCGGATATAAAGGCCTGGGCTAAGAGGATGGGACACGAGGTTGTTTCCTCGGAAAAAACGCCGGAGGGGTATCTGAGGATTCTGGTGAGGAGGCTTAAGTAGCATTACAGCTCCACCACGTGGGGCGGGGCCTGGAACCCCACCTTTTTGTGCGTCCCGTCACAGAAGGGCTTGTTGGACGAGTGGCCGCATCTACACAGCGCCGCCTTGACTTGGCCGTCGACCTCCACTAGGTAGGGCCCGTTCTCCCGTGCGATTATCCTAACCATGCCGCCTTACCGCCTCCCCTTAATAGGCATTGCACCATCCCTATGTTTATTTGGTAATGTCCGGGGCGATACATGGAGGATGTTAGGCTTTCTTGTCTCAAGGCGACTAAGTCGCCGTTTGTGCTGGAGGGGCTTCGTAGCCAGGTGAAGTGGTGGGGGTGGTGCCGCGAGGCCTTCGAGGCGGCGAAGGCGCTGGATAGGCCGGTTCTGGTGGATGTCGGAGCCGTGTGGTGTCACTGGTGTCACGTCATGGACGAGACCACATACTCCGACCCCGAGGTGGCCTTGTTTATCAACGAGCACTTCATACCCATCAAGGTGGATAGAGACGAGAGGCCAGACGTGGATAGGCGGCTCCAGGAGATGGCCCAGCTCATCTCAGGCCAGTCTGGCTGGCCGCTTACTGTCTTCATGACGCCAGACGGCGAGGTCATCTGGGCGGCCACCTACATCCCCCCGCGCGACTTGGGGAGGACGCCGGGCATGCTAACCGTCCTCAAGGCGGTGCTTGAGGCGTATAGAGGGAAGCGGGAAGAGATCGCGAAATTCGCCCGTGAGCTCAAGTCGGAGGCGGCTGCCTGGCACTTGCCGGCTCCTGGGGAGCCCGAGAGGGAGATCCAACTGGAGCTCTTGACGGCGCTCGCCTCCAGCCTCGATGCGGAGTATGGCGGCTTCGGCGGGGCCCCCAAGTTCCCGCCTATCGCCCAGCTGGAGCTTCTGTTGACGCGGTATTTCTACGACGGAGTGGGCCTCTACCGGAAGATGGCCGAGGCCACGCTAGACGCCATGGCCCTCGGCGGTGTTTACGACCATCTGCTGGGTGGCTTCTTCCGCTATTCCACAGATAGGATGTGGCTGATCCCCCACTACGAGAAGCTCCTCATAGACAACGCGGAGCTTCTGGCCATATACGCCGAGGCCTACGCCCTCTTCGGCAAGCTGCTGTATTTGAGGACTGCCAGAGGCATAGCGGCGTGGTTCGACGAGTTCATGAGGAGGCCTGGAGGCGGGTACTACGCGAGCCAAGACGCAGATGTGGAGGGGGAGGAGGGGGGCTACTACCGATGGGATCTAGATGAACTCAGGGAGGTGTCCGGCGAACTGTGGCCTCTTGCCGTGGAGCACTTCGGCCTTCTAGACGTGGAGTGGCCCGAGGGCAAGGCCGCACTCCGCGTGGCGAAGCCGGCGGAGGGGCCGGAGGTGGAGGGGCTGTATCGGCGGCTTATGGAGGCTAGACGCCGGCGGAGACCGCCGCGGGTGGACACCACGGTGTATTCGGGGTGGAGCTGCGCGGCGGCGCGGGCCGAGCTCCTCTCGGCCAGACTCATCGGCGTGGGCAACTGGAAACACGCCGTGGACACCGTGGATTTCGTCATGTCTCACATGTGGGACGGGGTTCGGCTGGCGCATGGGTGGCGGGACGGCGCCGCCGTTGGGAGGGCCGTGGTGGAGGACTACGGATACTGCATCTTGGCGGCGCTGGAGGCCTACGCCAAGACTGGGGCGTTGAAATATATCGACTGGGGGCTGGAGCTGGCGGAGGTCCTTGTGGCAAGACATCTAGATGAGGGCGGATTTAGAGATGTGGAGGAGGTGGACCCCGTCGTGGCCACGCCGCATTACCCCTTCCTAGACACGCCAAACTTCTCAGGCAACTCTGTCGCCGCTATTTCGCTGGTCCTCCTCTCTCTGGTCACTGGCCGACGCGATCTTCGGGAGGCGGCTGGCAAGGCCCTCCGTGCTCTCTTCGGCAAACTTCGGCGGGTGGGGCCGTCCGCCGCTGGGCTGGCTGTGGCGGTAGACCTCTACCTACTGGAACCACCGCGGACTGTGGTGGTGGGTGACTCGCCAGAGTTGCTTGAGGCGGCGCTTTCCACCTACCGGCCGTGGCACCTCGCCGTTCCGGTCTCCGCGGAGGAATGGCCATATCCCGAGCAGTCCATAAGGGCTATGTTGAGGGGGCCGCGGCCCGCGGCTTATGTATGCGCCGGCATGGCGTGTTCCATGCCTTTGGCCGAGCTGGAGAAGCTGAGGAAAAACGTCCAAGAGTTCAGGAAAGAGGTGTACAAGCTCTAGGACTCGGCCGACTCCTGCAGGGCGTTTTCAAATTCGCGGGGGTTCTCCTCTATGTACTGCGTCAACAGATCCACCGCGACGGATTCTGTGAAGAGGAGCTTCACGCCCTCCGAGGTGAAGTACATGTAGCTAGTCTGGCAGGCGCCGCCGGCTAGAATCACGTCTACGTCAGGGAGGACGTTTTCCCTCAGCCACCTGTACTTGGCGATGCCGTGCATATGGTGGTGATGGTGGTGCCCCTCGCCTGCGTCGAGGTCGGGGACGTCTCCCAGTGGGTTTTTCCGCTCCTCTACCAGCCGGAGTTTGCCATTTTCGTACCGGTATATCTTGAATATGGGGGCGTGGCGAAGTGGCCGTGGTACACGTTGCCCACCTGCGACGTGGCTATCGCGATCCTCATGGCTCCTCCTCGAACTCCCCTTATATATCTACTCTCTGCCGCGCACGGTCCCCACGACGAATAGAGGCACCTCGAACTCTCCGCCGTAGTAGTAGAAGAGGAGGACTTTCACAACCTCGCTGAGGAGAAGCATGATGTCGCCCCGACCCACGCCGGCGGCCTCCCGCCAGGCGCTTATCAACTTGTCCCGCCCCGCCGCCGCTAGCCCTCCCACGGGTCAAGCCCCTCTCCGGACCTTCCGCGAGCTCCGGGGGCTGGGGAGGTGGTACTTAACCTTGGTGGGGAGGCCCCAGGTAGCCACCAACGCGACGTGCATGTCAGCCGGGACTCACGTATACACCTGCCGCCTCGATATCGGTGGGGACATCTCTCCTTGTAAACGCGGCTAGGAAGGGCGTCCCCATGGAGGGGTTAGTAGGATACGCAATCTCCAGCCCCGAGGAGGCGTCTGCCGAGTTGAACACCGTGGTTAAGTTCGCCAGGCGGCACCCAACCCTATTTGGCGACGTCGCCGCCGTATTGTACGCCAGCGACACCGACGACGGGAAGGCGACAGGCGCCGCGCTTAGAGAAGCCATGTGCAAGGTGGTCACGGCGAGGAGGTTCTGCAGAGTGCCCACTGGCGTGTCTAACTCGGATTAAGTGGGGGCTGGGCAACTCTTGACGTAGTCTAGAGGGCGTGGTGGTGGGTCACGTTGCGTGCATCCACAACTTTTTTAGTTCTGCTTAAAAAGAATGGCGGGGTTTCTTCACAGGCGATGGGGTCAACGACGCGCATGTCCTCGTCACGGCGGATGTGGGCATCGCGGTAGTGACAGGTACGCAGTGACTATGGAGGCCGGAGACGTGATGGCGAGGAGGGGGTCTGGCCAAGGTTGGAATTTCTAGACGTCCCGCAAGATTGTAAGGAACGCCCGCTTTAACCTCTTCTGCTTTTGTATTCAACGTAGCGCTTATCCCGACTGCGGCCGGGGCATATTACCCCGCCCCAAGCCGGTGGGGCTGGCCATGGCGCTAGGCAACGTATCCGTGACGCTAAACGTCTTACGGCTTAGGAGTGCGTAGAAATAGAAGCCTCCCGCGTACGCCCAGATAGTAGAGGGGGGCCGTAGGAGGGCGTAGCCGCCTTATCTTAGGCATTTCTCTACAGCTTCTGGTGCCGGGGCTTGGGTGCTACTGCGGATTTACCACACATCTTCGATGTAGTATACGCCGGGGGCGCCCTCTCTATACAGCCTGTAGAGAGACATGTAGCCCATCTCACAAGTCTGCAATGTAGCCCTCTGAGTTGAGGTACAAGTCTATGCTCGCCCTGGGTATTGGGAGTTGACCAAAGACCTGACGTTCTTTACATCTGAACGAGGGCTGTATCGCCACGGCGTCCGCCGTGGCCGCCCTCCGCCTGGCCTCTGGACTAAAGACGGAGGCGGCTACTCCAGAGGAGGTTAGTGAGGTGGACCACGGGCTCGGCCTGGCGGGGCTGTATAGAGATAACTTGGGTAGTCTCGTCTTGAAGATAATGCGGCTGGTTCGGAAAACCGCCGTGCTCCACACACTCGCCTACTTCGCCGCATCTGAAGGGCTTTAAAGAGGCGGCGCGCGGCAGAGGGATAAGATACGCCGTTAGGGAGACCCCCGGCGAAATCATCTACTACGGGTTGGCCAACGGCAAGGCGATGGGGTTGAGAAGCTCGTCAATATGAACAACTGATAATAAGGATACGAGGCTGAACACGCGTAGACCGGCGCCTCGGCGTGACGGGAGCCGTTTGAACAACGGCGTTGGCATGCCCCGGGCGCGGCTGGGAAAGTTTATAAGGTAGGTACACCCGTATATACGTGAAGAAGGTGACTATTTCCATGTCGGGAGACGTCGTGGAGCGGGCGAAGTCGAAGGCGAGGCAGCTCGGCTCGTTGAGCGCCGTGGTGGAGGACTTCCTCTGGACTCTAGACGGGGAGGGACTTGTCGACGTCCTCTGCAGAGACCTCGGCTTGGAATGCGACGCGTTTCTGTCGCCGGGCGAGGTCACGGCGCGGCGTCCAAAAGCCCTCGGCCGGCCCGCCTCTGAGCTGGTCGCCGAGTTGCGCAGAGGCCGTCTCGATGATATATCTTGACACAAGCGCCTTGGTCAAGCGCTACGTCGAGGAGGAGGGGACCCAGGAGGTGGACAAGCTCTTCGACTCCGCGTATAGGGGGTCAGCCGTCTTAGCCGCCTCGGTCCTCAACATAGGCGAGACGGCCTCAGTCCTAGACAAAAAGGCTAGACGGGGCGAGCTCGCCGGAGACGTAAAGACCGCCGTCTCTCTGATGCTGAGAGAAGTCAGGACGCTGGCCCGCCTGGGGAGCTTCGTCGTGGTGCCTCTAGTGGGGAAGATTCTGAGGGGGTCTATCGCCGTGGTGCTCCGCCACCACGTATATGTGGTGGACGCCCTGCAAATCGCCACCTGCAAATACGTGAGGTGCGAAACGCTCTACACAGCCGACAAAGAGCTGGCGAAGGTGGCGGAGGCTGAAAACGTCGCCTCGGTGCTCCTAGGCCGACGATAACCACGCGGAGAGCTCGACACCCCCTTTCTGCTCCCCCGTCGCGGCTCCACTGCCGCCTTTGTGAATATGGCAGGACTCAGCAGGGGGAACTTAGGGCTTATGGACAGGTGATAGTAACGATGTGTGAATTCTATGAATAAACCATGAACGTAGACACGGCGGTGCTGAGGCACTTCGGCGTCGGCGGCGAGCCCCTAGACGAGGCGCGGGTACAGGCGTTCCTAAAGATCCCAGGCATTGTCGTCACTCTCTGGACCCCGGGCAACACATAGATTTCGTCACGATGCGGATTAGAAACGAGGGCGGCGGCCGCGTGTCCTTTGCCAAGTCGCACCACGCCTTCATAGAGGCCATCGAGCTAAACCCCGGCGAGGCCTTCCTCCTCTGCTGTACATGCCCCATGGTGGACAAGTTCATAGTCCTACAGAGGGTGGGAGAGTCGGTGAGGCTGATATACAAAGGACTTTAAAACGTCTCTTTTTCCTACACGATCGCAACGACGGTGTCTAAATACACTAACCCGCCTGCCGTCCAGCTCCCCTACCTCAAACCTAGGCCCAAGGGGGTCGCGCCTCAGCGCCTCTACCTCTTTCTCCACGTCGTCTACCACCACGTAGACGGGATCCTCTCTCAGTTCAAAGTCGTTGGATTCCTCGGAGAGTCTGAAATACTCCCTCTTGAGGCGCGTGAGGCAGACCGGGGCGTCGGCTTAGGGTTGGAGGCACGCCGCTACTCCCTCCCGCGGACTGTCCCCACGACGAAAAGCGGCACCTCGAAGTCGCCGCCGTAGTAGTAGAAGAGGAGAACCTTCACCACCTCGCGGAGTAGGAGCATTAGGTCGCCCCGCCTCACGCCGGCGGCCTCTGCGGCTTCTTTCCACGGCTTTGCTTGTAACACCTTACTTATCAATGCCTTGACGGCGATGTCTGGCAGACTCGGCCTTTTCGTCTTCGCGCCGTAGAAGTACTGAGTGGTCAACATATACATGGCGTCTGTCACGTTTTCGTAGGTCATGGGCCCGTATGCGTAGGCCACCAGCCTGTCTAGCTGGTTCTTGGAGAGGGCAGGCGGAGCGTCTACCTCCCAACCCCAGTCCTCCAGAAGTAGCTGGACCTCGGTGGGCAGGAGGTCCACGTAGGGGCCCATGAGGGAGTGTATAAGCCGCCTGCGGAACTCCACGTTGGCGTATTTGACGTAGGCCTCGGCCTTCTCATTAAGCGGCTTCACCAGCAGGACGCTGTATTCGCCGGAGGAGGGGTTCCGCTCCGGCGAGAGGTGTATGGGGACGTATCCGTTTCTCACCCAGAACCTCAGCAACTTGTCGTAAACGCCGAACCCAACGCCGACCCAGTCCATCCCCAGCCGCCGCGCCTCCTCCTCTATTTTCTTCAGCATAATGGTGCCCAGCCCCATGTCTTGAAGCTCTGGATGCGTGGCGATGCGGACTATCCGCCAGCCCTTCAGCTTGGCGAACTCAGGAAGGCGCCAGTACTTGAGGAAGCGGTCCGGGATGATGTTGCCCGGGAGCTTAAGCCCCCGGAGGGCTTGGTCTATGGAGAGGTCGTCCAGGGCGCCTTCAAAGGCCAGCTCCACAGACACCACGAGTTTGCCGTTTGGCAACGCCAGCGACCTGGCGGTGTGATGCGGCGCGTCGAGAAGCATGCCGAGATCGTCGGGCTCGTTGCGGTAATGTGCCTGGACGTATATGCCGAAGAACTGCCTAAAAGTCTCTTCGTCCTTCAGTATCTCCTCCTCCCTTAGATACGTAACCTCCTGCCTCTTCACGTAGTCGAGATCCGCCGGCTCCACCTTGGCGGGCTCGGCGTTTAGGAGGAAGGCGTTGAAAAGCCACTGCTCCACCGGGTCCCCCTTCCCGTATCTAATGGGCTCCTCCATCTCGTAGAGGTGTACGTCAGTGTCTTTAGATTCCCTTAGGTACTTGAGGAACCTGATGGAGAACCCGCGGCCGGCCCCCTCGTATCCGTGGATGGTGGTGGCGAAGACCAAGCGGTCGAACCTCTTGTGGACGCCGTAGAGCACCGGGAGCGGCACGGCTGCCGCCTCGTCAACGGCGACTATGTCGGCGTTTTCCCGCTTCAGCAACATGTAGGGGGTGACAACGTCGATGAATATGCCCCTGGCCTTTATAGCCCTGATCTCGCCTCCCTCCCTCACTATGCCGGGTTTGTAGCCAAGCGCCTCCAGCCCTTTTATGGCGAACTCCAGAAGGGTCTCCAAATTGCCGTACTCCATGGCGGTGACCACGATCTGCACCCTGGCCTTCGCCTTCCGCAACTTGTGCCCGATACCGGCGAGGCCGAGGCCCAGCGCGGCGCTTTTACCCCTACCTCTGTCTGCTATTACCACCAGCGCTTGTTTCTTCTTAGGCTTGTGGTAGAAGTTCTCAAAAAGCTTCAAAACCTCCACCTGGTCTTGCGTTGCGGCTAGGCGGTATATCTTGAGGGGGAGAACCGCCTTCTCAGGCGGCTCCGGCTTCTTGGGGTTGTAGGGTTGCACGTCCTCGATGCCGGAGGACTTGAGCAACACGCCGTGGTCCACGTCGTATATAACCACGCCTCTGTGGCTGTAGAGGCTACGCCAAAATCTCTCTTTTAGCCTGTGCCGGACGTCGTTGGGGGTGAACTGAGGGACGAGAAGCGTGGATTGGAACTTGGTGATGTAGTTCCTCCAGGCGTCAAGAGGCGGCACCAGAAAGACATATACGCCGCCGCCCCGCACCACGCCGCCAAGCCTCCCCACGTCGTTGGGCTTCAAGTCGTTCACGAGGTCGAGGACGGCGAAGTCGTAGGTGGTGCCCAGTATCTGCGGCGTGTCTTTATACGGCCTGAAGTCCACCTCCAGGGAGGAGCTCCCCACGGCGTCTCTGAAGTAGTTCATACGCTTGTTGGCGTCGGAAAACTCGGGCTGAAACATGTAGAGCCCCTCCCCGCTCCCCCCAGCCGCCTCGTAGCCGCGGAGGACCTCAGCCGCCGCCTCCGCCAGCTTCCGGTCGTCTACGCCCACTAGTACAAACAGCCTTCTGTGTCTCGCCGCGCGGGCCTTCTCCACCTCGGCCTTTGCGAGATCAAAGAGCATACCAAGTAATACGCACCCCTATATAACTGACAAAAGCCCACCCCGCTTGTCGGTCGAGAGTAGAGAGCCGGCGACGTCGACGACAAAATTTAAAGATAGGCGCCAGTAGATATGTGAAGTCTGGCGGGGGGCGTGTCGAGATCTTGAGGATACGGCTAGAGGAGGTAGCTGAGGCTAGGTTGTTGGAATGTAAAGCTGAGGTGGAGTTGGCGAAGAAATTCCTCCAGGCCGGCCTCTTGAGGAACGCCGCCGGTAAGGCGTTTCAAGCTTGGAAGGCGTTTCTTTCCTACCTAGCAATAAAACACCAAGACCTGTTCCAGCTGGAGGGCGTTAAAATCGTAGGTAGGGGAGTTGGCGTCTTGCGTAGAGAGTGGGTAATGGCGGTGGTACCCACCTCGATGATGGCTGAGATAGCGCATAGGCTTAGAGAGAGGGAGCCGGAGGCGGTGGAGCTCACGGGTTTAGCACTGTTAATACACGAGTACCAGTACAACGGCCCCGGCCCCTCGGGAGTCCTCAGCAAAATGCCCAGCGACGACGTGGCCAGGGGGTTTATAGAGCGGCTGATCACACAAATAGAGAAGAGGCTAGCAGGCGAAAACCGCGGGACACAACAAGCATAGCTGGCGGCGTCTTCCATAGACGAGCGGGTTACGGGGTGCATCCTAGGCGAGGCGGACTGCAGGTTATGACGACCTGCGGCGGGCGGAACAGGTCGTGGCGGGAGACCAGAGAGGCGAGGTGTTTCGCAGACGGCTTTTTAAATTGACGTCTAAACGAAAAGCGGCATTCCTGCTGGAATGCGCCAGACTGGAGCCCAGGTGTGCCAAGTCGTTGTCTTTTTATGAGCTTCCTAATCGCACTGTTCGCCTCATGTTGTACGCCGCTTTATCTCTCTTTTCCGGCCGTCTCCACGCCAATTAGAGACTTATCACGGCAAATGGGGCGTTTGGCGGTTGCGCCTCTACAGGTCAACTGCTTTGTTGAGTCGGCGTGACCCCTTTGTGCTCTGCGGTAGTCCGTGGAGCTACGAAATGGGGCAGTCGTTGGGAGGGGAGGAGATGCCCCCTAGAGGACGAGGAGCTCATGACTACTAGCGTAAATTTCGGCAGCGGGGTTGGCCAAATATCCGGCAACTTAAGGTAATACAGCTAGAAAAGCCGTGGTGCGACTCGGCCAAGTATCTAAAGGGACGTCTGACGGATACGCGATACGAGACGG
>DAITPC010000023.1:0-6882 GCA_036833835.1 Pyrobaculum sp. | reverse complement strand
TGCGACTCGGCCAAGTATCTAAAGGGACGTCTGACGGATACGCGATACGAGACGGCGCCGGCCTCGAGCTCCTCGAAGCTGGGATGTACCGTAATGTCCTCTTTCAATTCCCCGCCGCACTCGGGAGGCTCGGGGCCCCGGGCCGGCCCCTGCGACGGGGCCGCGGATCTGCACCGGACGGGCCCCACCGCCCGGCGCGGAGGTGACTACGCTCTCCTTGTCCGCTAGTTGGAGGGGAGTTAAATAGAATTGACCGTTACGCCGCATCGCCTTGAATCTACATGAGTTTCAATGCACGGCTAGATACAAAGCTTAGTGAGTAGATACGCCAGTCTGTACTCGGTGGCGGGAGATGTGAAAAGCTTGGCGCAATACGTCTTGATGGCTAAGAAAAATTTTAAGACTCCGACGGAATAGGCTTCGTAATACTGGTCGCGTTTAGACGTATTCAGGTTGGCAACTCGGCGTCAGCCCTGCCTCGGCGGCTCTGGCCAAGAGCTCCTCTAGGGCGCGGCGGCCTCTAGTCCCCAAATTTCTGGTATATTGGTTTACGTACATGTCAACGAAGCGGGCAGTCTCCTCCAGCGTGAGTCCTCTGGAAAATTTCTGCGCATATCTCAGCGCCTCTTCTCTGTGGCTGTCTGCATATGCGATGGAGTCGGCGAGGGCTTTAGAAAGCTTCTCTGCCAAGTCTCTCCCGAGCGTCTTCTTTACCACGTCTATGCCCAGCGGCGTGGGGAGGCCCGTCTCGCGCATCCACCACTCGCCAAGGTCAAGAACCTTCCTGAGGCCGCGCTTGTGGTAGATGATCTGCCCCTCGTGGATCAGCACCCCTGCGTCCACAACACCGGCCGCCACGGCGTCTATGATCTTGTCGAAGGGCACCTCCACGGTCTTCACACCGGGCATGGCCAGCTTGACGAGGAGAGTCGCCGTGGTGTAGCGGCCTGGCACAGCCACATGTTTGGGCTTGTCCACGCCGGGGCCCGCCACGACGACGGGGCCGTAGCCCTCGCCCATGGAGGCGCCAACCTCCATGACGTAGTACTTATTGCATATGTGGCTGTAGGCGTGAACGCTCACTGCGGTGACGTCTAGGAGCTCCTCCAGAGCCAGCTTGTTGAGGGTCTCTATGTCGGCTAGAAACTCCACATGCGGAGCGGGCAGCCTCACGGCGCCTGTGGCTATGCCGAAGAACATGTAGGCGTCATCTGCGTCTGGCGAGTGGGCTATCTTCAACATAGAGGCACTGCAGCAACATGTTATTAACTGTACCGCTACATGTGCAACCCCCGTCTAAGCCATGAGGTATGCAAAGAAGGCGGAGGGTCTGTTATCCACCGGTAGCTCCTAGGCGGATTACTGGGCTTCTGATAAAAGGGACGACTTTGACGCGGAGCTCGGTCTTGTTGATGTTATGCGAGACAAGATGCTGACGCTTTAGGCGGCTTCGCGGCGGCACCGCCGGTTAGTCTTGAAAGACGCCGCCTCTTCGCCACTGCATCTACACACCGTACTGAATGTGAAACGCGCCTCGCTCCGAGGGGGCCCTGCCTAAATGTGTTGTTGTGACTGGTGTGGTGCTTTGTTTGTCTCGTCGTCTTTGAGAAGAGATGTTGCTTCATCTCGGCGAGGGTGTGCGGGGTGGATTTCGAGAGAGTGCTAGCTTGTTTTGCGGAGTTTCTCAACAACTTCCTTTACATACTGCGTGAGGTTTTTTATGTCTTCCGCCACGTAGTCAAGCCTGGCATACCGGCTTAACACGCCGGACTTGTCTAGGCCGTTGTATTGAAACTCGTGAAGATTCAAAGCGATGTTGGCGTAGTAGAGAAGCTCTGCCCCCTCCACCTGTGATAGGTCTCTGGCTACCTCTAGGAGTAGACCAGTTGACACAACGGCAATCAACCAGTCAGCCACCTCCGCGGTCTTCCCGCCTCTCAGCCTTTTCACACCTGGGTATTTCTGTGCTACTACGTCTCTGCGTCTCAGGGCCAACGCGGCGAGCAACGCCTTAAAAGCCTGGAAGGCCTTGCCGGCTGCTTTGCGGTACAAGCCGGCCTCCAGAAACCTTAGGGCTAGCTCGGCCTCGTACATGGCCTCTGATAGACGCCCCTCAAGGTACTTCTCTGGGTCGCGCCAAGGTTTTTCTAACTCAAGCACGTAATATGCCTGACCCACGTTTTTAAGCTTTCGACAAGCCAAACGGCATGTATCTACTTCGTATCTAAACCTTAATTCAACCACTTTATATAAATGGCATATAGCAATTATATATGGTATAGGTAATATTTATATTCCTGGTCTTCTCTTAGCTTATGGATGTGAGGTCCTTGTTGAGAGGCGGCGTGGTGTTTGTTCGGTCAGGGGCCTCGCTCCGCGATGCCGTGAAGATTATGGCTGAGCGCAACATCGGGCTTCTGCCCATAGTAGACGACGAGGGGAGGCCTTTGGCGGTAATTTCCGAGAGAGATGTGATTAAGGCCCTGGCGGCTGGGGCATCTCTAGACGACCCGGCCTTAGCGGCGGCGCGGAGAGGGCCCTTAATCACTGTTACTCCTGACGTTGATGTACACGAGGCTTTGGTCAAGATGCGGCGGGGAGGGGTGCGGCACCTTTTGGTGGTGGATGAGGAGGGGCGGCTGGTAGGGGTGATTTCCATCAGGGACTTCATGAGAGATGAGGTCTTGGCGTATCTGGGCTTCAAGGCGTGGCAACCGCCTGACTACGGCCAGCCTGAGTTCATGTCGCTGTGATGCCGGCGAGCTCCAGCAGGAACCGCGGCATCGTCTCCCTAGTTAACGTAACGACGCCGCGTGGGTAGCCCCGCCGCGGCCTGGTGGTTTTTACCTCCACCTTGTAGGGCCCGGCGACTGCGTCGATTTCTGTCTTGTTGCGGTGGTAGTACACCTCGCCGAATTTCCTGTATAAGTGCTCCTGCACCACGTGTTCCAGCACCGCCGCCTCGTTTATCTTCTTCGATGTCCAGTCGGCTAAGGCCCGGTAGATAAGCGGGTCCCGGAAGAAAATCTTCTTCTCCCTCCGCGGTTGCGGCTTGCCGCCGGTCGCCGCGTATGCAACGCCTATCATGTATATGTCTGATAGGAACTCCAGGTACTCCCTCACCGTGTTGTGTGAGACGCCGATTTCTTGCGCCAAGGAGTGGTAGGAGAGGAGGCTTGGCACCCGCTCCACAACTGCCGCCGCGAGGTCTTTAAGTAGTTGCGGGCTTTTCCCGTGTCTATACGCCTCAGACACCACGCTGTCGAGCAACGCCTCGGCCGCGTCTGGATGCCGGTTTATGGACTTGGGGAAGCCGCCGGTCTCTAGATACTCCTCGAAGAGCTCCGTGATTACCGCCGGATCCGCTGGCTGCGCCGACTGCACCGCTAGGTAGATGGGGAAGTCTAGGGGGAGCACCACCACGTCGCGGCCCGCGCCCCTCCTCCCGGGGAAGCGCTCCGGAGTCTTGACGAGGCCCACTGTCGACGACCCCGTGGCGGTTATCACCGCCTTGTGTAGGAGCCCGGCGTCTATGTAGTACTTAACCACGCGCCACCAGCCCCTCACCGAGGTCACCTCGTCGAGGAAGAGATACAGCGTCTTAACCCCCCGCCGCGCCGCCCTCCCAGCCACGTATTCAAAAGCCCTACGCATCTCGGCGGGAGACAGCAGTATGTCCAAGTCGAGATACGCCGCGGAGTCGGGCGGGTGGCTCCTCAACAGCTCTCTAATCAAAAGCTTGATGCCGGTGGTCTTCCCGGTCTGCCTCGGCCCGTAGACGAAGTTCAGCGAGGGGGGCTCAAGAGAAAGCTCCCAAATCCACCGGGGCACCCACTTGATCTTCTCCTCCTCCCACTGGCGGATGTGGCGGTCTCGCTCCTCCCACCGCTGGTCAAACCACCAAGGGTTGATCCTCTCAACCACGTCCATCGTCACCTCTCCGACAAATATTTTTTAAAGATTTGTCAGCAAGCTGACAACAACAGGGGGTCGAAAGAGGGGCTGAAGGCGCTAAGATTTTAAAACCGCGGACAGGTCTCTACGTGCTCCCAGAGTTCATAGTTAGGGAGCTGGAGAAGCGGGGTCTGGACCCAGTTGCGTACGTAGTTGAGCTAATTACTGAAGATGTCGCCGACCCGCCTGAGAGAGTTAGGCTGTATCTTGAAAGTTCCGACTACTTCTGGCAGGAGGGGCTTGCCCTTGAGGAGAGAGATCTAAGGCAGGCTGGGGAGAAGCTGTGGAACTCAATCATCCAGCTGATAAAGGCCTTTGCAGAGATTAGGGGTTTGCGCCACGACACACACAGGCTTATATGGGCTGTGGTTAAGAGGATCGCCACGGAGACGGGAGACGTGGAAGTGGTAAAGCTCTTCGCCGCGGTTGAGCAACTGCATGTAAACTTCTACGAGGGACACCTCGACAAGTTCAATTTCGAAGTCATCAAAAAAGCTGCGGCCGAGCTGAGAGATAGGCTCAGGAAGCTAGTTGCTACATAGACCCCACCTCAACGCCGGCGAAAGGCCCCAAGAGTTCCCACCGCCGGCTTCACATGTCTGGGCCCGCGCCGCTATATACGCCACAGGCACCTTAAATCGCAGGTCGCCGCGCAGGTGATCGGCCTGCACCACGCCGATAAAACGGCCGCGATGCCCGGCAAGCTAACCATGGGAATCCCGCTGACGGACCACGACGTGGTTACACAGAGGGCATTAGGCTGAGGCCTTTAGAAAGACGGCGGAGCAGGTCAACGACGTCTTTCCCAACGTGGACCACATGCGGAGCGGAGAGCAACACCGCCTTGGTAGCCGCAACATCTACAGTCGGGGTTGCGACAGCGCCTGAGGTCGGGAGGAAGATGGCCAGGCATCTGTCGTGGGGAACCGGGGAAGGTTGGATACAGCGACGAGGCGATCAACAAGGTGCTAGACGTGGGCAGACGCAGGTTCTGCTCCCCGTCAAGGAGACCCACCCCGCGGGGGGCGGCCCTCCAGCGAAGCCAGCAAGGCGGCCGCAGTTATGAGGACATACGCAGAGAGGGCAACGGCGTCGGGGGCCTGGCCGAAAAACAGCAGTCCCCACACGGCGGCGAGGACGGGTTCCAGCGTGGCTATGACAGAGGCCCTGGACCCCCTCACCGTCTTGACGGCTGAGGCGAAGAGCATATACGGCAGGACGGTGCCGAAGATTCCTAGATACACTCCGGCAACAACCGCCTCCAAGCCCGGAGGCCCCTGCCGGAGAAGCAAGAGAGGAGCTGTTATAACGAGGGTGTAGGGCATGGCGCCTAGCGAGGCGGCTTTTTCATCTCCCGACGTTGATAGCCTCCGGGCGGCGGCGATGTAGAGCCCGTAGAAAGCCCCAGACGCCAAACCCGCGAGGAGGCCCACAGGGGAGAGGGCGCCGGAGAGGGACTGATACGCCATTAGACCCACGGCGGCCAGCACCAGGGCCACGGCGGCCAGCTCCCGCCTCGTAGGCCGCTCGCCGGTTAGCGCAAGGGCGGCGGTTGTCCACAGAGGCGCCGTGTAGAGGAGATACGCCGCCGTCCCAACACCAGCGGATACGGCGGCAAGCGGGTAGGCGGAGAAAAGCCCACCGAGGAGGAGCCCCGGCACCAGCCCCCTCCTGCTGGGCCTCGCCGTAAGGGAAATGAGCGACGCCGTGAGGGAGCGGAAGAAGGCTAGCCAGATTACGTCTCTGCCGTATGTCGCCGCCGCGCCGATTGTCGACCAGAGAAAAGCAGCTACGAGGATTTTCAGCGACATGCATAGAGGTGAGGACCGATATATAAAGTAGTCCAGCCGAAAAAGGCGACGGAGCCCCATCCGCGGTTCGGGGCCGCTCCGTCTTTCAACCCCTTGGTTGCCAGCTCATTAATAAATCTTTATGTTGCCAGAAAGGTGACAGAAGATGAGTTGAGAGAAGCAACCCTTGGCGGTTCGACACGCAGTGGGAAGACAGCCGTTGCAACGACGGGGTGTCATGATAGTTGCAGAGAGACGCGGAAGACGTTTATTATAAACACACCTAAAATCGCCGTAGTTGTGTCGCCTTTCATGAAATACAAAATAGTTACTCTTAGTAAATATAAGAAAATACTTCTCGAGCATAGAGGACATATACAGCTTCTGGAGAAGCCGAACGCCTGAGGTGGCAAGCCCTCCAAGGCTTTTAAAGAGGGCATGTGGTTTCTCGACAGCGCGCTTTTGGCTTATGAAAACGTAATAGGGAGGCACATTTGTGTGGGATAGAGAAGCCATGGTTTAGGAGGATGAAAACGGGGAGATACGCGTCTTGTCCTACCCTCAGCTGATGAGTTGGAGGACAAAATGGCAGATGTGCTGACGGCCCTCGGCGTGGGCCAGGGGGTTTGTGTCGTGTTCTACGCGCCGCCGACCCCCGAGACCATCGCCTTGATGTTTGCGTCTATGGACATCGGCGCCCCCTTAGAGCCTGTCTAATGCCGCGTTTGCCATCCGCCTTTTATCACTTGACATATTAATTATCGCCGTGGAGGCCATCTCTTACACTTTTATCTTACGAGCCCGCGTGGCCGCATCTATTTTACCTCTAGGAACTTCTGTATTGTCCAAGATACGTCCTGGCTAGTCGTAGCGATCTCTGCCGCCCCAGCCAAACGGTGTTGTCTTTAGGGTGGTTGTCGATCAGACTTATAAAACTCCGCGGAGCTCTCCTACATGATGTTCGAGTTGATACTACTAGGGCTCTTGTTGATTTTCGTAGGCGTGTTGATATTGATGCTGTCTCTTTGGAGAACCGGCGAGGGGAGGGCTGAGGCTGGCGGCGTGGTCATCGTGGGACCTGTGCCCATAGTGTTCGGCACCAGCCAGCGCGCGGCCGCGGCGGTTATGGTACTGGCTA
>DAITPC010000022.1:8480-28626 GCA_036833835.1 Pyrobaculum sp. | reverse complement strand
GGAGCTTGCCGTAGTCCACCCTGCCCCTAACCTCCCACGGCGTGACTACAAACTCATCCGTAATCTGTACGACGTCGTCGAAAATCGCAGCTTGAGGGTTGTTGGAAGGCTCTTTCTTATCTACTGGGTTTTCCACCCCATGGTCTTTGTGCTTGCGGCTGGTATTTAAATAAAACCGCTAAGTACGCCCTTGTCCGCCAGGTAGGCCAGGGTCTGAACCCACCCAGCCAGCCTGCCCAGCTTCTCGGTGGCCTGTCCTCTGAGGCAACTGACGGAGAGGGGACATGAGTCGCAACTGTATCTTCTGCAGTAGGCGGGGTTGGGGGGCCTCTCGTCAAGCCCCAGCTTGGGTGCGATCCTCATGAAGTGTTTGTCCACGGGTGCCGCCGTTGTGTCGCCGGTGAAGAGGAGGAACAGGTCCGCCACCTTGGGGCCGACTCCTGGGATGCGGAGGAGCTCCCTCCTATCGCGGGGTCTGCCCAGCTTTAAATACGCCTTGATGGCTTGCGGCAGTTTCTGGAGCTGGTAGCTGCGGCCAACTGACGGGGCTGTCTCCGCTATTTCGGCGAGGTCCTCTGTCTTTGAGAAGATGGCTCGTGTCCACCTCAACACGTTGGTGTGGTAGTCCGTGTTCTGGGTGAGAAACGCCACCGCAAAGAGGAGGTCCTCGTCGCCTGGGGAGGTGGAGATGCCGATGCACCGGCCGAACCTCTCAGCCAGCGCGTGCACCTTGTCGCGGAGATTCCCCACAGCTTCGTTTATATACTTCCAGGGGTCGTACCACCGGCCTGATATGTACAGATCATCGCCTGCCCGTACCCCCCTCTTAACGCCGAAGATCTTTACGAGGTTTTCGTCGAGCAACGCCAGGGTTATGCTGGGGTAGAGGGTGAGCTGGAGGCAGTTCATATCATGAAGGCGGGGACGCCGTCTGGCGTCACGGCGCGGAGCGGCTTAAGCCCTCGCGTCTTCATGAGCTTAACCACGTGGGGGTATAGGATCACGTACTCCACGTCTATGCAATGGGGGAGGGCGGGGTGTATGTCGGCAAGGGCTCTTTCCAGCTTTTTTATGTTCTCGTCGGTGGAGAAGCCTAACATGGCGGCTGGATACACGTCGCGGCAGGGCTTCATGCCGCTTTCCACCAGGTGGCGGATGGCGTCTAGCTGTCTGTAGAAGTAGACGCCGGGCGACATTGTAATTTTTTCAAACTCCTCAGCTGTGGCGCCCTTTAGAGAAACCCTCACCACCGCGTTGGGTCTCGCGGCTAGCTCCTTGGCGAGTTGCCGGTTTATCAAGATGCCGTTTGTCTCGACGACAAAGACGTATTCCGCCAAGAGGTCTATGGCCTTGAGCAGATGCGCTGGGGCTATTAGGGGCTCGCCGCCGGACACCCTCACCTGTTCGTACCCCTTCCTCTTCGCTATGTCCCTTAGCCTGTCGGCCACCTCGCCCGGCGGAAGCCACTCGCCCGCCGTAAAGACGAAGGAGGTGTTTCTCCAAGCCCAGCACATGCCGCACCGAAGGTTACAGCCGACAACGTCTGCGGTGGCGATGCCGCCGTACCACCTGTCCGCCCGGAACCTCCTATACCGCCTATGCACATCCCCGCCCTCTGTCTTGACCGCGTATCTCAGCACAAGCTCAAGTAGCCTCTCTGGGTCTATCACAAGTAGAAGTGTATATTTATCTCTTTTATTTTGCTTGAAAAATTTACATGGAAACGTATATCTGCATGTCTACAAGTGGATATATGCTTAAGATGCGGCCTCCTAAGAGGCCTATTCAGGTCGGCGTCGCGGAGAGGCCGGGCAAGAAGGAGAAGCCGGAGCTTTACTGGGGCTAAATTTTATAACTTGACCTTTTTATGCGGTTGTGTCTGAGGAGAAGAAGGTGGTGCTCACACGGGAGTATGTAATAAACCTGAGGAGGGTCTACGAAGTTTCGAGAACCAAGAGGGCTAAATACGCCGTGGGGCTTATTAGGAGGTTTGTGGCTAGGCATCTTCACGTGGAGCCCAGGTCGGTGAAGGTGGGCCAGAGACTTAACATGGCGTTGTGGTCCCGCAGTATTGAGAAGCCGCCGCGGCGGGTGCGCGTCGCCGTGGAGAAGTACAGCGACGGGTCAGTGGTTGTGGAGCTGAAGGAGTGATGTTCGACATAGCTCCCGTCAAGGTTTTCGGCACGTCTTCTGTCGGCGTCTTCATCGCGTCTAACAACACAGTAACTTTTCTCCCGCCAGACGCTCCCGAGAAAATCGATGACATAGTGCGGAGCACCCTCCGCACTTCTGTGGCCAGGTTCACAATTGCGAAGTCCCCCCTGCTGGGGGTATTCACTGTGGTTAACGACAACGGCGTTCTTCTGTCGCCGCTGGCGCTGGAGGACGAGGTCAAGCTCTTCAAGTCGCTAGGGCTTAACGTAGAGGTGTTGCAGACAAAGTACACCGCTATTTCAAACCTCATACTTACCAACAACAGAGCCGCGCTGGTCTCGCCCCTCTTGGAGCCGCAATTGCGGAAGGTCGTGGCCGACGTGCTCAGCGTCGAGGTGATTGTAGACACCGTGGCCAACAACCCGCTCGTGGGGGCACTTGCCGTCATAAACTCGAGGGGTCTCCTAGTGGCTCCCGAGGCCACCGACGAGGACCTCAAGAAGCTCGCCGACTACTTCAAGGTGAGGGTAGACGTGGGCACCGTTAACAAGGGCAAGAGCTTCCTGAGAGGCGGCATAGTGGTGAACGACCACGGCGCTCTTGTCGGCGACGAGACCGCGGGCCCCGAGTTGATGCGCGTAACGCAGGTGTTGGGGTAACGCCGCCAGCGCATAAACTTTTTAAGGCTTAAGTTGAGAGCCGACATGCCTAAGATTTACCGCATAGTTGGTGACACCACCACCGGGATGAAGTTCAGGTTGGAAGTGACCGCCGAGAAGCCATATGATGCTATTGAGAAGGTGTTTTCGCTTATTGGGAGTAGGCATGGGCTTAGGAGGGTGCAGATAAGGATAAGAGAGGTGTCTGTCGTGTCGCCCGAGGAGGCGCAGTCTGAAGAGGCTAAGCTTTTGATGTCAATAGATAATGTGATTAAGTATTGACATGTCTCGGCAAGACGTCCAGAGGCTCTTGGAGGAGTACCAGCTGATCGGAGAGCTACTCTCTAGTCTGCAGGCCCAACACACAACCGTCGCCGAGCTTCTCGACGAGCTGACCACGGCTCTAGACGGCGTGAGGCTTTTGAAAGGCGGCGGCGGGGATGGGCGGCTTGTTCATATCGGCGCGGGGCTTTTCGTAGGCGGCGCCTTCGATACAAAGGAGGTCCTTACGCCCATCGGCGCGGGCTACCATGCGTTTCTAGACCTCGACAACGCTGAGAGGATCCTCCAGGAGAGGATCGAGGAGTACTCCAGGCTGAAGACGTCGCTTGAGGAGAACCTCCAGAAGCTCGCCGAGAGGGCTGAGCAGATCCGCCAGGTCTTAGAGCGGCTGGGCGCCAGAAATGTTCGATAGGCTTAAGAAGACTTTTTCGAAGTTTGTAGAGACCGTAGTCAGCGCGGTAAAGGAGGAGACGTTAAATGAGAAGGATGTTGAAGGTTTTGTTTCAGACCTCTACTTAGACCTGGTGGAGAGCGACGTCGCCGTGGACGTTGCCGACGCCGTTGTGGAGGAGCTCAAGAAGAGGCTGGTGGGGGTCAAGGTGCCTAGGTTCGGGGAGCGGGGGGCCGTTATAAAGAAGGCGATTTTCGACTCCCTCCTCGCCGTTCTCAGCGATGTGCCCGACGTGGATTTCTACGAAGAGGGCAAGAAAGCGCTTGAGAAGACGAGGCCTGTAACCGTGATGTTTCTAGGGCCTAACGGCTACGGCAAGACCACCTCCTTGGCGAAGCTGGCGTTTCAGCTACAGGAAATGGGGTTTAGAATCGTCGCCGCGGCGGCGGACACCTTCAGGGCTGGGGCAAAGGAACAACTGGAGGAACACGGGAGACGCGTCGGGTTTAGAGTTATAGGCGGCCCCTACGGCTCAGACCCAGCCGCCGTTGCATACGACGCGGTGCAACACGCCAAGTCTAAGGGGTACCACTTCGTGCTTATAGACACGGCGGGCCGCATGCACACGGACGCCAACTTGATGGACGAGCTTCGGAAGATCCAGCGCGTGGTCGAGCCTCATTACTCCATCTTCGTCTTCGACGCACAGCTGGGAAACGAGGCCTTGGAGATCGCCAAGTACTACTCTAAGTACGTGAAGATAGACGGCATGATAGCCACTAAGGTAGACGCCTACCCCAAGGGCGGCTCCATACTGACTTTTATGTACACGTTGAAACGCCCCGTGTACTTCCTGGGCGTCGGCCAGACCTACCGCGACCTCGTGAAGTTCTCTAAGGCTGAATACATCAGCCAGCTCCTGGCCTAAACTTTTAATATGCGTCCAACTTTTGATTCGTGTCATCCCTACAGGAGAGGTTAGCCAACATGTGGCGGGACATCAAGTGGGTGGTGTCCACGGCGACGAGACCCGGCGAGGAGGAGTTTAACCTAACAGCCAAGTTCCTCGTGCTCTTGACGTTTATCGCCGGGGCTTTCCAGATGGTTTTCCACGTGGCTGGCGTGTACATTAACCACCTAGTATATAGAACCACGCTCTATACTCTGGGCGACCCGGTTAAGGAGACCGTGGCCGTGCTTGTGTCTATCACTGTGATTTTCGTAGGCCTGCTCTACCTCCTGGTTAAGATGAGGTGAAGATGTCCCAGGAGCGTTGCCCAGTGTACACAATAAGCGTGGTGTCGCGCCAGGAGTACAACGTGGTTGTCGTTTTGAAGATGCGCGCGGAGTCCGGCAAGCTACCCATATATTCCATAGTGGTGCCTCCTGAGTCGTTCGGCGTATTGTTCATGGAGGGGGAGTCCCTCCCCGCCGTGAACCGCGCTGTATACGGCGTAAAACACGTAAAGGGAGTGATGAGGGGGATTACAAACGCGGAGGAGGTGATGAAGATTATGAAGCCCGTTAAGCCGGCTGTGGACCTCGACGTAAACGACGAGGTGGAGATTGTGGCAGACGTCCTAAAGGGCAGCAGGGCGCGCGTTACCTTTGTGGACAAGGAGAAGGGGGTCGTGCGGGTGGAGCTCCTCGACAGCGCCTTCCCGATGCCGCTTGACTTGAAGATCACCGAGGTCAAGCTGGTCCGAAAAGGCCGCTAGCGTTCTTGTCTAGGAAAACTTTTAATACTTACCCCTTTTAGTGGGGGCGATGACTAAGCGTGTCATAGCTGTGCCTCTACAGGGAGGCAAGGTTGCGGCGAATCCGCAGTTCCAAGAGTCGCTTAAGCAACTTGGCCTGGACCCCAACGCCGTTGTTCAGAGGGTGCAGGACGAGTTGAAGAAATACGGCAAATATCCCGTCCAGAAGGTGGAGTTGGAGGTGACGTCGCCTTCTAGGTATGAGGTCAAGGTGTATCTCCCGCCAATCGGCGATCTTCTGCTTAAGTTATTCGGCAAAGACACCGGCGTCCACGACTCTAGAAACGAGGTTTTGGGCAACCTGACCTTTGAGCAACTTGTTGAGATCGCCATGTTTAAGAGAGATGAGCTTAAGTCTAGGACTTTGAAAGCCGCCGTAAAGCAGCTTTTAAGCACGTGCAAGGCCATTGGCGTGACTGTAGATGGGAAGCCGGCGGAGGAGGTGATGAAGGAGTTAGACGGCGGCAAATACGCGGAAATTATTAATAAATTTGAAAAGTTGTGGCAACAATGAGCGCTGTAATCAACAAAGAACTCTTTCTGGAGAAGATAAAGGAGGCTCTAAAGGCTGGGAAGCCGAGGCGGTTTAAGCAGAGCGTGGAGCTTATCGTGGTGCTTAGGGGCGTGGATCTGAGCAAGCCGGAGAACCGCATCAACCTGGTCGTGGAGTTGCCACACCAGCCCAAGCCGAACAAGATGGGGGCTTTTGCACACGGCGCGTTTGAGGTCCAGGTTAAAAACGCCGGCGTCGATGGAATAATCACAAGAGACCAGATAGAAGGGCTAGCCGGAAACAAGAGGGCGATTAGGAAGCTAGCGAGGCAGTACGACTTCTTCGTGGCGCCGCCCGACCTCATGCCTCTGCTGGGTAGGGTGGTGGGCCCCATATTCGGGCCGAGGGGAAAGATGCCCGAGGTGGTGCCTCCAAACGTCGACGTGAAGTCTGTGGTTGAGCGGCTGAGGAGAGTCGTTAGGGTTAGGATTAGGAACGAGCCTGTGATAAAGGTGCGGATAGGCTCTGAAACTCAGAAGCCTGAAGAGATCTTAGAGAACGCCCTCGCCGTGTTGGAAGAGATAAATAGGAAGTTTGCCCTAAGGCAGTATCTGAAGGATATATATATAAAGAAGACTATGGGGCCCCCCATAAAGGTAAGGGCTTTGGAGGTATTAGCCCGCTAAAATTATTTAAATAGCCCTCAATCTCTACGTCTTGATGCTCGTCTTAGGCAAGAGGCGATATGTAAGAGCTAAGCCCTACCCAGGGCGTAAAGTCAGGATAGTGGCGGAGGCTGTTAACTTGTCGAAGAACTACCAGTACATTTTCCTTTTCGATCTCCACGGGCTGTCTGCCAGGGTTCTAAACGAGTACAGATACAGAATGAGGCCTTATGGAGAAATTAAGATAATTAAGCCTACTCTGTTCAAAATCGCGTTTACGAAGGTATATGGCGGCATCCCTGCGGATGTGGCTGAGAAGGTAAGGGGCGAGATTGGGTTCTTGTTTACCAATGTGAACCCCGTCGAGGTGATCAAGATCGTAGCGGAAAACGCGGTGAGGCGTGCGGCTCAGCCCGGGGACAAGGCGCCGTTTGACATCGTGGTGCCGGCTGGCCCCACCAACGCATCGCCAGGCCCTATAATCTCTAAGTTCGGCAAACTGAAGATACCGACGAGAGTTCAGGAGGGCAAGATCTGGATTGCGAAAGACAGTGTGGTTGCCAAGGCTGGGCAGGAGATTACGCCGGAGATCGCCGAAGTCCTAAGAGTGGTTGGCATAGAGCCCATATTTGAACAACTGAGGCTCCTCGGCGTTATTTGGAAGGGCACGCGGTTTGTAGACATCTCAGAGCTGGTGATAGACGTAAGCAAATACAGAGAGCTCTTCGAGGCTGCCGCCGTATATGCGAGGAACCTGGCGCTGAACGTGGTCTACCCGACGAAGGAAGTGCTTCAGGTGGTGATTCCGGCCGCCCACATGAGAGCCGTGGCGCTGGCCGTAAAACTCGGCGTAGTGACAAAAGAAACTTTGCAGATGCTCGTAAGCAGGGCTGTGGCGGAGGCAAACGCCTTGGCGGCGGCGGTGGCTCCCAAGGCTCCGGAGCTCGGCATATCTGTCGCCGTGTCTCAGGCCCCGCAACAACAGGCAGTCCAGTCTGCCGAGGAGACTAAGGCCCCAGCAGAGGAGGAGAAGAAGGAAGGACCCAGCGACGAGGAGGTGGCAGGTTCTCTGGCTTCCCTCTTTTAATGGTTAAAGTTTTCGCCCCGGGGGTCATTAAGCTTTTTGGGGAGCACGCCGTGGTCTACGGCAAACCTGCAATAGCCGCCACGATAAACAGAGGCATCTACGTGGAGTGCGAGAGGGGGGATAAGCTTGTGGTGGAGACCGTTGGGGTTTCTACATCTCTTCGGTACTTTCCAGAGGAGCGGCGCACAGAGGCGTTTGGATCCGAACGTTTCTTTGCCTATGTAGACGCAACGCTTAGAATTGCAGAAGAAAGGTGGGGAGCGTTGAGGGCTAGGTTTGTGATTAGAAGCGACTTGCCGCCTAGCGCCGGAGCCGCGACTTCCGCCGCGGTTTCGGTCGGCTTGTTAAAAGCCTACTCGCACTGCGCCGGCGTAGAGATGGGGAGAGATGAGCTAGCCAGGCTGGGACACAGAGTTGAGTTAGAAGTCCAGGGCATAGCCTCTCCGATGGACACCGCCGTCGTGTCGCTTGGGGGGCTTCTGAAAATCTGGACTAACCCATTCCGCGTGGAGAGAATAGAGACTTCTCTACCCCCTTTTTACATAGCTGTGTTTCCCCGGAGGGGCACCACGGGCGAAATAGTCGCCGAAGTCAAGGCGCTTCTCGGCAGACGGCGCTCCGCTACGGGCGTGATCGAGGCGATTGGAGCTCTCGTAGAAGAGGCGCATGCCTGCCTAGTGAAAGGAGATCTGGAGTGTCTCGGCGAGTTGATGTACGTAAACAACTGGCTTCTCGGCGCGCTTGGCGTTGTGGACGGACGTGTTGTGAATCTGCTTGAGATGGTTAAGCCGTTTATATATGGCGGGAAGATAAGCGGAGCTGGCAGAGGCGGTGTCGTCATATTACTGCCGCGGGACGAGGAGCTGGTCGAGAGGGTTTTGTCCGCATTGGGACACGCCTATTACAGAGTCTCCGTGACCCAGTCGGGCGTGTCGGTTTTATGACTCAACTCATCGGACTTGTGGGGCTTTTTCTGATCGCGGCCGCTTGGGCCGTAAACATCGTCCGGAGGAGCCCCCCGCCTTCTGTTGACCTCACAACCCTCTATTTCTTTGGAAGCGTCGCACTGACCCTCTACGCCGTGTTGCTCGGCGACTGGATCTTCACGGCTTTAAACGCCTTGTCCGCCGTACTTTCTTTTATAAATCTAATAAGAGCATTACGTATTAAAACTAGGGGATAAGGCTGGACATGGCCCAGAGACCCAAGGTGGGAGACAAGGCGTACCACCTGTTACTTGCCCCCGGAGATGCGCCGCGGTATATATTCCTGCCAGGCGATCCGGGCCGGGTGCCTCTGATAGCTAAGCACTGGACTGAGGCTAGGGAGGTGGCGAGAAACAGAGAGTTCGTCACGTGGGTCGGCTCGTATAAGGGCGTCGCCGTGGGCGCCACTTCGACGGGCATAGGCTCGGGCTCCACCGCAATTGCGGTGGAGGAGCTGCTCTACGCCGGCGCCGACACCTTCATAAGAGTGGGGACAACCGGCGCTCTGCGGAGAGAAATAAGGCTCGGCGATTTAATCATCGGCACAGCCGCAGTCCGCTTTGACGGAGCCTCTAGGTGGTACGCGCCGCCGGAGTACCCCGCCGTAGCTCACTGGCTGGTGGTGAAGGCTCTCGTCGAGGCGGCTGAGTCGCTGGGGGTTAGGTATCACGTCGGTGTGGTAGCGTCTACAGACTCTTTCTACGTTGGCCAGGAGCGGCCGGGCTACGGAGGCTTCATGCCGCCGTGGTCCAGAGGTCTCATAGACGCTCTACGAAGCCTAAGGGTATTGTCCTTCGAGATGGAGAGCGCCACTATCTTCACCTTAGCGTCTATATACGGCGCGCGGGCGGGGGGCGTATACGCCGCCATCGCCAATAGGGAGACCGACGAATTCAAGCCTGAGGTCGGCGTTGAGGAAGCTGTAAAAGTCGCCAACGAGGCTGTAAAGATTCTGGCAGAATATGATCGTAAAAGTGGTGCAGGTCCGTGACGTTGCCATAATAGAGGTTGACCTAAAGCCATGTGCGGACGTATTTATCTTCAAGTTTCACGGCCGGCAACTGGAGCTCTGTGGGAAAACCCTCGTATTAAGCGAAGAACTTGGAGACTTCAAGAAAGGGCTACTTATCATGTCTAAAACGCCGTTTTTCGTCGAATGTGAAGCAGGGAGTTGCGTGGCAGCGAAGGCGCAAGTATAAAAACGGCAGTATTCTACACAGCATGGAGCTCGTGGTTGCCGTCTACAACATAAGCTCCGTGCCTAAGATGTTGGAGCTTGCAAAGATTACCTACGGCTTTGGTGTGAAGCGGTTTGTGTTGGTGAAGGTGTTCGGAGCAGCCGCCCAGCAGATAGGCGATCTATTCAAACTGGCCTTCAAGATGGGGGGAGAGGTTCTCGTCTTCAACGACATCAACGACGCCGTGGAGGTGTTGAGGCCGGATGTGATATACGCCATTGGGAGGCCTGAGAAAGACACCAAGCCCGTCGAGAAGGTCGACAAAAAAGTGATGTTACTAATACACGGCGCGGATCTATCCTTCTCGCCTAGGGAGCTTCCCCCCGGCGCGGTTCTAAGCCACGCGGTCAACAGAGATGTAGGATCGGCGGGCCAGCTGGCGGTAGCACTTTATAGGCTCTTGGAGTCTTAGCCGCGTACTGGCACTCTTATCTCCTCCTCCTTCACCTTCTTAGCCGTTATTATCAACACACCGTTTCTATACAGCGCAGACACGGTGGAGGGGTCTATCTTAAGCGGCAGACGGATGTATTTAGAGTATTTCCTATCCCCGCGGGCGCCCTCGGCCCTTATGGCGGTGCCGTCTTTCGCAACGGAGAGAGCTATGTCGGCGGGCTCCAGGCCGGGCATATCTATTTCTATTCTCACCTCGTCGCCCTCCTCCACAAATCGATAGTCTTTTCTCTCCTTTAGATCCTCCACCATCTTCTGGAGGGATTTGCTGATCTCCTCCATTGCTCTCTTGAAATCCTCCATAGTGTTTATGCCACCTCAGGATTTATAGCCTATTCTCTCCTGAACGCCTTGCCTATGGCCTTTGGCGGCCTCGCCCTCCCAATTACGCCTGCTACTATTAACAACGTGGCTATGTAGGGGATCATCCTGGTCACTTCGTACCTGGCTAGGTTCAGCGTCTGGAGCCAGTAGGAAAGCGCGTCGAAGAAGCCGAATATGAAGGCGCCGGCGACCGCCAGTGCTGGGTTCCAGTTTGCAAAAACGACATTGGCCAGCGCTATGAAGCCTCTGCCGGCTGAGAGCTCCTTAGTAACCACGGAGAGATAGGCAATGCTGAGGTAGGCGCCTGCCAGCGCGGCCAATGCGGCGCCGATCACAGCGGCGAGCAGTCTTACCTTGTTTACGTCGACGCCCATATTAAACGCGGATTCTGGGTCTTCTCCACACGATCTGATGATTATGCCGAGTCTAGACCTGAAGAGGATATACCACATAACGCCGGCAACCACGAAGGCAAACACGGCGACCCAGGTGGGGTCCGTCTTCGCCCACTCCGGAACCTGTTTATATCCAGCCACGCCCCAGTAGGCCTGTATTCCGTAGGCGACCGCGCCCGCGGCGAAGAGGTTTATGGCTACTCCGCTGATTATCTGGTCGCCAGCCATATACGCCGAGATGTAGCCGTGGAGAAGCCCTATCAAGGCGCCGGTAAGCGCCGCGGCTAGCATGGCTACAAAAGGCCACCAGGGGTCTGGGAGGTGGAGGCCGGCTCTGTCGTGGAGGTAGTCCACCGCCAGCGGCCCCATTAACGCGCCGAGTAATATTATACCCTCCAGCCCTATGTTGACGACGCCGCTTCTCTCTGTCAAGATCTCCCCAAGCGAGGCCAGCAGTATAGGCACTGCGGCGAGTAGCGCTTGCATCAGCAGTAGGAGCAATACGTCAATCATATTTTCCTCAGCATTTGAAGCGCTAGGAAGAGTATCAGCAGGCCTTGTATCATTTTTACAAACTCAAAGGGGGCGCCCGCCTCTATCTGCATGTGGCGCGCGCCTTCTTGCAGTATTCCAAGAAATACCGAGGCGAAGAGCACGCCTATTGGATGCCCCCTGCCCAACATGGCGGCGGTGATGCCGTCAAAGCCGAGGCCGTAGACGTTGGCTAGATTTCTGGCAAGGCTGTAGGAAGGCGGCCTAGCCGCCATCTGCAACACTCCTGCGAGGCCTGCCGTCAGAGCGCCTATCCCAAACGCCACCAAGACCGCTTGTTCAGGCCTTAGGCCGTATGCCTTGGCCACAGTGGGGTTTTGCCCGCTTATTGATATCCTGTAGCCCCACATGCTGTATCTGAGGAAGATGTAGATCAACACTGCGGTTAGATACGCCAGCGGCACCGCCAACGTGAGATCCGTGCCCAGGACCAGCGGGGTTAGACGGGCGGCCTCCGGCATTTTCACCGACTCCTCTGGCTGCAATGGGTTTGCAAATACGGTGGAGACCGCCATTATCACCAGCCAATACGCGGTCCAGTTCATCATTATGGTGCTCACCACCTCGTTTACGCCTCTCCAGCTCTTCAACAGAGCTGGCACCGCCGACCAAGCCGCCGCGAAGACAAGCCCCAGGAGTACGGCAAGCGGCAGGGCCAAGACGTCTCTGACGAGGTATGCGGCCACCACGGCGCCTAAGGCGCCCATATATGCCTGCCCCTCCGCGCCTATGTTGAATAGACCAGCCCTTAGACCCACGGCGAATGTGAGACCTGTTAGGAGGATGGGCGCCGAGAACGCAAGCGCGGAGAAGAGGTAGGTCTGGTCCGACAGCGGCGTCAGCAACATGGATCTGTAGGAGAGAACGGGGTCGTAGCCCGATATCCACATAGCAACGGCGCCTAGCGCAAATGCCAAGAGCAAAGCGAGCCCGGTGTTTACCAACGGCAGTAGGAGCCCCCTCATAGCCCCGCCATCTTCCTACCCACAAGCTCCACCCCCATCTCCTCCACGGGGCCGTACGCCACGATCCTCCCCTTGTACATAACCGCGATGACGTCAGCCAGCTTATATGCCTCGTCTAGGTCACTCGTTACGAGCAACACGCCCGCGCCTGCGTTTCTAGCGCTTATGAGGAGCCGCTGGACGTACTCCGTCGTGGCCACGTCGAGACCCCGGGTGGGCTGGTGCGCCACTATGAGTCTGGCTCCCCTGCTCAGCTCACGCCCCACCACCAGCTTCTGCTGGTTGCCGCCGGAGAGCTGCCTCACAAGCGCCCAAGGCCCTGGCGCAACTATTCCAAACTCCTCTATCAGCTTCACAGTGAAGCGCTCGGCATTCCGCCAAGAGATCAAGCCGCGCTTGGCAAACTCGCCTTCTTTGCCTATAATTGCGTTTTCCACAAGAGACATCTCGAGTATCAACGCTTTTTTGTGCCGGTCGTCAGGTATATAGGCGTATCCTCCATAGATCTTCACCACGCCCTTACCCTTCCTAATCCCCACAATGGCCTCCACAAGGTGTTCCTGTCCGTTGCCCTCGACCCCGACTATCGCCGAGATCTCCTGCTCCCTGACGGAGAGGTCTACGCCCTGCACCACCGCCCTGCTACCCTCGTAGACCCACAGATCCTTAACCTCAAGGACAGGACGCTCGCCGGGTTTGCCCAGCCTCCCCACGCTTTCGCTTTTTACCTCACCGACCATGGCCTCCACAAGCTTTTTCGCGTCGTATGGAGGTGTAAACTCGGCCACCTTGAGCCCCCTCCTCAACACGGCGACGCGGTCCGCTATCTCGAGAACCTCCGGTATCTTGTGGGTGATGTAGACCACGGATTTGCCCTGTTCCTTCAGCCGTCTCACCACCTGAAATAGCGCCTTTACCTCAGGCGGAGACAAGACGGTGGTAGGCTCGTCGAGTATAAGCAAGTCGGCACCCCAATACAGGGCCTTGACTATTTCAACCCTCTGTCTCACGCCAAGAGGCAACTCCTCCACGTCTCTATCCCACTCAATCTCGAAGCCGAGCTCCTCAGCTATTTTCTCTACTTTCCTTCTGAGTCCGGCGGAAACGGGGGAGAGACTTGCCCCCTCTAATATGGCTACGTTTTCAAGCGCCGTGAGACCAGGTATTAGGGAGAGGTGTTGATGTACCATGGCTATCCCAAGCCTAAGGGCATCCCTCGCGTTTTTCGGCTTAACCCTCTTCCCGTCGATGTATATCTCGCCTGAGGTAGGTCTGTAGACGCCGGCGAGTATCTTCATGAGCGTGGTTTTCCCAGCGCCGTTTTCTCCAAGCAGAGCAAGCACCTCGCCTGGAAAAATGTCGAGAGAGACTCCCCTCAAGGCGTGTGTCCCGTCGGAAAAAACCTTGTGTATTTCCCTGAGAGAGATCTTCATCAGCTGACGGCTCCCAGGCCCAGCTCCTTCCTTAGCTGAACGATCTGGTCCTGCGTGGTGGGCAAGGGCACCTTCTCTCTGCCGGCTATTATGTCTTGTTTGAACTGGTCCACCGCCTCCCAGATCCACTGCGGTATTTTAGACCTCATATCCTTCACGGCGTTGATGATGCTCTGGGCATCGGATTCCTTTACTGCGCCTGCCCTAATGCCTATCTCCAAAAACTGAGCTAAGTCGTCCAACGTGCTTACCGACACGCCGCCCTCCTTGAGGCCCAGCTCTAAGACGCCGCCTTGGAACGTGCCCTCCACAGCCCTCTTGGTTGCCTCGTATACGCCGACGTCTACCCGCTTCATCATAGACGCCAGTATGAAGCCGGGCTTCAGGTGGTCCTGGTCGGCGTCTACGCCTATGGCAAACGGGGGACCCATGCTTCTCCCGGCCCTTTTGCCTGCCTCTGCCACCGCCTCAAAAACGCCGAGCCCCGTGGCGCCCGCCGCCTGGTATATCACGCAGACACCTTGTGTCAACATCACCTCAGCCGCCTGCTTGCCCTTGGCAGGGTCGTTGAAGGAGCCTGTATAGACGTAAAGTATGTCAAACCTCACGTCTTTGCCGAATTTCTGTCTTATGTAACGCTCGGCCCACCTTACGCCGTAGGCGTAACCAATCTCGAACTTCCACAGAACAGGTATCTCCATCCCCAGCACGATGCCAACCCTTGTGCAGTTGTGGTAATACGCCACGAGGGCCGCCAGCGCCCCCACAAGCGCGGAACCCTCGTTTTCTCTGTATAGCACCGACAAAACGTTAGGTCTATCTGGTATGTAGCCGTCTATGATGGCGAACTTCACGGTGGGGAACTCCTGCGACACCTGCTTAACCGCGTCTGTCATCAGGAAGCCAACGGCTACTGCTATCACTGCATCGCCGGACTTTGCTACAGCTCTGAGGTTGGGCACGTAATCGTCTTGCGTCTTGCTCTGAACCTCCTTAAGCCCAAGCCCGAAGTCCTTAGCCGCCCTAGACGCGCCTAGATATGCCATATCGTTAAACGACAGATCCCCCCTCCCACCTATGTCGTATATCACGTAGATGTTGCCTTTGGGCTTTGTGGTCTGGGCAGGCTGAGTAGCTGGCTACGGGACGGTCGTCGGCGCCGAGGGTTGTTGCTGGAATGCCAGAAATGCGCCTATTACCGCGATTATTACAACTGCGGCTATCGCCAGCCAGAGTTTTGAATTCATTGCCGCGTAGAACGTACTACTTTTTATCTGTTGGACTCCTAGGACGCAGGAGGTACCCCGCGGCCGCCCCCAAGACGAAGAAGAAGAGCCACAGCGCTACCCAGAGAGCCGCAAACAGGGGGAATACGGAGAGGTAGCGGCTCAGCCTAACAGCATCGACAGCGACATAGTACAAGAGCACGGCGGCCACAGACACCAGGGCAACCAGTGGCGACAGAACCACGCCGCGTCTCCTCTCCGTGAAGTAGCCATATATCAACCCGCCGAGTAGCGGCAACAAGGCGGCGGTAAGCACGTGGAGCGGCGAGGCGACTCCCGCCAGCGGGATTAAGAGACCTAAGTACCTAATCCACCTTGACATACTCCCCCCTGACCCACGGCATGTACATCGCGTCGTAGAGCGGGCTTAGGGGATCTCCGTCTGGGCCTCCCGGCAACATCATGTAGACTCCGTCGCCGAAGGCCACTATAAACCGCACACTGGGCCCCTGCGAGACTTGAAATCCAGGCGCGACGTTAACAGTGAACCAACTCCCGGGGGCCTCCACCTGTCTATAGTTTAGCCCCGTGAAGGCAGACCCAAGGACGTGGGTGAGACTGTACTTGTGCAACTGACCCCATGGAGAGGTCACCTTTAACGCCTCGGCTGCCGCCGCCTCTACTATGGAGCGGTCAATCAATCCACGTTTGATAGAGACAAGCGTCACCTCAAAAGGCACGAAGGTGATAGAGACGTTGAACCTGCCCCATGCCAACTTCTGCAGATTGTAGAGGAATGCGGCGTACCGCGCCGCCGTCACAGAGTCTGTCCTCATGGCGCAGTCCCACCTATTAAGTTCGTCTAGCAACCTCCCCCCGCTCTCGCCGCCATACTCCGCCAGAAGAGCCTTCACGTCTCTACAAGATATGTCCACGACATCTCTCTGTATGTCCATGACGTCGCTTGCAGTAATCCTTCCCCCTGCCGCCTTCTGGGCTATGAGCTCCACGATTCTATCGTGGCGGTACATATCTGCCCATCTCCACTGCAGGTAGACGTTGGCGTCAGCCACCTTGTTGTTGGCGGTGGCTAAATACGGCGGGTTGACGTAGTTCAAGACGGGGGGTAGCCAGACGAACCTAGTCCATTCGCCCTCGCCACCAGATCCGTTGAAGGGGAGGTAACCGCCGTCTCTTACGGGGAAGTAGCCGCTGGCGAAATACGCAACTACCCCGTATCTATCCGCATAGACGGTGTTTTGGCTCGGCACTACGAAATACTTCAAACCATCCAAAAACTCGGTTAAATTCCTCGCCTTGTTCATGTGATAGAGAGCCAAGGCCTCAAGCGTGACGTTGTTTCCAAGCCACCTCATGGCGTATCTCTGCCCCCTATACTCCACCACCGGGCCGTGTACCGTCTCCAGCACCTCCAACGTCTTCTCCACACACCTGTTGTTGAGGTCGCAGATCTTAAACGTCTCCAACCGCCTCTCCGCCTCCAGCCAAGACCCCTTGTAGAAATACCGCGTACCGTTCCACACATAGTAGTAATAGTCGATAACGTCGATACCTGTGTTTGTGAAGCCCCACGCAACGTAGCCGTTGGTGCCTATCACCACGACGGGGGCCCCGGGGAAGGCAACGCCCATCACGGCGTAGCTGGGCGTCTCGATCCTCTGGAAGATCCAGACAGGAGGCGCGGAGAGGGCCAGGTGCGGGTCGTTGGCCAATATCGGCTTTCTAGTAGCCGTGAAGTTTGGCGAGATAACCCAGTTGTTGCTACCCAGAGCTGGCCAAGTAGGCAAAAACGTCGCCTTGCGGGGCAGAATAGGCGTGTTTATCTCGCGGGGTAACGCCACCTCTAAAAACCGCGGCCCAAGGGCGTCGACTAAAACCTTCAGCTCTAAATCAGCCTCGCCACCACTGAGGCTCCAAGCAATCAACTTAGCTATTGCGATTGTGTCGACCGGTCTCCAGGGCTCCGGCCTCTTACCCAACACCAAATACTCTACGGGCACGGCGTTTTGGGCTAGGAAGTCATTAACGCCGCGTGTGTATTCCTCTATTAAAGAGGCATACTCAGGATAGTTGGACTTTATAAAGATCCACGTCTTCTCAGCCGCCTTGTAGAGACCCCTAGACCTGAAGTATATGTCGGTATCCAGCGCCGCCTCGCCCAACAGCTCCGAGAGCCGGCCTTCGACAACTCTCCTCATGACGTCCATCTGGAAGAGGCGGTAGTACGCATGTGCGTAGCCTAACTTGTAGAAAGCCTCCCTCTCGTCTCTTGCCTTGATCACCAACACGTAATTCTCAATAGGCGCAGGAGGCGGCGGTCTAGCCACAGCCTTCATAGGACCTTGAAAGGGATCGGCAAACCTTAAGACGTAGGGAGGAATGAGAAAAGTAAGTGTAACTGCAATAAAAATAACAAGCAAACCTACCCACCTCATAAGATATTTAACACATCTCATTTTTAAGTATAAGTGACGAAGCTTACAAGGTCAGATCTGGTGAAGACGGCTGAGCAGCTGATCACCAAGAAACTTCTGGTCGCCCTCGCCATAATCCTAGCCGCCGTCTTTATTCCAGTACCGCCTGTGGGAAAACCCGTAGAGGAGCTGGACGCCGGCAGTAGCTTCATAGTGATTGACGGCGTCAAAATCCATTACATAGACACAGGCTCCGGCGGCAAGGCTTTCGTGCTACTACACGGCTTCGGGGCCAGCGTCTTCAGTTGGAGAGAGGTCATTCCACCGCTCTCTAAACACGGCAGAGTTGTGGCACTCGACAGGCCGGGGTTCGGGCTCACGGAGAGGGCAGACCCCGCCAAGATGCCCTATAACCCCTACACGGTAGAGGGCGAGGCAAGGCTTATCTTGAGACTCATGGAGACATTGAACATATCCAGGGCTGTCTTTGTAGGCCATTCAGCAGGCGCCTACACGGCTCTTTACATTGCGTCTAAACATCCGGAGGCCGTCGAGGCGCTGGTGCTCATAGCGCCTGCATGGAGGATGAGGGACGGCGGACTTCAGAGGCTTCTGCTCAGCCTCCCCCTGGCCGATAAATACGGCCCTCTACTTCTCCGAGCCGCCGTGCCCTACCTGGAGCAGACGTTGTACAAAGCGTGGTACAACAAAAGCAAACTTACGCAATACGTTGTTAATGGCTATAAATACCCGCTCAACGCCCGCAACTGGGACAAGGGGCTGTACTGGCTTATGAAACACAGGAAACCGGTGGAGATAGACCTAGACCAAACCACGGCGCCGGTCCTGGTTATACACTGCACACATGACGAGATCGTGCCGTATGAGGAAGGGGCCCGGCTCCGCTCCATGTTGAAAACTCGGCGTTACAGCTACTAGAGAACTGCGGCAATCTGCCACACGAAGAGATCCCAGAGACAACGCTGGAGACGATTTGGAGATTCCTACATTTAAATACTGAAGAAAAATCTTAACGCATGGACTACAGCATAGAACATGCGAAAGTAAAGGAACTAATCGAAAAAGCTCAGTGCTCCGGAGCCTCTCCGCATGACCTGCTCAACTGCATCGCCGAACAGCTGAGGTCAGCCGGCTACATCCCCGCAGGCACACAGCTACTTGACGCAAACGTCGACCCGGCCGAGAGGCCGGAGCAGACGCGGTTCATCCGGATAGAGGCGCGTAAAGAGGGCGACAGAAACATCCACATCTTCACCTTCGCCGTGCTTAAGCCAGGCGGCGTCTACAAGGCGCTGTGGCTTCAATCCGCCGTGGTGGAAAAATAGATGGACGAGACCGTTAGGGAGCGGCTTATTAAGGCCCTGCTCGCAAGCAACGAGCCGCTGACTATATACCAGCTACAGGCGCTCGTCGAAACAGACTTGAAGCCGAATGAGCTATATGACGAGCTTGAGCATGTTAAAAAGACGCTCAAGAGACGGGGATACGGGCTGGAGGTCGTGCCCGCCACGTGCAGGAAATGCGGCTACCAGTTCACAGCCAGAGAGAGGCTGAAGAAGCCGAGCCGGTGCCCCCGTTGCAGAAGCGAGAGGATCGACCCGCCGAGATTCTACGTGAAGCCCCTCTACTAGGTTACTTTTTCTTGAATTTCTTAGGCCGCAGGTTCTTGGAGCGGCAACGGCGGCATTTCTTTGCGTCGGGCGGGTTCCGGGCGCCGCATTCGCGGCAGATCTTGTACTGGAACTTGTGCTTCATTACGATAGCCAGTTTTTCGGGGTCAAGCGTGATGGGCATGTCAACCTCAATTTTCGTTTGTTTATATATTTATAGCCGCCACAAGCCTTCCACGTGTCTACCTCTCTGCTCGGCATCGCCCGGGAGGGCGATGAGTTTTACGTCCTCAACATCACAGACAACTACAAGGCGCGGCTTGTCCACTGGTTCAAGGACCTGGAGGAGCGTATAGTTGACACCTTGAAGGCGGGGACCTCCGTAGTGCTGGTGGGGCCCCATGGCTCCGGCAAATCGGTGGTGGCCAGAACAATAGCCGCAAAGTTCGTCGGCGAGTACAGCGCCGTAATAGACCTGGGCGTCGACGCGGTGACGTTTGACAACCTGCTTGAGATGTTGCACGAGGTGCCCAGCGCCTTGGGCTTCTACGACCCCTTGGGCATCACCCTCTACGACAACCCGCTGGTCCCTCGGGCTGAGCTGGCGGCGCCTTGGATGCGGCGTTGCCGATATGTGATAGACAGAGCTCTGTATCTCAACACCCGCGAGACGCCGACGCTCCTAGTACTGCCGTATGACCTGCTCCGCCACTCCCCCTGCAGAGAACAGGTTGAAAAAAACATGAAGGTAGTTGACATCGCTGAGTACATGAGGCGTATAGATCTGCCAGCAACGTTGGGGGCTGTCTTCTCCTCACACGCAGAGGCGCTAGGCTGTAGAAAGAGCACTCCGGAGCCCTATGTTGACCACCTTTTGAAGAAACACGACGATTTCAGCGGCGTGTTTGCCCTGGCCACATATGGGGGTCGGCTCTACGCAAAACAGAGGTGCGCCCCATATAAGCCCGAGGCCTTGTACCGAGACGCCTTGCAACAGCTGTCCAGGCTGTACCATGAGCT
>DAITPC010000022.1:4246-8380 GCA_036833835.1 Pyrobaculum sp. | reverse complement strand
AGGCCTGAGTACTCCCTCGACTTCGCAAAGGCGATGGCAATGATAGCCACGGGTAGAGTGGACGTGTGTGGAGAAGAGGTGGGTAGGCACCTCTGCTACGGCGACGCCGTGCCGCAAGTGGTTATAGACGCCTTGGCCCTCGGTAGGAGGATAACGCTGGAGACCTACACCGTCTTGCCGTCTCCTCATTGTATTGAAGACGACGAAGAGCTACTGACCCAGCTCGCATTGATCGACGCAAGGAGGGCCCCCCTCCCCTGCCTTGAAAAATTCGCCGAGGTTCTTTACAGAGCGGCGCTCCGGCGCCCCGAGGCGCTCGACGTGTTTTACAAGCTGTATCAAGACTACTTGGAAACGGCGGCCGAGAGAGGCACGTTGCCCGCCCTCAGAAATTTAGCCTTGGCACACTACTTCGGCGCCCCGCCGAGAGGTGCGGAGGATGTGTTGAAACGCCTGGCAAACACGGCATCGACGCTAGAGGACTTCAAGACCGCCGCGGCGGCCTTATCCTCTCTGGCGTCCATCGCAACCGACGAGATCGGGAAACTGCTTCCAGCCTGCGACTGCCCGTTCCCCAAGGCCTTTGTGGCTTACAGCGTCGCCCGACGGCTCATGGAGCTAGGCCACCACCAGGAGGCTCTCAAACTCCTCGAGACAGCACTCACGGAGGCGAAGAGGGGCGACCCCCGTCACGAGCCTACGCCTCGGTTTATACAGGAGCTGGAAGAGCTGTATAGGGAGGCGGCGCTGGAGGCGCTACTCTAAAGTATCACCTTGACGAGGTCTTTCGGGTCGTCTCTGAGTGCGGAGATGTAGTGAACCTCCTGGGCCCCCACGGCGGCGGCGATCTCGTCTGCCTCCACGTGGAAGCCGTATTCCCGTGCCAGATCCATTTTGTTGCCCACCACGGCCAGTCGCTTAAATGGCTTAATCCCCCTGTCTAGAAGCCCGCTGTGTATCTCCACGAGCGCCCTCAACGTGTCGTAGTGAAGCACGTCGTACATATACACCGCTTTATCCACGTAGAAGGTCCACATCCGGGCGAAGTTTTGCACCACCTCCACCACGTACTGCCCAGGCACGTCGATTAGGTTAACCTCCCTGTTAGACAGGTGAAGCCTATAGACGCCGGGGCGCAACGTAACCGTAGGCCTGAGGGAGAGGCCCATCAGTCGGTACGCAAGCGTAGTTTTCCCAACGCCGCCGACGCCGAGGAGCACAACGATGTGCCGCATCGCCAGCCTCTACCCCGCCATATATAAAAGTGAGGTTGAGTCACCGCTACATTTAAAAATATACCAAAACTACGGGTCATGCCAATAGGAAGATTAGTAATGTGGATAATACTGTACGTAGTGGTGATGGCGGCAGTGCAGACCGCCTTCCAGTTTCTAGCGGGCATCTACGCCCCCGTAACAGACTACAAGATTTACGTCGACATATTGCTCACCCTCTTCTTTGGTTGGCAGATAGTAAAGACCTTCGCAGACGTCGTGGCGTGGCCCGTTGCCAAGAAGCAAGGTGAGGCGGCCGGAAAGGCTGTGTCGAACCTCATGAAGTTGCTCGGCATAGGTGCGTTGGTGGCGGCGCTCGCGGGGGCTGTCTCCGGCGGACCCGCGGCGGCTGCCCTCGGCGGCTTCATAGGTCTCGTCATAGGCTTCGCCACACAACAGGTACTGGGCCAGGCAATAGCGGGCACGTTCCTACTGCTTACAAGGCCCTTTAAGATAGGCGACAAGATAGTAGGTGCCGGTCAGGAGGGCGTGGTTGAGGACATAACTGCGATGTATACGGTTATTAGAGATGCGGAGGGCAACAAGGTGCTTATTCCCAGCACCAAGCTGGTGGGCGACATATTGAAGATTAAGAAATAGTTTTTTCAATCCACACCTCCACCTCCCAGTTTTCTTTTGGAACAACCACGGCGAGGGCAGGCCTCAGCCCGAGCTTCTCAAGTACATGTTGCCTCTTCTGTAGCAACATGCGTTTTTTCCTCAGCTTGGCGTCTGTGGGATTTGTCGTGGTCTTCACCTCCACATGGTATATCGCATCTCCATCAGCCAGCAGGAAGTCCACCTCGCGTAGGGTGTCAACCACAAGGGCCACGAAGTCGGGCCCTCCCCAAAGCTTCTCGTAGAGGGCGGCGGCTATGTTTACCTCAGCCGCCGTGAACACCTCCACGCCTCTCAGAACCGTGGGGGCAACCCCCCTCAGCACATAGCTTCTCAGCTCCTCTAGGCCTAGGGAGAGGAGGAAGGCGTAGGAGCCATCCAGGTCTCTCCCCACGTATTTTACAAGCCCCTTCGGTGGGTCTATCAACACCACGGGTTCCCCGCCGTCTATGGCTGGCACAAACCACGACTTGTGGACAGGCCACTCAGAGGTTATGTGTCTGGAGTATGTGTCCGGGCCTTTTTCCCTTGGCAACGCAGAACCGCGGGGTTCCACCCTATGCGCCGAGTAGAGGCCTTCGAGAAGTATGGCCACGGCTTGGCCGCGGGCGGCGGCCCCCCTCAGGGCTTTTGCGAAGATGTACTCCCCTATATATCCCAGCTCAGCCCCCAGCGTGTGGAGCAGGTTGAACCGCATCAACGTAGATACGCGAAACCGAGTTTTTCTACTCAACGGCTAATTAGAAGAGGTCTATATACATTTATATATGTCTCGTAGAGGAGCTGTGATTTCCAAACTCATCGATCCACAAAGCGTGGCGGTTGTTGGCGCTTCAACGAAGCCAGGCTCTGTGGGATACGTCATACTTGAGAACCTGGTGACTAGGTTCAAAGGCCAGGTGTACCCCGTGAACCCCAAATACGACGAGGTGGAGCTGTGGGGCCGCCGAGTAAAGTTCTACAAGTCGATAAGCGAAATAGGCGATCCGCTTGACGTTGTTGTCATAGCCACGCCGGCACCCACCGTGCCCAAAATACTAGAGGAGGCTGGGATGAAGGGCGTTAAGGCTGCAATTATTATCAGTAGCGGATTCGCCGAGGCGGGTAACACGGAACTTGAGAACTGGGTGAGGGCGGTGGCGAGGCAATACGGCATAAGAGTCTTGGGCCCCAACTGCATCGGCATCTTCAACGCCTACACAAACTTCGACACGGTCTTCCTCCCGGCAGACAGGGCAGGCAGACCTCCCCCAGGCCCCCTGGCCTTGATAAGCCAGAGCGGCGCGGTCGCCGCAGCCATAATGGACTGGGCCGCAAGACGCCGCCTGGGGCTGGGGTTCCTCGCCAACTACGGCAACAAGGCAGACGTCACGGAGGTGGAGCTACTGGAGGCGTTCGCCGCGGACCACAGGGTGAAGGTGATCACCGTGTACGTAGAGGGCTTTAAATACCCTGGGGAGGCGAAGAGGTTTCTAGAAACTGCAAGAAAGATCGTGCCTAAGAAGCCCATAGTGGCGTATAAGGCCGGGAGGGGCGGGGCCGCGCAGAGGGCTGTCAAGAGCCACACGGCGGCTATGGCCGGCACCTACGAGATGTACCACGGCCTGTTTCAACAGGCGGGGGTCATAGAGGCCTCCTCGGTTAGGGAGATGTTCGACATGGCTAAGGCCCTGGCCACCCAGCCCACGCCGCGCGGCAGGAGGGTGCTCGTGGTTTCAGACAGCGGCGGCATGGGCATACAAGCTGTCGACGCGCTTGAGACGCTGGGGCTTGAGGTGCCGGAGGTTCCGGAGAGCATCGCCAGGGAGCTCAAGAGGGAGCTCCTCCCCTTCGCCGCTGTGTCTAACCCCATCGATGTGACGGGTAGCGCCACAGACGAACACTACAAAATCGTGCTTGACGCCCTGCTCCCCACGGCCTTTTTCGACATGGCGCTGATAGTAACGCTGATGCAGGTGCCGGGCTTGACGAAGAACTTGGCCGAGTACATAATAAACAGCAGGAGATACGGCAAACCCATTGCAGTCGTCAACTTCGGAGGGAGCGAGCTGGTGCAGAGGTTCGAGGAGGAGCTTGAGGACCAGGGCATACCCGTCTACCCAACGCCAGACAGAGCGGCGAAGGCGCTGTGGGCGTTGTATAAATACGGGGAGGTGAAGAGGAGGCTATGACCCACCCCATAGTGGCTAGGGCCGTCGCGGAGGGCAGAGGCAAGCTGAGAGAAGACGAGGCGCTGGCGCTT
>DAITPC010000022.1:0-4146 GCA_036833835.1 Pyrobaculum sp. | reverse complement strand
GAAGGCGTCCTCATCCAGAAGATGGTGCCCAAAGGCGTCGAGCTCATCGTAGGCGCCGTATACGACGAGATATTCGGCCATGTCGTGGCCTTCGGCCTCGGGGGGATATTCACCGAGCTCTACAAAGACATCTCCATGCGCATTGCGCCAATAGACGAACAAGACGCGATGGAAATGATACGTGAGGTCAAGGCCTACAAGCTACTCACCGGCTTCAGAGGGATGCCGCCGCGGGATCTGCCAGCCGTCGTGGACATCCTCATCAAGTTCTCCCGCCTCGTGGAGAACAACCCAGAAATCAAGGAGGCAGACCTCAATCCAGTGATCGCACTGGAGGAGGGAGAAGGCGCATACGTGGTAGACGCTAGGTTCATCCTCCAGGTCTAGCCTTTCTACCCCCCTTAAGCGCCACCACGAGTAACACGGCGGCCACGGCGGCGAGAGCCGCAAGGCCGGTCCACCCGGGGGAGCCGCCTTGTTTCTCGGACTGCCGCGCGTAGACGGCTATGGGGATGGCAACGTCGTCTAAGTATTTGCGGCCGTAGGCGTCCACATATTCCACACGTACCGTGACGTTGCCGACAAGGGGTCCAGTTGCGTTGAAGCCAAAGCTCGCGACGGAGGTCCCCTGGGGGGCCAGCCGGCCCACCACTTGCCGAGTAGGCGTGACGGGGACGAGGCCCTCTATTGGCGAGACCGTCACGTTTATGTTGTACGCTTCGGCGAAGCCGCCGTTGTAGAGAGAAAGCACGACGAAAAACGGCGAGCCGGCAGTTGGGCGGCGCGGCGATACCTCAGCCGATAGGAGCGCCACGCGCGGTTTTTGATACGCCGAGATAAAGAAAGAGCCGGTGGACCTGCCCGCGGCGCCTCGCTGCGTCGCGTAGTAGATCTCGTAATCCACCTTGACCACGCCGCTTTGATGCGCCGGGATAGACATGGAATAGTTAACGACGACCGGCTTCTGTGGGCTGAGCTCCAGCTCGTAAACCGCAGTGGGCGAGACGGGCGAGGATAGAAATAGAACAGCCCTCACCGCCTCAAGACCTGTGTACATAACTGAAATAGGCAGAGAGGACGTCGAGCCTGCCGGCACCTCGTTAGTCAGCGGCTTGACCACAAAAGCGCCGCCCTCGGCCACCGGCAACTCCACGCGGTAGCTCTCCCTCCAGTCCCCACCCCAAACCTCCACCACCGCGGCGACGGAGCGGCCAAGCGGCACCACGCCGAAGCGCGCAGTGGCGTTGCCGAAGCCGCCGAATATGTAGGGCATGGCTCTGTCCACCGCCGCGTTTTCAAAAACCACCGACGCGTTGAAGCCGCCGGGCGCAGAGACCGAGACCGCAACGTCGTTTACAACGCCGCTGGCGAGCAGAGCCGGTGAGATGGACACCTTGGCCCGCCCCGCAACCGGTTGCCTCAACACCGGGAGGTAAAGCGACACCTGCTCCGACCTAACCACGCCGCCGACCACGTACTGCACCTCCGCCCTCACCTCCACCACGTCTGAAGTCGGGACGACGAAGACTGAGGCTGAGCCCCGCCCCCCGCGCAGATCCACGACATATACGCTGAATCCCGCGGCGGCCCCGATAAACCTAATATACGCAACGCCGTCGTAGGGGCCGGGCAACTGCACGGTCACATTTACGCGGCCTCCTCGGCCAGGTATCTGCGCAGGGGAAGCCGCCGCAACCACGGCGGGGCGGGGAGCCGTGGGCAGAAACGCGGCCGAGGACAGCCTCACCGGTTGCCCCGCGGCGTCTACACCTTCAAAAGACACGGCTAAAGACGGCGACGGCGACTCGGCCAGCACCACGAGAGACGTGGAGAAGACGCCGGGGCCCGCCAGCGCCTCCACATGCGGCGAAAGTACCTTGACGCCGTCGCCCGCCACGCGGAGGATCCCGCCGCGCACCCCCCGCAACGTTACTGACACGTTAACCACAGAGGGGACCCCCAACACCGCGACGCCAGATACAGAGATGGAAAGCCCCGGCGCCGGGGGGATAGACAGCGTGATTGGCTCAACCACCTCGCCGCCGTCGCCCAACGCGGCGCCTCTGTCTACGTATCTCCATCTATACACCACCAGCGCTGAACACGATACGTTGAACCTCCCAGCCCAGAGAGAGACCTTGACGGCAACCGCGCCGGGGCCCAGCTCAGTAGCCCTAAACCCGGAAACCGCCTCCACAAAGCCACACAGCGGCCTCACCTCTACAGTAACGTCTATATGCCGCTCCCTCAGGAAAAACATCAAGTCCAGAACCCCCACCCCGCCAACCCTAGGCGGGGACTCCCACATAGAGCCCAGAAAGACCACGCCACGGTCACCGCCGCCGGTCACCACCTGCGCGTAGACAAAAACCGCCAGGAGGAAAAAGACAAACCTAACCCACATAACGCTCCACAATCCTATATACGGCATAGAAAATAACCCACATAACACCTAATAAAACCACCGCAAAATAGAGAGGTCCGCCTTGCACCTCGACGCTAACGACGCCAAAACTCCCCAGAACAAGCATGGCGACAAGTAGACTAACCGTAACCGCAAACCCCACCGCCGAGACCACAAAGGCGCCGCGCCTGCCGAGAAAAAGATCCAACAAGGCGCCGAGCAACATGAAGAAGAAAAGAGTAAACAACGCAGAAGCCGCGTCACCAGAAGACGCCACAACGCTCACCAAGCCGGTGACCGCGCCGGCGATAAGCCCGCGAAGCATGAAATAACAAATACAAGATTATAAAAACTTACCGACCATGGCTTTTAAACAGTATTACAAAAAAGAACGACCTATATAAAGTGCCGCTGGCAGGAATTTATGGACGCGCTCAGAAGACTGAAAAAATACGAAGCACTAACAAAGTCGGCACCTGCGTTGGCGATCCTGGCGACGCTGGCCCTTGGTCAACTGGCCCACGCCGCTCAGCCCAGTGAAATATGTTGGGGCGGTTTCTGCATTAGGATCTGCCGTTATATAGGTCCAATTAAGATCTGCCTATAAATCCTTAAATAGAGTTTTTAGTTTTTCTTCCCATGTCTCTTTTTGAGATTTATCTCATCTATGTGAGTGAGAGGAGGAGTGTAGTTGTAGCGCTTTTTGTGTTGTCTTTTTTAGGCACGGTTGCGCTGGTTGCCGTTTTTGTCTTTTGGCAACTCGGGGGTGCAATCGCCGCCGATTTAGAGAGACAACTAGGAGCGGGCACGGTCGTGGTGTTAGGTAGCTCTTTTACAGATAGGGACTTGGCGGTGGCGCTTTCTCTGGGCTGTTTCTCTGGGGGATACGGCATCTCGACAGTTGCCGGTGCGCTCCGCTATCCTAACGGCACGTCTAAAGATGTCACTGTGGTGGCTGTGCCAGCCGGCACGTATGGGGCCGTCGGCGTAGCGGCCATCGTAAATGCCTACTACGCAAAAAGCGGGCAAGTCTACCGGCTTGTGGTTTCAGAGGGGGAAGTCATGATATATGTAAAAGATGTTTTGCGTCAGATGGCCTCTCTCCCTGGCCTCTCCGGCGATGTTTATGTAGATAGGGCGTTGCTGGGCAACCCGCCCTACAACGCGTTGGTGTTGCAGAAAGTCGGCGACGGTTGCGTAAGAGAGCTCCGAGGACTCTTCCCCGGCGCCACTGTGGTGGACTCCGACGAGTTGATATCGGCGCTTTGGGGCCAACTATTGATATACCTCGGCGGCGCCGCATTAGTGGCACTGTCTACCACCGCCGCGGTTGGTGCGCTGATTTACACCTACGCCACTACCATGTATTACGTACATTTCAAGGAATTTGCCATACTCAGAACCCTAGGCCTTAAAAGAAGGGGGCTTGTGGCCCTTGCCCTGATGCTTTTCTCGCTTCCAGCCGCCGCCGGCGCCGCCACAGCTGTAGTTGCCGCGTTGACGCTTGAAATGGACGGCGTCTCCACTATACACGCCGCGTTGATCTCCGCAGTATTAACCACAGCGACGTCGCTACTGGCGTCGCTACCAGCAACGAGGCGGTTGTACAAGATAACGCCGGCGGAAGCCCTACGTGTAGAATAACATGGTGGGGCCGGAGGGATTTATGGACCGGCGTATGCCGTGAACCCCCGCCCTACGGGTCTGGAGCCCGCCGCTCTGCCTGGCTGAGCTACGGCCCC
>DAITPC010000021.1:1916-29094 GCA_036833835.1 Pyrobaculum sp. | reverse complement strand
ACCTGGAACACGCCACGCGCTTCGCGGAGCTGAAGGGCGAGATAGAGAGGTGGCTACACGAAAGCCTAAATGCCGATGCGACTAGCAACGCCTCTACCGCCGCTTAAAACAACACCCAACCAAGAGCCGCACTTGTTTTTATAAACCGCCTCCTCTTATCTGCCGTGCAGTTTCTGCTCACCACGGTGCCTGGTCTTGAGGATTTCGCGATAGAGGAGCTGGCGGAGCGGTTCCCCGTGAGGTGGGCGAGGGCTAGGCACATGACCGGGCGTGTCGTGGCCGACGTCGACGCCGAGCCTCCGGCCCTCTTCTCGCTGAAGACGGTGGAGCGCTTCGGCATATTCCTCGGCGACGGTCACGCGAGGACTCTCCAGGTGGTCGTCTCGCTGGCGGTTGAGCGCCTCCCCGCGGCCCTCCGCTACCTCACCAAAAACACCACGGCGGGCGTCCGCACCGAGCGGGTGGGGAGCCACGACTTCACCTCCCGCGACGTGGAGAGGGAGGTGGGGAGGTGGCTCAAGGAGCGGGGGGTCGTCATCAGCCTCGTGGATCCAGACGTGGAGATAAACGTAGACGTGGTGGAGGACTACGTCGTCGTGTGGATCACTGTGGCTAAGAAGAGCTTGAAAGACAGGCCTTGGAGGGTGTATGAACACTACGCCAGCTTGAACCCCATAATAGCCAACGCCATGCTCCGGCTCGCCAAGCTGCGGCCAGGGGAGACTCTCTGCGACCTAACCTGCGGAGGCGGGACCATCGCGGCTGAGGCGGCTGAGCTGGCGCCCCAGAGCCGCTACGTCTGCGTAGACATCTCGCTGAGGCATGTCAAGGGCGCCGCGAAAAACGCGCGGCACAACCTCTTCGCAGATTTCCTCTGGTTCGACTCCACGAAGCTCCACCGGGCGCTGAGACCTATATGCGACAAGTACGTCTTCAACCCGCCTTACGGCTTCAGAATCCCCGGCAAGATAGGCCGGCTGTACCGCCTCCTCGGCAGAGCCATGAGGAGACTGGCAAGGGGGTGCGCCGTTTACGTCGTAATAACGCCGAGATACAAGACGTTCTTAAGCCAAGTGGGCGGCGAGGTGCTGATTAGGCGCGTGGTATATCAAGGCGGCCTCTACAGCAACATCATAGTGGGAAGACTGTGCGGACAAGAAGCAGGAAGAGAAACGAGGTAGCGGGGACGATCACGTTGTCGTCTATCGGGGGGAACTCGAACCTCTCCACGGCGCTTGCCAAAAGCCCCGCCAGCGCTCCCGCGACGCCTAGGTAGTACCAGCCGATGGATGGAAACCGCGGCCATGGCGATGTTGCCAGCCCAGTGCTTGGTCCGCCTCTTAAACAGGAGATTCCTCACGACGCCCGTGGCGGAGTCCCCCACAGCCATAAACAACGCAGGCACGACGCCGAGCCGCCAGTCGCCCCAGCTCAACGCCACCACTAGAGCCCACATAACCGCGAAAGACACCTCGTACATGTTGTCGGGGTCCTGGAACCACCACAGGAGACGGCCCGTCTTATGCGGTATGTACAGAAACAGCGCTATGGCAAGCGCCGCCGCGGTGGGCACCGCCCAGCTACTGAAGAAAGGCACCAAGACGGCGACGAGGCCGCCTGCCAGCACGTAGATGATCTTCCGGTTAAAGTAAACAGCCCTCATGTGGCCAAACCGCCGTGAAAGCGGCCCGTAGGTCCACCGGGTGAGGACCGCCGTTACAAACACAACCCACCCGCCCAGCACAAGGACTAACTCAACGTCTGTCACATTAAGGAAAAAGACGGGCTTTATATATACCTATGTAAACTCAACGCCATCTGTCTTGGTCAAGGTGACCTTGTAGAGGAAGTCCATCTGCCTAAGCGCGGCGGCGTAGTCGAACTCGTTTAAAGCCGCTATCGCGTCCACCGGCACGACAACATCGTAAAGCCTAAGTCTCGCGCTGGCCACCGTGTGTAACACACAGATGTTCGCCACGGTGCCGGTCACCACGAGGTGTTTTATGCCGTACATGCGGAGTATGTGGTCAAGCGGCGTGCCGAAGAACGCGTCGTATCTCATCTTCTCCACAACGATATCGCCTTCTCTCGGCTTCAGCTCGTCGACTATCTCCCAGCCCCACGTGCCCTTAACCACGTGGGGGCCCCATATGGGGAACTCGACAGGGTCGTCTTGGTAGTGCGTGTCTTTTGTGTAGATCACCCTCACGCCCCTGCTCCTCGCCTTATCAAGGAGGGCAGCTATCCGCGGGATTATCTCCCTAGCCGCCGGGCCGTAGAGCTTGCCGTCGGGGTGCGCGAAGTCGTTCTGCATGTCCACCACAATCACAGCAGTTGCCTTCGCCGGTAGCGACACCTTATCTACAGCACTCACCTTAGGGACCTTCACAACATCAGGCAACATGTGTTAACTAACGTTCTCCACCTTTAATCTTTACCAGCCCCACACCCGCCGACCAAAACCAGGCAACGAAGCAACCCCCCGCCTCTAGGCCGAGAGGTCGCAAACCCCTAGCATAGTAATACCGCAACTCCGGTCGGTAAGCTGGACTGACGGCTAACAGTCACTTTCATACAGCCGCCGCAGAGGTCCTAACCACGTTTACACTGACGTTTATGGCGTGATATATGTTAGTAGTCTGGCAAGACTGTATACGTTGCAAAGCTGCCACATTTCTTGTGACCCAACCTTGGATCTGCCTGCGCCAGTTACCGCTGGAGGTTTGAAGAGGTTCGCAGACCGTCTTCCCCGCCTTGAGGATCTCCGGGCCGTGTTGGGGGTTGGTGTAATTGCGTGTAAACTTTTTATGTTGACTGGAGTGTAGACGTGTGAGTGTTGTGATTTCTGTGAGGGTTAGGAAGGAGCTTAAGGAGGAGTTGGAGAGGCTTGGCATAGACTACGCCGAGGCTGTGCGGAGATTCCTTGAGGAGCTCGTGGCACGTGAGAGGAGGCGGCTGGCTCTTGAAAAGGCGCGGGAGGTTAGAGAGACGTTGAGGAGGAGGGTCGGCACGTTGCCTCCCTCGGCGGAGGTCATCAGAGAGGATAGAGATGTTGGTCATTGACGCGTCGGCGCTGGCGGCTTTGTTGCTGCCGGAAGACGGCAGTGAGGAGGTTGAGAAGGCTGTGAGCGAGGTTGAGAAAGTCTCCACGCTGGATCTAGCGGCGTATGAGGTCGGGAGCGCCGTGTGGCGGCGGGTGCGTCGAGGTGAGCTCTCCCCAGACGAGGGTGGGGTTGTGGTCTCTACGCTTCTGTCGCTTCTAGATACTTTTGAGGTTTACCACTACAGAGAGGTGGTGGCCGACGCCTTTAAACTCGCCGTGGGGGTCGGCGTCACCGTGTACGACGCGGCATATGTCGTCTTGGCGAGGAGACTCAACGCCCCCCTACTCACGTTAGATAAGGAATTGCATAGGAAATTTCCAGACGTGGTATATATGCCCACTTTCAACTCCCCCGCAGATCTGGGGAACCACGTATAGATCTGCGCTCTTATATATCGGCGGGTTTATAATGATATGGGGATCGTAGATATGATAACTTTAAGATCTGGCTTACCTGCATAACCGTTTCTCATCCCTCTACTTTTCTAGGGTTCTATGCTTTGCTTTTGGCGAATTAACATCCTCTCTTGAGCTTCCTGTGGAGCTTAGGCGTCGCCGCCCTCCTGTATCTAGCAATTGGGCGCTTCTTACGAGCTCGAAAGGGGCGCAGGCCGTTAGTCCTGGCAATTTCCATCTCTTCCTTCGCCTACCCCCTCCCCCCGCCTTTCGATACAGCCAGTCGATACCGTTTACAACCGCGGTTCTGTCTCCCCTATACATCGCCACGGCGAAAGGGCCCTACCTAAGACATCCCCTACTCCTCTCGCATGTTTATAAAGCCTATGGAGCACGAAGAAGCGTAATGTTCGTTTTATTCCCGTTAAGACGTGGGGAGAGCCGCCGCGGGTCTAAACCTGTCTATAGACACTTGCGGCAGGCTGTGTAATCAGCGGCGATGGGCAAGCCACCACCGGCGGTAATCCTTAAAGACCTCCACTTAGGTGAGGGTTATGAAGGAGGTGGTTTACACAGAGGCGGCGCCTAAGCCGATAGGTCCTTACAGCCAAGCCGTCAGGGTTGGCAACATGTTGTTCGTGGCGGGCCAGATACCCATAGATCCCAAGACGGGGGAGGTGGTCAGAGGAGACATCAAGGACCAGACGCGGCAGGTGCTTGAGAACATAAAGGCCGTGGTGGAGGCCGCCGGCTTTACGCTAGACGACGTGGTGATGACCTTCGTATTCCTAGCCGACATGAACCTCTTCCCCCAGTTCAACGAGGTCTACGCCCAGTACTTCAGAGAAAAGCCACCCGCCCGCGTCACAGTCCAGGCGGCTAGACTGCCGAGAGACGTTTTAATAGAAATTGCAGCTATTGTAGCCAGGGGGTGAAGACGACTCGCAGCGCGGAGAGGTGACGACGAACCGGGTTCCGACCCTTTTTATACTGGGTGGCGGACGGGAGGCGTCGTTACGCGCCAAGAGGTGCGGCGCGGTGCACATAGACCATTACAGCGAGGTGGACCCCCAGGAGGTAGACGGAGGCATACAGGCACACGTGGAGGATAAGACACACGCCCTTCTCCTCCTAGATGCGGCCGAGAGAATATTTGTATATCCTGAGTTCGCAGACCTCCTGCCCCACCTGCCCAAAGACAGGGTGGTGGTGGTTGCCCCACGGGGCCACCCCCTCTGCGCCGAGTACACCTGCGCCGAGGAGCCCTCCTGTTAGGCATTTAACCCCGGCTCCATTTCTAGACATGCCCTTCTACGCGGCCACCTCCCTGACGCTGGCCGGCGTTGAGGCTTGCGTTGATTTCCTCGAGGCCACGGCGCCGCGTCTCCGCGAGTTCTGGCTCCCACTACCCCAGGAGCTGTGTCAAGGCAAGCCGGTGGATTTAGGCCCTCTGGAGAGGTATCTGGAGCCTCTCCTGGCGTTGTACTACGAGGTGAAGACACGCTGGCGTTGCTACGAGACTGCGGAGAGTCTTAAACGTAGAGAAGCCGCCGCAGTAAGGCTGGCGGCGCTTGTTGTGAAGGCGCGCGTCTACGGAAAGATAGACCTGGCGGAGTGGGACGGCGTTTTCCAAACAGCGAAGCAAGAAACGCCGGCTCCTGCGCTTGTATTCGGCGCACCTCGCCGAGACGCGGTGTTATGCGGCACGTATCCCCCCAACCCTCTTGAAGTGGCCGCAGACAGGTGGAGCAGTCTGCCGTCAGAACTAAAGCTGGAGCTGGCTAGGTGGATCGTTACCTACATAGCTAATATTGTAGACAGCGTAAACCTAGACGAGGCGTACTTCAAGACGGTGAAGGCCGGCTGGGGATCCGCCTACCGGCTATTCTTAACTCTGTTTAACACCTCTTGATACCTAGTGGCGTTGTAGGGGCTGACCTTGGTGGCGTTTAGCCACGCACTTATCGAGATTCTCCGACCGGCGACCTCCAGGTCAACTCCGCTTCTGAGCCACAGAAGTATATCCCCCGAAAGACACACCTCGGCAGAGGCACTACCTCCAGCGGAAATCCCGCCGGCCGTGGAGATTAAAGAGAGCAACTGTGACAACTCCTCCGGCACCCCCTTAAATCTGTATAACACCCCCCGGCGGCCCATATGTTCGCAACTCCCAGCTACAACAGCCTCGCCGCCGCCAGCAGGAACCACGTCGTCGCCCAGGAGAAACTGCCTGCACACGCCACCGACACATATAATGCTGCGGCTTAAGCCGCCCTCCGTGACCCCGTATATGAATAACGTCGCGCCGGGCACCCTCATCGCCGCCACTGTGTAGTTCTCTGGACCAACCCCCACCAGGAGCCACCCAACTTCAAAAACTTGACGACCCTCAGGCGACTCAAAGACATACACCATCGTGTAGTTAGCCTCGTAATACCGAGATCCGGCAACCTGAGCCAGAAGAGCCAGCACAACCAAAAGCGCAACAGCCGCCACGGCCAACATGAGGAACAACCTACTCATACCAGCTCCGACATCTCTACATAAATTTATTACTACGAAGCCCCGGCCGGGATTCGAACCCGGGACCTCCTCATTCGGCGGCTACTCACGCCCTTACCAGTGAGGCGCTCCACCAGGCTGAGCTACCGGGGCTTGTGAAACTTATTATGCAGTATTTTTAAGCTTTTACAAAGGCTAGAAGAGGGGAAAAATTTTTAAACAAGTAAGGTGGAGGTTGCGCTGCTGAGACGAGGGGCCGTAGTCTAGCCTGGCTAGGATGCCGGCCTGGGGACAGACCCCGTTGCCGGAGCGCCGGTGATCCCGGGTTCAGGAGGATCCGCCTAGAAATCCCGGCGGCCCCACCATTTTTATAGGTCTAATATCTTGTATGAGGCTCGTCTTGGCGCAGTCCCCCAGGTTCGGGAGGTTTACAGAGGGGGTTAGGTGGCTTCTTGAGAGGGCGCCGAGAGGCGACCTGTTAGTTCTGCCTGAGTATTGGGTAGGCACCGCGCCTATGGACGAGGAGGGTTTCCGCAGGTTTGTGGCGGAGATCGCCGAGGTCGCTGGGGCTGTGGGCGGCGTTGTGACGGCGGGAGCCTTGGCCGTAAAGGTGGGCGGCGTTGTGAAGAACGTGTGTCCTGTGGTGGGGAGTGAGGGTCTCTTGACGTGGGGGGAGAAGATATTTCCGTCGGCGGCCACTGGGGAGAGGGCGTGGATGTCATGGGGGTCGCGTCTCGCCTTGTTTCGGGCGTCTGGATGGGCCGTGGGGTGCCTGGTCTGCGTCGATCTGATGTACCCAGAGCTCGCGAGGCGTCTCGTCTTGGCGGGGGCCGAGCTCGTCGTGAACCCGGCGAGCGTGTCGGCTGACAGGAAGGGGCTTTGGGCGGCCCTCGGCCTCGTCAGGGCGTTTGAAAACTCAGTCTACGTCGCCGCCGCGCTGGGCACGGGCTACAGCTACGCAGACGGGAGGCCCGCAGAGGGCGGATCTTACGTGGCCACGCCCAACGGGCGGCTTGTGCAGTTCGACGCGGAGCCCGGCGTCTACGCCGTGCAGCTAGACAAGGAGGAGGTCCTCTACGCGCGTGCCAGGCGGCGGTATCTCGAAGACGCCGCATCCATGCCGGAGATTGGCTTAAATACATACGGCATCTAGCCGCCGTGTCGTGTCCCATCTGCCTAAGGCCGATTGGGGTGGTGGAGGTGGGGCTTCCCCGGTCCGATAGGGTGAATCGATTCAGTTTCGTCTCTGTGATTAGGATATTTGACGAGTATACAGAAGGGCTTAGGGGGCTGGATGAGTACAGCCACGCCTTCATCTTGTGGCATTTCCACGAGATGAAGACGCCTACGCTGACCCTTAGGCCTTGGAGGAGGGAAGACCTCCCGGAGGTGGGCATATTCGCCACTAGGTTCCCCAACAGACCAAATCCACTGGCCCTTACTATAGTCAAGATAGTGGAGGTGGACCCGCCCCGCCTAAGAGTAATGGGGCTGGACGCGTGGAGCGGTAGCCCCGTTCTAGACATTAAGCCCTACGACCACCTCGACGTAGTAAACGAGTTCAGAACCCCCGATTGGTTTGAGGAGTTTTTCAAAGAGACACGCGGCGGGCTACCTCACTGGCTAGGTCCGCGTCGCTGACTATAAGGGGCGGCCGCACACTTACCACACACCTACGCCCCATTTTCTCTTATGAGGCCCCCTCGTCATTTAAAACGACATGGCCCGCCTCCGTTTGAACTTGCGATAGTTAGAGTGTCGACGTCTTCTAGTGTTGTGCCACTGGGTGAATACCGGCGTTGTGAACTGGTCGTGCTGGTTTTGGCCGCGGTGGTGGCCGGGATGCCGAGGCCGGACTCACTAGATGAAATTGCGTAAGAGAGCGTAGCGGATCTAGACGGGGCTATGCCTACCGCTCATTCCTCTTTTGTGGTTTACGTTGTATTTTCGGCGCTAGTGTAGACTTTGAGTATGCAAGGTTTATATCTTCCGGCCCCACAGCGGGCATGCCTCGGAACCGCAAAACAACCAAGCTGGCGGCACTCGTCGCGTTCGCGGCCGCGGCAATAGCCGCGGCTTTAAGCGTCGTTGCGTCTGAGACGACGTTCACATACGAGAACGGAGTTGTGAAGATGGCAGGTCCCCAGGGCGATACGCACACAATTGCGCTGAACCTAAAGGAGGAAGTTAAGAATGTTGAGATCAGGTTATTGTCCAACGGCTCCGCCGTGGTGTTAGAGGGCGGGAAGCCCTTGGCCGTAATTAGACAGATAAACATGAGAGGAGGCGAGGTTAAGCGCGTTGAGTTCAAGCTGTTGCCCAACGGCACACTTCTGTTGATAGACGGCGGGAGGATCTGGTCAAGAGGTACTCTCGTAATGAAGAGCGGCGCAGAAAGCGCCAGCCAGCCTGGGGAAAAACCAAGCCCAGACATAATCAAAGCGCAACGGCCGATTTCCGGCACGCTACCCCCTGGCACTGGAGACGGTTATGGGCCGTACACCGGACTTATTAACATAGAGTTTAACATCTCTTGGAGCCCCGCCGGCTATCTCTGCCTTGGGTACGTAGATTTAAATACCGGGAGTGGGCCCGGCATATGTAGCTACGGCCAGAGGGCCTCCGCATCATTCTCTTTAGATCCGCCTCAGAACATTATTGCTATAGTGCACAACCTCAACCCCTATACACTAAGCTATTCCGGCACGCTAACGCTATATTACCAATAATGCCTATCTAAAACCTCCCTTTTTCTCTCTCTGTCGGTTTTTCTGGTTATGTCTTGGTGGACTAAGGTTTGGTTTTTCGCTTGAATAATGATATTAAGCAGAGCGTCTTTCTGTCGCATGTCTTTGCTTTCCCGTCTGTGTAAGGGGGCTCCTCTGCTTTATCTAACGATAGTTCACGCGTGGATGTTGCCTACTCTCTTCCTCCTCTATGTGGGGGGCGCCGTGGGGAGCTGGGTCTTTCTAGCCACAGCGTTCTCGGCGGCGGCTACGGCGGTGTCGAGCCTTTTTCTGGGGAGGAGAGGCGGCGGGGCCTGGATCTGCTGGAACTGTTCCACAGACGTGGGAGGCTGTGTGCCGCCGTGCCTGTGATGTATGTGGCGTCTCACATGGCGCTTGTCTTTGTTATATTTACCTCGCTGTATCTCTACACCACCCCCGTGCTGGTGGTTGAGGCAATCCCGGGGGGCGTGGAGGGGCTGGGCAACTACACCGCAGGCTCTGGCGGTAACGTGACACAGGTAGTGCTCCACGTAAGAGGTTTGGGAAACCTGGCTGAAGGGGGAGATTCATAGTGATTGTGAAGAGACAGGCGCTTGGAGGGCCCGTGGATCTTATACGCCGCTTTGTGGATCGCCTCTTTCTACAGCGCCATGGTGGTGGTTATGGCTTTGGCGTGGAGGTTGATGTGGCAGTCTGCCGAGTTAGTGAGGAGGGCTGAGGTGTTTTATGAAAAGGCGAGGGAGATTCTATCCTGATCTCTACGTCATTGCCAGAATTCTGCTCGCCCTCGCCGATGGATGCGGCAGGAGAGAAGCGGCGTTGCGATCTGGCGTGAGCTACAGCCGCTTTCTTCAATATGTGGAGTATCTAAAAGAAAGGGGGTTTGTCGCCGGAGATGAGGAGCTGAGACTTACGCCTAAGGGCGCCGCGGCTACGGCGAGGTTAGTCGAGCTTATAAAAGAACTAGCTGGGGAAGAGCCGAGGGACCTCAAGAGGAGGTAGCTTGAGGATCCTCTGTCAATAAACGACGGGCTTCACCCTTTAAGGCGGGGAAGAGGCGTAATACGCCGTAAGATATATGTGTCTAACAAGGTCAAGCTAGAGAGGAGACTCTACCAAGTTATAGAGCATTATCCGCAACTGGCGCCCACCATGTGACAAGCCTTTAAACAAGCCGCTGGAATCGACAACCTTTTCGGAAAAGGAAGGCGGGGATACAATCGAGCGTCCAGTCGTACATGCCGTGTGGAAATCGTCTAAGCTGAGGCTTGTCGTGCTGGCTTGGCCTACCCCCCCCATCGGAGACGCCGATAAAGACGAGGGTGGAAGGAGATCAAGCAATCCCAGTTGCTTGTTGTCGTATGTCGCCGTTGCGCATCTGCGGAAAGATTAACGACGTTAGCCGACGCGAAGAAACATCGATGTCTTTGCGATATAGCTTCAAAGCTGACAATGCTTGTAATGCCGTAGGTGAGGCGCGACGCGAGAAAGTTAACAGCGGCAAAGCCCAGATCGGCGGAGACGTCTCTATACGGCTATTACGGCTCTGAGCTCAGACGTCGCCGTGGTAGCATTGCTCAAGAGGCTCGGCGCATGAGCTTCACCGTCAAGACGATGAAATTTACAGAAACAGCTCCGGGGCTCGCCAGCGGTCCACGGCCGCCCAGACCCTTGCCATCTAGTGCAAAGTATGAGAACCTGTATAAACGCTGATCTTTTCCCAGTCCCAGAGGACGGGGCTTGTAGTTCTTTGTGAAGATAGTAGCCCGGCCGGGATTCGAACCCGGGCCACGGGGTCCAGAGCCCCGCATCCCAAGCCGGGTTTTTCCTTTGGCCGCTAGACGACCGGGCTCGTGTTTGTTTATTGAGCAGGTTTTAAACTTTTCTTCTATTGCCAGCCTATGCCTGGCTTGAGCGCGGTCCCCGCGGGCACTCTTGTGGCCCGGGGTATCAGGGCGCCTAGTTTGAAGTAGGTGCGGCCTCTCACCTCTATAGGCTCCAGCCGTTCGCGACCTTCTCTGAGTATAGACATGGTGGTTACGTTTGGTTCCACCACAGCGTCTTCGCCCACCACGCTGTAGGATATGAACGAGGCGCGGCCTATGGTTGCCCTCTCGCCTATGAGGCTGTGGCTTATCTCGGCGGCGTTGCCCACCACGGCGCCCTCTTCTATGTACGTGTAGTTGCGGATCAGCGTGTGGCTCCCCACGAAGGCCCTCCGCCCGATATAGACCGGGCCTTTGAGCACCGCGTAGTGGTCCACCTCGGCGCCTTCCTCCACAACCACCGGCCCCTCGAAAACTGCGGTTGGGCTTACCTTGGCCCCGCTGGCTATGTGGGTGTGTCTAGGCGCGGCGTGTTCCAGAAGCGGGAGGATGTCCTCTGGGTAGTTCAGGTCGTGCCACACCCCTCCCCAAGGCGCCGTCGCTATTTTCCTCGCGGCCGCGTATTGGTTAAGCGCCTCGTAGAATGTGGCGTGCGTCAGCGTTTTTACGAAGTCGCGGGGGAGCAGGGCAACTCCGCCGAATATCCACTGGCTTTCGCCACCGACGCGGGCCAGCAGGCCTCCGGACTTAGTCTCGAGGGTTCCGTAGCCTCTCGTGGCTTTTCTCGGCACGGCGAGTACCGCGCCGTCGGCCCCGGTCGATATGGCGGTCTCCACAAGCGTTCTGTAGGCCGCCGGCTCCACGTATACGTCTCCGTAGACGAGGAGTATGTGAGTCTCGGCGCCTAGGTAGGTCTCGGCGGCGAGTATGGCCTGTTCTATGCCCTCCCCCCTCTCCTCCACGTATATATACGGCGCATTCTCAGGGTAGGGCGAGGCCACGTATACCCGGCCAAACGTCGCGGCGAGGGCGTCTGCCGCGTATTGATACAGCCGCCTCCCCCCAATCTTTATGTACGTCTTGGGCAGGTTGCCGGTGAGCTTCTCGAAGAGACCCGGCTTTCCGCCTGCCAGCACAAGCGGCGCGATCTTCATCACTCCACAGTTACGGTTTTTGCCAGGTTTCTCGGCTTGTCCGGGTCGTAGCCTCTCTCCACGGCGGTGAAATACGCCAGAAGCTGTAGCGGAATCACGTGGAGAATCGGCGCCGTTATCTCGCCCGCCTCGGGGACCTCTATGGGGAGGTCCAACTTCTTCGCTATGTCGCTTTTCGCTGAGACGGTCCCGATGGTGTAGGCGCCTCTCGCCTTCATCTCGGCCACGTTGCTGAGGGTCTTCTCCCTAGTTGCCGGGTCCGAGAAGATGAAGATTGTGGGGAACCCCTCCTCCACCAGCGCTATGGGGCCGTGTTTCGACTCGCCGGCTGGATACGCCTCCGCGTGTATGTACGCCACCTCCTTCAGCTTGAGGGCGCCCTCCATGGCCACAGGCACCGCGGACCCCCGGCCCAGGTAGTAGGCGCTTTGCCTCGTCTTGAGCCTCTTGGCGAGGTCCTTGGCTGTGCCCGCCGTGTTTTCCACGGTCTTCCTCGCAAGATCCGGCAGGCTTTTCAGCTCGTGTTCGTACTGCGCCGTGTCGTAGCCCAGCGCCTTGAGGGCCGCGACGAAGAGCGCGGCGAGGGTGGCCACCTGGGTGGTGAAGGTCTTGGTGGCGGCGACGCCTATCTCCGGCCCAGCCCTGGTGTATATCACGACGTCGCTTTCTCTAGATAGGGTGCTGCCCACCACGTTGGTCACCGCGGTGATCTTGACGCCCCTCTCCCTCATGGACCTGAGGGCCTTTATGGTGTCTATGGTCTCCCCCGACTGAGAAATGGCGATGGCCACGTCGTCTTTGTCGAAGAGGTTCTCGTACGTTGTATATTCCGATGCTATTATGGGGATGGGGGTTATCCTAAGCCGCGGGAGGAGGTGAGCAAATACTAAGCCGGCGTGGTACGAGGAGCCCGCCGCGACGATGTAGACGTTTCTGGCAGAGAGGAGGGCGTTTGCCACGGTCTCTAGGGTCCTCCACTCAAGGCCGGCCACCGTGGTTGCGAGGGACTCCGGCTGCTCGTATATCTCCTTAAGCATGAAGTGTGGATAGCCGCCCTTGGTGGCCATCTCGGCGCTCCATGGGATCTCCTCTATGCGGCTGGCCACGTCTTGCGGCACCCCGTCCGCCTCTATGTAGACCTCCGTGGGCGTTATGTAGCCGTATTCGCCGTCTCTCACCGCTATCACCCTCCTCGTGTAGTCCAGCACGGTGGGTATGTCGCTGGCCACGATGTTGAAGCCGTCGCCGACGCCTATGATGAGGGGGGAGAGATTCCTGGCGAAGTACATGACCTGCGGGTTCTCTGCATCTATCAGAGCTATTGCGTAGGCCCCCCTGATGCGGGAGAGGGCCTTCTTAAAGGCGGAGAAGGTGTCGAGGCCCTGACGCTTGTACTCCTCCACCAGGTGCGCAACCACCTCGGTGTCGGTCTCGGACCGGAAGACGTGGCCTCTCCTGGCGAGCTCCTCCCTGAGCTCCGCGTAGTTTTCTATAATGCCGTTGTGGACCACGGCGATAACCCCTCTGCAGTCTGTGTGGGGGTGCGCGTTTGTCTGGTCGGGCTTCCCATGCGTGGCCCATCTGGTGTGGGCAAGCCCGGCTACTCCCTGCAACGAGTCGAAGCCGTAGCGCGTAGCCACCTCGGCGACTTTCCCGGCGTCTTTACGCACCACAAGCCCCCTGTCCACCACAGCGACGCCCGCGGAGTCGTAGCCTCTGTATTCAAGCCTCTCGAGTGCTCTCCTCAGTATCTCCCCCAAGTTGCGCCTCGGCCTTTCCGCAAACACGATGCCAAAAATGCCACACATGGAGGAGAAGGCGCCCCGCCATATTAATATTTCGTTGTCAGAGCCGCTGAAGGCCACTCACCGCTCGTTTGAACCTCTAGTCATCACCTGTATCGACTTACAGGACGTCTTTATATTGTTGCAGTTGCCCAACACGTAGACTACGGAGGGCTTAAGCATGGCAGCCAAGTCGCGGAGCGGCTTCCCCAGGTCCAGGAGGGGGGCCTTTATCAAGGCGCCTGCGGCGTATTTATGCCCTCCCCCGCCCATGCGGGTTGCCACCTCGGCGCAGTCGTAGGGACCGTCGCGGTGCGCGCCGCAGAACAGCCTATAGGTCCTCCAGCCGCGTCTCACCAAGATGTTTACAAACTTAGCGCCCCTCCGCTCAAGCTCTATCGTGAGGAGGCGGTATGATATGCCAAGGTGCGTGGGGCTGTAGATAAAGAGCATCTCCTCCGCTGGTATGGAGCCCGCTATTTGAGCCACAAGCCTGTCTTTCTCAAGCCCTCTTGCCGCCATGGATCTAAGGGGCTCCTCATCGAGCGCGGCGAGACCCCCCTGCGCCAGCTTCTCCACGACGGCCAGCTTCTCCCTCTTGCTGGCGTACCTGACGGCAAGATCCAGGAGCTTTATCCTGGGGTCTGTGACGTTGGCTGTGTCTGTCTGAACCGCGGCCTCCACAAGTTGCCTCGCCACCTCGTCCCCCTCCAAGCCAAGGGCTTTGGCGGCTAGGACCGCGGAGGCGGGGGCCTCGGGGTCGTAAAACTCTGCCTCCGCACAGGGCTTATTGGTTTTATGGTGATCCGCCCTAATCTTGGCCTTGCCGGGGCACGGGAGGTCCGCCACGAAGTCCCACCTAACCAGCTTAACCCACCATCTCTTCACGTCTGTAGGTCCCATCAGCTCCACGTAGCCGTTGGGATGCCGCCTCTTGAAGAGGGCGGCCGACGCTATGCCGTCGACGTCGCCGGCGTCGCATAGGGCTAGGGGCCTCCCTGCGAGACGCGCCGCGAGGACTCCAAGCAGAGGCATACGGCGCTTTAAGATATTTATTTATTTGTTTTACATCAACACATTGAGGCTGGGCTACCTCGGCAGGCGGAGCGTGTATGAGGTGGTGAGGAGGATAGCATTTGACGTAGCGCTTTTTGACAAAGGCGACGTGACAGTGGTAGACGCCAGCTACAGAGAGAGAGGCGACATAGTTCTGCACTGCGACAGCTACAGATGCGTCGCCAGAGAGCTCTTCACCTCGTTGCCGCGCGTGCTCGGCGGCGGGAAACTCGGCGTCGACCTAGGCGCTTCCAAAAACGGCCTTGCCTACGTCTGGAATGGGAGGCCGGTGCTACACGCCGTGTTAGACTGGGGCACCGTCGAGGAGGTGCTAAGAAGGTCGGACACCCTGGAGGTCCATATAGGATCCTCTCCATACGTCGACGTGAAGAAGGCCGCCTCGTTGCTGGGCTGCCGCGCCGTTCATCTAGTGGACGAGTTAACCGCCAGCTGGTCGCGGAAGTGGCTACGGCTGAGGTACCCCCACCTAGAGGAGGACGAGGTTGACGCCCTCTCCTTCACCTATTACGACGGCGTAATAGCCGCTATATGCTAGTAATACACAGTAAATTTTAATAAACGGGAACTCGTTTCAGCCGGTGTTTGTTGTGAGGTGCGACTCCTGCGGCTTTGTGCTTTATAAGGGCGAGGACCCGAAAACCGTGGAGGCCGTGATTAAGATGTGGGGCGGGGTGTGCCCCCGTTGCTTGTCCCCCCTCGAGAGGAGGCCCATAAAGATTGCCATTGGACTACGGAGGGGCAGGTGAAAAGATATATTGGGGACCATTCCCCCCTGTCATGGATAGAAGAGAGAAGCTGATCTTGGCGGTACCTCCTCTCCTAGCCGCCTTCGCCATAGCCCTCTACGCCAGGATGTACAGGGTCTTCCTCTGGGGTTGGTGGCTCGACGAGTTCGACCCCTACATCCGCTACTACCTGGCTAAGTACACCCTTGAACACGGCGCAGGCTGGTGGTGGGGAGGCGCGCAGTTTACCCAGTTCTGGTACCCCTACGGCGTCGACTGGGGGAAGGTACTCCTCCCCGGCACCTCTCTCTACGGGCTCTTCGTCTACTTCCTCCTGGCGCCTTTCGGCGTAGACCTCTGGCACGCCGTAATCGCCGCCCCGGCCATAATGAGCGCCCTAGCGGTATTCTCCATGTTCTACCTAGGCTACAGAGTGGGCGAGGGGCTGGGCATCCCCAACGGCGGGCTGAAGGTGGGGCTACTCGCCGCCTTGTTGACCGCCGTGATGCCCTCCTTCGTGGAGCGCGGCCTCGCCGCGTGGTTCGACGACGAGCCCATAAGCCTCTTCCTTATACCCCTCGGGCTTGCCCTCATGCTGGAGGGTCTCAGAAGGCCTTGGGCCGGCGCCTTGGCGGGCGCGGCGCTTGGATACGTCGCCTGGACCTGGGGTGCGCATTTCTATATCTGGAACCTTGTGGGCCTCTACGTGCTGGTTCTGCCCACCTACTTCTACCTAAAAATCGCCTTCGGCGGCAAGCGCCAGGCGGAGGTAAGAGGCAAGAAGGCGCCAGCGCCGAAGCCTGTCGGGCTTCCGTTCAGCTCCAAGAACCTATTCCTGTCTTACCTCCTGTTCTACGTCGTCTACGCCATCTTCGTCGCCACGATACCCAGATACGGCGTCAGCGTGTTGACCAGCGCCTTCAACATCCTGCCCGCCTTCGGCCTCCTTGCCACGGCCTTTGTGTGGGCGCTTGACGCAAGGCTGGGCGCCACGAGGACGGTTGAGTTGTTGCGGAGATACGTCTGGGTTGTTCTGGGCATCGCTACGCTGGGCGTGGTAGCGCTCCTAGCGGCCATAGCCCTGGGGCTCGTAGGCGGGAAGTTCCTAGCCACGCTTCTGCCAGGCGGCAGATCCGCCATCGTTGCCAGCGTGGCGGAGCACAGCACCACGTCGTTTATACAAATCGCCTCTAGATACGGCCCAGTCATACCCTTCATAATCGCCGCCGTCCCTTACCTCTTCACGCCAGGCGGCCTCCTGGTGCTCACCTACCTCGCAACCGCCGGATACGCCGCAGCCACCATGGTCCGCCTTCTGGTCCTCCTAGCGCCAGCCGCCACAGTCGCCGCCGCGGTGGGGATCGCCAAGCTCCTCGAAAACAGGAGACTAGGAATACTCGTGATGCTGGCGTCTGTGGTAGCCTTGGTGATGCTGAGCGCCGCGGCCTTCGCCGTGGCGAAACAGCCGACGCAGATAATCACCTCAGCCGTGGGGATCCAGAGCGATGACTTCCTCGACACGTTGATGTGGCTCAAGACGAGGCTCCCGCCCTACGAGCCGGTCGCCTCCTGGTGGGACTACGGCTACTGGATCTCTGTGATAGGCAACAAGACCAGCCTCGCCGACAACTCCACAATCAACGCCACGCAGATAGGCAAGATAGGCCTCGGCCTCATGGCGCCGCCCCAAGTAGGCGCCGCCATATTCACGAAGGAATTCGGCACAAAATACGTCCTAGCAATAATGCCCTACTTCCTCGGCTCAGCCGTGGTCAACAATCAACACATACCTCTCCTCGTACATGAACAGCCACCTGGCGGAGACTTCCTCAAGTCCTACTGGATGACCCGCATCGCGCTAGAGAACGTACCCAAGGCCAAGGAGGTGCTCGGCGCCGACGACGTGAACGCGGAAGACTACATCTACACCAGAGTCATGTCGTACCCAGGCCCGCCGCCGAATCTGAACTACGCCTACTTCACCATCAGCAACAGTTACTACCCCGTGCCGCTTAACTTAAACAGAACTCTATACGCCATGCTGTTCTCGAAGGAGAGGCTCCTCCCCATCTACGGCAACCTAAGTAGCTATCTGCCCTGGATATTTGAAGGCGCGTGGCAGGGCGACGCCTTCACGTCTTTTAGAAAACTTGGGCTAGTAAGCGGAAACGTCTACCTGCCCGTAGACCTCACAGAGAGGATCCGAGGCATAGGAGCCTATGTATTCCAGGGCTGGACCACGCAAGCCGTAGACGTGGTGGTCGATCCCTTGACGGGGGCGACCGAGAAGACGCCGTTTATAACCACGCTCACGGGCCCTCTGAGGCTTGTATACGTGTCTAGGCCATTCGGCTGGGTGGTCGTATACGAAATCTCCCAGTAACTACTGCCGGGGCTCGTACAGCTCCTTCAGAATCCTCTCCTTAGTCTCCTCCTTTACGTGTAGAGCCCCCGTGAGGAGTTTCTGCAGGATGCGGTACTTCTGGTACTTGTCCTCGGGGCTGAACTTCGGCGGGTGCGGCACCTTGACGGAGCCGCCGCATCGGGGGCATCTATCCTTAGACAAAGTGTAGGCTCCGCAGTTGGTGCACCGCCGCAGGAGGGACCTCATTCCAGCCTCTGGAGCGTCGCGATGATCTTATACTTCTTCTGAAGCGCCGGCAGGAGGTTCCCCACCTCTGTAAAGGCGGCCTCCACCTGCTTCGGCGCCTGGCCGGTTAGGTCGATCCTGTACCTCGGAGGCCCAACCACGTATATCCGCACGGAGATACCGGGAAACTTCTCTTGGATGGTCTTCGCCAGCTCCGAGAGGGCGGCCTTTATTTTCTCAGCGCCGTCGCCCTCCACGCTGACAGCCTTCAGTATTCCTGATATCTTCGTAGGCGGAACCTCCACCTGTTGCCTCGCCAGCTCCACAATCAACTCCTTCAACTGTTGGTCAAGCTCAAGCTCATCCACCACATGGGGCCCCGTCTTCACCACCTCCTCAAACACCTTGAAGGGGTCGCCGAACTGCTCCTCCAGATACCAAAGCACATTCAACGCCTCCTCAGGAGGTCTACCGAGCTTCTTCATGGCGATCTCCAGCATCTTAAGCACCCTCACCTTGTGGCGATACAGCAGCAACTTCTTCTCCTTCTCATCCACCCTGACGCGCTTAAGCGAAACCTCCACAACCCTCATCCTCGGGTTCACGCTAATCACCTTAAACACCGTCTTGTTCCCCTCCTTCACGTAATCCCTAATGGTGTGAAACCACGACTGGATAATCTCCTGCGTCGGGGCGAACGCCTCCAGCTCGTACTCATCCAAGTAGACATACGCCCCATGCTCCGCGATCTTCTTCACCGTCCCAATCACCAGCTCACCCACGTCCGGAAACTCCTTCCTAACAAGTCTCATAGAGGGGGATAAATGACGTGTTTAAAACCTAAACTGGGGCTACTCCAGGACTTTCACCACGTGCCCTGCCAGCCCTGCCTTTCCGCCTGTGGGCTGGGCCAAGACGCGGCCGCAGACTAGACACCGCACCACCATGGCGGCGTGGGAGAAGGTGACCTGCTCGTTGCCGCAGTCGGGGCATCTAATCTTTATGAACCTGGAGCGGGGCTGGGGGATTAGGACCTTGCTGAACCTGGGAGGCATATTACACCAGCTCCACCTTCTTCATCCTCCCTAGGCTTTTAACCATCTTGTAGCCACATTTGCTACAGGTGAAGACCAGAGTCACCTTCTTGTTGATCTTGGCGAAGCGCTTCTGCTTAGGCTTAGGCGAGGAGCCGTAGCCCCTCAGCTTCCTCTCGTATCTCCTCTGGCCCTCCGCCAAGGTGCGTCTCTGTCCTGCGTGGTAGTTCGACACGCTGTGTTTCGTGTAGGCGTTGCAACGGGGGCAGTATATATTGACGGCTTTGGGAAACTTCATAATTTCGCCGGAAAGGGGGTGCAAATAAACTTTACGCGCTTAGGAACCTCCTCACGATTCTCCTCTCCTCGAGGTCTTTCGCATCCCTCGCGGGTAGCTTCGCCAAGTCCCCCTTGGCGAAGGGGCCTATCTGGACGAAGTCCTCGGTGACTATGGCGGGGTGTGGGACTAGAAACTGGACCACCACGTAGTCTTGTACCCGCCTCCTCTGGGGGCCGGCTTGTTGGATTTTGACGAGGGGCCGCACGAGCCTGTCTTCCTCCGCCGTCATCCTGCCAGGTATCCTGCCCTGGCTCAGCTCCCAGATGATTTTCCTCGTCCTGATATCTATTATGGTGAGGAGCGTGGAGACGGACTGCTCCTTCACCTTGTCGAGGAGGCTCTGGGGGAGCGGGTTTTTCTCAAGTTCTCTTATGAACTCCTCGGCGGCTTCAGCGTATGAGCTGAAGGGCGGGTCCGCCAAGAAGCGGGAGTTTATCTCGGCGGCGAGCCAGAGCCTCAGCTTCTCAATCATATACCTTCCCCACTTCCTGGAGCTCTAAATATATCGCAAGATATGCCGGTAATACTTTCACGTCGCCTTGCCGCGCCTCCACCTTCTCGAAAAGGGCCGTACCCGCGAAGTCTCTCTCAAACTTGACCTTGAGGTTACCTTTTCTAAACGCTATTGCCCTGTCTACAATCGACTCAACCTCCTTTCCGAGGTCCTGCGTGGTGAGCGGAAGCGCCACGAGGCCCGTCTTGCCGTTGAGCGAGCCGGGCATCCTGATTAGGCGGTGCACGTCTTGCGTTACAACCTCGTCTATCTCCACCTTGAGGGCGCGGGGGTCCTCAACTCCCTGCTTAATCCTGAGGAGGTTGCCCGCCACCTCCTCTTCATATAGAACCACGCGCCTCCTCCCGAGCTTCGCCTCAAAGCGGGCGGGGTCAAACCCCACGGCCTTTAGGTAGTTCACAAGCTCCCTCCGCTCCTTGGCTCCGAGGGCCAGCGCCTCCTCGTCGTTTACGTGGACGTGGAAGCCGCGGTTCCCCGAGAACACCACACGTCTCGGCTTCAGCCCGAGCTCCCTCTCCAGAACGTCTATGAGCTTGTTGGCCTCCTCCTTGGCGTCCTCCAAACATCTCAGCGACACCAGCTTGCTCTCTCTGCAAGCCTCCGTGTCGAGGTGGTCGCCGTCTATGTCAAATATGAGGTCCGCGCCTAGCCAGCCCTTGCGCTCCATATCCTCCTCGCCCGGCCTCTCGTAATACGCCGCGGAGTGGTATATATGCCTCGGCGTTTTTTCTATAACGAACCTCCTCAGCTCCTCCAAGCTTTTGAACGACCTGTGTCTCACCATGCCACCGCCGAAGGGCTGGAAGGCGAACTCCCGCCTTTCCACCGCGTCCACGTCGAACTTGGCGTAGTTCCGGTAGAAGTTGCGGAAAAATATCTCAACGATCACTCCACCCTGGGCGCCAGGAAGTAGGAGATCTTGCCACCCGCCGGGATATCGAAAGTCAGCAGGAGGGGTTTTGCTGTTGCGAGCTCCATGATGACTATGTCGCTGATTTTAGAGGTTTTGCTTGTGATGTCTAGAAGGTACTCAAGGGAGTATCTGGCAGAGGCCGGCTCCTTCACGTCGAATTCATACACCAACTCGCTGTTTTTGTCTAGGCGCACCTCCACCTCTCCCTTGTCGCTGGAGGCGCTTATTACCAGCGCCTCCTCGTTGGCCTCGAGCTTCACCTCGTCTGCGACGGCGTCTGCGTCTTTTACTGCAGTGGCGAGGACGTCGCTTGCGGTCTTCACCCTGGCCGTATACACCACCTTAGGCGTCGGCAACTCCTCGCCCACCACCTCCACAGACGGCAGGGTGACTGACCTAACCGATTTGCCCACGAGCTTGATCCGGACCCTCCCCTCCTCGACCTCTATGGAGATCTTGTCCCCCTTCTTGATACGCCTCAGGATCTTCTTCAAGTCTTTGAAGTTCATGCCTATCTTAACCTCTTGTTCCACCTCGGGGAACTCCTCGAAAGCCTCCTTTGGGAGCGAGAGGTCCACCATGGCGGTTCTAGAGGCGTCAAGCGCCCTGAGGAAGAGGCCGTCGCTTCTGACGACGAAGCTCGCCTCCTCCACAAGCACCGAGATGGAGTCTACTATGTAGGCGAATTCCTTGGCGTCGAGGTAAGTAAGTATGTATTTGGCCATGACATTTACAACTCCCCGGTTTTTAAGAGCTGAAGGGGTTGGGCCGGTATTACTCGTACTCGCGCCAGGTGTGGCCGCAGTTGGCGCAACGGTAGAAGCGGGTGGGGGGCTCGTCGGCAGCCCGGGTCTGCTGGACCCATACATACGCCTCGTCGTGTCCACACTTGGGGCATCCCCTCGTCTTGACCTTCGGCAGGTTCACTGTGTTTTCCGCAACCACGATGATGGGGTTCTTGTTCTCGACTACAGATTTGCTCTGGTAGGCGCTCTTCACGTTTTGTTGCGCCTCCTCCTCGTAGCCGCATTTGGGGCAGCGCAACACCGTCTTGTTGCCCTTCTTCACGGGCACCAGCAGACTCCTGTCGTTTGGGCAGAACTTCATAACGCCTACGTCCGGCGGCTGGTATATAAACTCTTCTCCGTCCGGGGGCGGAAAATCTTATAAATGGGGGGTATAGCACTGGCGTGACTTCGGTTAAGGACGTACCTGCAGACGTGTTGATCGCAGAGCTTGCCAAGTACATACGGGAGAACGTGCCGCAGGTGAAGCCGCCTGTGTGGGCGCCTTTTGTGAAGACCGGCGCAAACAAGGAGAGGCCTCCCATGACGTCTGACTGGTGGTACATAAGGGCCGCCTCGTTGATGAGGAAGCTGTATATCCACGGTCCCGCGGGGCTGGGGAGCTTGAGGACGGCTTACGGATACCGGGCTAAGATAGGCGACAAGACGCGGCCGGAGAGGACGAGGAAGGCAGGAGGCGCCGTGATTAGGAAGATACTGCAACAGTTGGAGCAGGCAGGTTTTGTAGCCAAGACAAAACAGGGGCGGATTTTGACCCCGGAGGGGAGGTCGCTTGTGGACAGAATCGCCGCTAAAATAGCTAAGGAGCTTGTGAAGACGCGGCCAGAGCTGGCTAACTACCTGGCCCCGCCTAAGGAGTAATGACAGAGGAGCGGTTCGAGCAGCCGCGCGACGAGGAGCTGGAAGAGCTCCGCCGGAGGAAGCTGGAGGAGTTGCAGAAGAGGGCTGAGCTGGAGCGGCAGGCGCAGATAGCCGCCGCCCAGAGGCGGGCGGCTTTAAAGAAGATACTGACGCCCGGAGCCCTCGCGAGGCTTGACAACATCAGAATAGTGCGGCCTGAGCTGGCGGAGGCGCTTGAGCAACAACTCATCGCCCTCGCCTCCTCGGGCCGGGTTAAGATACCTATAGACGAGGACGCCCTTAAGAAGATACTGGAAGCCGTCTACAGCCAGACACGTAAAGAGTACAGGTTCCGTCTCTAGGGAGAAGGTTTTTAAAGCCGTGTTTTAGGCGTAGGCCATGGCCCGCAACAAGCCTCTTGGCAAGAAGCTGAGGCTCGCCGCCGCGCTGAACTCCAACAGAAACCCGCCGGTTTGGGTAATAGCGAAGACCAAGAGGAGGGTCGCAAGATCCCCGGCTAGAAGGCACTGGCGGAGGGTTAAGCTAAAGGCCTGATTTTATCGCCTTCACTATCTCGCCGAGTTTTTCCGGCCGCTCCTCCGCCAGAGTCCCCGTCACTATTACGTTGGGTTTTTCTCTCGCCACCGCGGAGGCAACCTCGCCGCTTCTGATGCCGCCGCCTACTATTAGGATCCTCGGAAACGCCCTCCTCGCGGCCCTAACCATCTCGGGCGGCGCTGGTTGCGGCGCGCCGCTTCCCGCCTCCAGATACACCGCCTTGAAGCCTATGTAGCTAGCCGCGAGGGCATACGCCGCAGCTATGTCGGGTCTCGTGTATGGTATGGGCTTGCTCATTGAGACGAAGCCGGCGGCGCCGCCGTCTCCCACCAGTATGTACGCCGTCGAGATCGCCTCCAGGCGGGGGAAGTGCTTAGCCAAGAGGACAGCCCCCTGGACCTGCGCCCCTATGATGAAGTAGGGGTCCAGCGAGTTCAACACGCTGAGGAACAAGACGCCGTCTGCCTCCTCGGTGAGCTGGGTGAGCGAGCCGGGGAACAGAACCACGGGCACGTGAGCGATCGTCTTTATGTCGCGGACCACCTGCGCCATCTGGCTCTCCCTGATGCCAAGCGAGCCGCCTACCAGAATCCCGTCGGTGCCTGCGTCTAGGGCAAGCTTTGCGATTCTGAGGTAGTCCACCGACTTGTCGGGGTCTATCAACGTGAAATGCTTAACACCCTCTATCAGATACTCATAGAGCTTCATCGTCTCCCCCCTCCTCCTCCCCCTCGGCGATCTGCGGCGTGCCCTGCTGTTGCGGCGGGGCTACCTTGCCCTCTAGGTAGAGGTCCACAAAGGCGTTGTAGTAATCCACAGGCATCCAGCCCGGTCTCTCCTCAAAATCGTGTCTTATGCCGCAACTGCCGCATATGACCAGGTAGCCATTTTCCATCTTCTTCACGGTGACCAGCTGGGCGCCGCAGTGGGGACATGTGAATATCTTAGGCAACGTCCTCCTCGGCCTTAGGATTACTTTCCTCTTCCTCTTACGTCTGCCCATGGCACCCCGTGCTGGACGTTTTATAAATTATGAAGTCAGCCGTAGCGCCTCCGGTCACCATTCACCGTAACCCTGACGGCATCACCGCTGTGTATTTGTTGAATGCTTTTAAACTTGATGCGGCTTGGGGGTTATGCGGTATCTTTCAGGCCTAAACCCAGTCTCCAGGGTCGTTGAGGTTCTTCCAATGGTGAGGAGGGTAGAGGAGGTGGAGAAGGTCGCTGTATGGGACGCCGCGGGCCGCGTGGTGGCGAGAGACGTGGTGGCGCCGCATGACTACCCCCCTTTCCCCCGTGCCGCGTACGACGGTTACGCCGTTAACTCCGACGCAACCCCGGGCAGATTCAGGGTAGTCGGCACGGTTCTTGTGGGGCAGTACAAGAGAGATTTGTCGCTGGGGCCCAGCGAGACGGTCTATGTCTCGGTGGGGGCCTTCCTCCCCGAGGGGGCCGACGCCGTTGTACCCGAGGAGGCGGCTAGGAAGGAGGGGGAGTACGTGGTGGTGGATAGGAGGTTTGAGAAATACGCCAACGTGGACCCGCCCGGCTCATACGTGCGTAAAGGCACAGTCATGTTGAGACAAGGCTTCGTGGTAACGCCGTTTGACGTGGTCGGCTTGTTAGACGTCGGCATCACGACGCTCTACGCCTACAGGAAGGTGAAGGTGGGCATCGTGGCCACCGGCGACGAGCTGGTGGTGCCGCCGGTAGACCCCGAGGTCGCCGCGGAGCTTGTGATGAGGGGGAGAGTGGTCGAATCCACGGCGTCTCTCGTGGCTTGGTACATACAGACCTTTATGCCGTATGTCGAAATCCGCGAGAAGGTTGTGACCAGCGACGTCCATGAAGAGGTCAGAGCCGCCGTCGACAAGTTCCTAGCCCAGTACGACGCGGTGATAATCACAGGCGGCGCCGGCCCCAGCGAGATAGACCACTTCTACAAGCTGGGCTACGAGGGATTACGGGGCTTCCGCATGAAGCCCGGGAGGCCGACAAGCGTGGCCGTTGTCGACGGGAAACCTATCTTCGGCCTCTCCGGATACCCCATAAGCGCACTCCACGGCGTTATCAGGATAGTAGAGCCCGTGCTCCGCCACATGGCCAACGCGGCGAGAGCCCCAAGCCACGACTGGCACTACGCCACAGTCACACAAGACGTGCCCGGCGAGATGGCGCAGATCGTTAGGGTGAAGCTAGAGACGGGGGAGGGCGGCCTCTACGCCACGCCTCTCAAGGCGAGGCATCACAGCTTCACGGAGCCTGAGGCCAGCGGAGTGGCCTTGATCCCTCCAGGCGGGGTGAAAAAAGGAGATGTGGTCCTCGTGCTTGCGTACCGCGACGTGAGAAAACCCTAGTCAGATCTGCACTTCTTCACCTTAACTAGGCCCTTCCTGTTGAGCATGTCGAGGGCGTAGAGTATGTACCCGAACCTCTTCTCTACGTACTCGTTACCGTACCAGTTGAGGTGTGCCATAAGTAGCTCGTCGAGACACCACTCCGTCTTCCCCGTCTCCCTCACGATCTTCATTATGAAGCCAGCGGCGTCTTCCACGGCGTTCCACTGGTAGGCGAACCAAATCCACTCCTTCACCTCGATGGCGTAGTAATCCGGCATAAACTTCGCCACGCTTGTTATCACCTGCAACGCGGCGGTCCTCACCTCCTTAGGTCTGCAACACTCCTCGATGCTTTTCTTGGCTAGCTCAACGCTGTCGCCTGTGTCTACTATATCGTCAACTACTAACACCTTTTTTCCGCTTAGGTCTACATTAACTGGATACTTGACATAGGCCTTCTCAGCCACCTCTGCCGCCGACGGCCAGTGGACGACTTGTATGCTCAAGAGGTCGCCGACGCCGAGCCAGTCGCAGAGAAGACGTGCGGGGACGTACCCACCGCGGGCGATGGCGACGACCACATCTGGTTGCCAGCCGCTTTCCCTGATCTTGTCTGCAAGTCTTCTGCTCCACTCAACTATCTCGTCGAATGTCACCACCTTTACTGGAATCTTCGGCACGAAGCACCTCCTCTACACTATTTATATATGTTGATAACATTAACTACAGGGCTCCACCGAGAAAAACGCAGTACCGAAGTCGCGGCATTTAACCAAACCCTTAAACTCGAAATCCGACGTCCTCACCACGCCGCAGTCCACCTCAACGCATTGGTTAAACAGCAAGCCGCCCACGGCGCATTTATCTCCGTAGCAGGAGGCGTATTTAGCCCTCTTCCGCCCCCCGTCTACCATCATGTTGAAATTGCCAGCGGCTATGTGCAGCCCAGCCACGTTAAACGCCACAAGCCACCTCCCCACCACCCGCGCCACTATATACGGCACAGCCCTCAAAAGCCCCAAATCCACCGCGACGCCGCCCGGCACAGCCACCGGATCGAGCGCAGCGTATATCCCGAAGAGGAAAAGCCAGCTGTCAGGCCCGGGGGGCAACCTCCATCTTAAGGCGCTGTATATCCCATACCTCATAGCCACGGCGAAGCCAAACCAGCTCCTCTCCACCAGCCCCAACGCCTCCCCAAACCTCAACAAGCCAAGGAGAGCAGACGTCTTCGCGTCGTATCTCGGCGGCGTGTAGAGCCGGCGCTCCCTCAGCCCCCGGGCCCTCAACACCCCCAGCACCTCTCCACATCTACGCGGCAAAGCGGGCTCCCTCCGGCCGTATATATCCCACAGAAAGGGAGAGCCCCTAACCACTGCGAATAAGTACTCCGCGAGACAGTCGCCGCTGTTTAGCCTATCTGTGGCGTAGAGCTCAGAAACCCTCAACAACTCGCCAAAATCCGGCATAAACACGTCGCGGTAGAAGAACCTAGGCACCTCAGGGGGGTCGCTACACAAGTAGAGCCCACCCACCTTCACCGGACACCTCAACGCCCGCCTAAACGTCACAAGCCTCCCGTCTACATATACGCCGTCTCCCCTCACCTCCACCCGGCCAACCACTCTGCTCCGCCCCAGCTGAAGCTTATCCACCTCAACCATCAGCGCCCTACTCGGCGAAATTCTCACCTCAAGAGGATACATAAACACGTAGACGCATCATAATTATTTTAAAGCAGACAAGTAAACACTCACGGTGATGACAGGCGAAGGAGGATTAGATGACAGAGGATTTGAACGCTGACATCAGCCTCATTACGCGCCTACAAGGGCCAGGCGCCCTAAAGCCTTACGGAAAAATTCACGGCGTCTCACGACATTCTTCAAAGCGGCAGGCTAGTCCACAACCTTCACCACCGTGTAAAGCGGCTTAAACACGTAGTCTT
>DAITPC010000021.1:0-1816 GCA_036833835.1 Pyrobaculum sp. | reverse complement strand
GCCTCGGCGGCTGGCGGCGCCTCTTATCGTGTAGGTTTTGTTGACGAGTTTCGGCTTCTCGAGCAGGTCGGTGTAGTGAAGCGCCTCCCCTGGCAACGAGACTGGCAGTAAGGTCAGTAACGTGTTTTCTGTGACTGGCGGCTGGTCTCTTCTCTTCAGCTCATCTCTCCACTGATCTACGCGCCGGCGGTGCTCCCTCCGCGGAATTCTGAGACTACCACGTATGCGCACCTCCTCCACCTCGCCCGCCGGCTCCCACACCAACAGAGCAGAAAACTCCGCAGGTCTCCCCAATTCGTCTATAAACCTAAGCTCAACCTCATCGCCGCCGTCGGCCTCCTCCTCCGCCTTCTCAAACCAAACGCCGCCACGTGTCTGACGTGGCGAAGACTCCACCTCCCTAAGGAGGGGGTACAACGCAACTGATAGACCCAGAAAAGCCCCAACCCCAGCAACGCCCTCCTAGTAACCTTTACCATAGGAATCATTTATCCACTTTTTATAGACGGTTGTCAATCTGTTTTCGTCAAGCGGCTATGTGAAAGGTCTTTGGCGTAGGTCTTTCACGGGGCTGTTACATTTGATTAACACGTAAGGACGCGGCGCTGGGGCTGTAAGATGCCGTGCGACGCGATGCGGCGGTTGTCCACTACGCGTTGCGCATCGGGTTTGATTCCTATATCTCTTTTTCGCCAGCTCGAAGCCACGTGAGTTTAGAGAGGTCTAGCTCTTTGCCGCGTTTGAGGAGTGTAACCATGTTCCAGGTTATGACGCCGATTATGATATGTCTACATACCTTCCCCCCCAGCGTGTTGCCCTCGCATGTACACTTGGCGCCGTATTCCCCCACCGCGACGTAGTACCACGTGTCTCGTCTCTTGGCGGATCTCACGGCAAGTCTCACGCCGACGACCCCGCCGCCTCTCTCCACAACTTCCACGATTTTGACGGTCTCTGGAGAGACGTAGAAGTAGAGGTCTAGAACCTTCTCGATCCGCGTGTTTAAGACCCGCGCCAGGTTAAGCAGAAAGTTTTTGACCCGCTCGTCAAAGGGTCGATGCGACATCTACAAACTCCTCGTCCCCCGCGATGATAGAGACGCGGGAGTCCGGGCGCGTGTCGCCGTATATGACGTATTTAAACCCCGAGACGTATTTTCCAAAGACCAACGCCCCCGCCACGTCAAGAAGCCGAAGCTTACCCCGGAGATCCACGAAGCCCCTCGCGACGCCCTCCGCGGCGAAGGCCAGCTCCAGCGCGGAGGAGCCCAGGCTCCGCCCCCGCACTCCCAGTCTCCTCACCACCTCGCAGGTCTTCTCTGGGAAGCTGTTGCTAACCGCCACGAAGACAATGTTGCTCCTTGGGGCCCTCCTCACAGGCTTTCCGTTTTTCCTGGCGCCGAGCTGGGGACCTGCCGTGTATACGTCGCCGGTAGGCGGCACCGCGATTACGGCGTATTCCAAGTCTGAAAGGGTGCCTTCTCTGTATCTCCCCGCCGCCAGTGATACCGAGAAGAGGGGGACCCCCGCCGCGTAGTTGAGAGACCCGTCCAGCGGGTCGAGGACGAATATGTACCGCTCGTCTCCCCACCGGTAGACCCCCCTTTCCTCGGCGTAGAGCACCCCGCCCTCCTTGAAGCCCTCTCTCAACATGCGGTACGCCATCTCTTCGGCGGCTATGTCCACCTCCCTAGTCACGTCGTCCTCCCTCGTCGCCACAATTAATACGCCGCTGCCCGACCTGAAGCTAGACATGAGGAACTGCGAAACCCGCGCCGCCACCGCCTCCAAGACGCCGAGCACGCCTCAACCATCTA
>DAITPC010000020.1:19303-32521 GCA_036833835.1 Pyrobaculum sp. | reverse complement strand
CGTTGTTTTTCGCCGTGTATAGAACGACGGCTAGAGACGTGTTGGGCGTGCCGAATCCGCTCGCCGCGGTGAGGCTGTGCAACGCCACGGCGCAGGCGGCGCTAGACGGCTCAGCCGTAGTTGCGGCGTATACCCGGGAGACATGCCGCCCCGCCGTGGAGGCGCCCCCCATCAGCCCATACACAGCCGCCGGAGCCGCCACAGCGGCAGTAACAGTTGCGCTGAGGCGGAGGAAAAAATAGCCTCGGAAAACCCAGCTAAACCCCTTTTCCATCCCCCATCTACTGCTGTTAGGCCTTGGCGCTGGGCTGAGACGTCGATGCTTAAGCCGGCAGGTCTTTCCTTACGGGGTTTTCCTCACAGGCCTTTAAAAGCCTGTTAGTTAAGTGTGAGTCAAGTTCTGCCACGTGTCAGTTCAATATTATGACGCCGGAAGCCGCGTTTCTTGTCTGCTTAGTTCATCTTAAGCCGCGGAGGCGTGTTTGTCATGGAGATAAACATCGGACGCTGTTGTTGAAGTATAACCTATGGAGCCTTCCGCCGCCTCCGCCCGGCGTGGGCCCTCCGCCCGGCGCCGCCTTGAACGCCTAGCCCCGGAGCGGCCAGACGCCTTAAGCGGGGCGCTCTGCACAACCCAGCCGAGGCCCGCCCCGTTGCGCCGAGTGCCCAACGGGGCCCCGAGCCCCCGGGCGGAGGGGGAGTTGAAAGGGTGTATGTTTTGACTTGTCTCGTTAAGAGGCTTCGCAATTGTGGATTTAGCCACGGCGTGTTATCTGTTTCAGTAGCTCTACCAAGGCGTCGAAGTCTCCCGGAACCGAGATGACGGCTCCGGGCGCCGCCCCTTCCAGCGCCTCCACCAACGCCAAGGCCTCGTGGGGCTCCACGGCGGTTTGTCTAAGCCTATCAATCAGCTCAGAGTTGTTGCTTGTTCTCACCATGACGTAGGGGTAGACGATGGGGGGGAGCCCCTCCAGTTGCTTGGCGTCTGTGAGGTGCAGGGCTAGGTAGAAGTCGGCTCTGAGGGTCTCCACGCGTTTTCTGTGGTCTCTCCTCATGCTCAGCAGGGCGCCTGCTCTGAGCCCCATCTTCTTCGCCTCCTCCACCGCCTCCTCGGTGGATACCTCGCCCACGGGTCTGCCCTCGGCCGGGGGGTCCCCTTGTAGCACCACCACGTCTTTTATGTCCAGCAGGTAGGCTCCGCCGAGTAGAGACTTCAGACCTGTCTTGTTCACGTCGAGGAGCCGTATGTGCACGATGGGCTCAAACCCCATCTGCTTGGCAAGCGCGCCCACGGCGAGGGAATGTGCCGTGGGTTTGCCCCCAGGCGCCTCCGGTATGTCTATTCTGTTGACCAACGGCTTGAGCGCCTCCAGCTTCTTCAGAAGCTTCGTTCTGTCTCTGACCGGGGTGACCTCGGCGATTATCTCCATTAGGGCAGAGCCAGAGGCACAAAGAGGCGTCCTCTGCCCTCGTAGAACTTAGAAAGCGTCTCGTAGAATACGAGACGGAGGGATTGCACCATGGAGAACAGGCCCTCGGCGGCTGCTATTAGGGAGTGGCCAAACACGGCGAAGAGGATGCCGGCGGGTCCGAGCGAAATGGCAACGCCGTTTACCAGCTTTGTCAACACGCCGTGTATCAGTATTAGGATCACGAGACGGGCGAAGCTCGGTATATTAGCCAGCGCGCCGAGGGAGCTCTCGACGAAGCCCATTATAAACTCTTGGGTGATGGGCGGCGCCTCTTCATGGTGCTTATACTTAGCCCTCAGCGCGAGGGCCCCCGCCGCGCTCCATACAAAAGCCCCTGCAAAAATGTAGAGCCACGGGAGCTGGATAAGCGGCGCCATGAATTCCAGATGCAACGCGTCTTTCATGAGGGAGAAGAACACCATGCCAAGCGAGAAGAAGAGCACCACCTGTGGCAACACCACCGCCACCGCCACGTCGGGTTCTCCCTTCAGTAATGTGTTTATGAATTTGGAAAGAAAGGCTAGCAAAATGAGGAGGAAGCCTAGTATAAACGCCGCTTTGATCCCAGCCAGCACACCCTCCGTTGTCACCAACTCGTGTCCCTCGCCGAAGAGGTGTAGTATAGGCGGGGTCGGCATTTTTATTCCTAGTTCTTTAAACCCGAAGCCGAACACTTCCTGGTACACGAAGGCGCCGAAAAACATGGAGACAAGACCCGTCAATGCCCAAATGATCCCCCAGTCTCTGTACCTCCCGCCGTATAGCTTCTTCATGAGGAGTAGACCCAGGAGGAAGAGGAGGAAGCCGTGGCCGAGATCGCCGTACATCCAACCGAAGAAGACGGGGAAGAGAAGCGCCACCAGAGGCACGGGGCTTATCTCGTTTGGCTTCGGCACGCCGTACATGTAGACGATCTTGGTGAACTGCCTAATTGGCGTGGGGTATCTCTCCAACGTCGGCCTCCTCTCCACAGGCACGGCGTCGAAGTATTTGTAGCGCGTCCTCCTGACCACGTCTAGCTTGCCGAGGTTGTGCTTCACAAACTCCGCAAGGGCGTCGTCTATCTTCTTCACGTCTTTCTCAAGCACGTAGAGCATGACCGACGCCACGTCTTTATGCTCTTCCCACTTCCCGTCGCCGTATATGGAGTATTCGCGATACAGCTTTTCAAGCGTCTCAAGCTCCTTCCTGAGCCTCTGGAGAGACGCCTCCAGGGACTTTATTGCATTTTCCACCAGCTCCCTGCCGGTTTTTATGTCGGAGAGGTACTCCGGAGGAACCTCCACCCCCCTCGCCTCGCCTCTTACCAACGCCACATTAACCCCGTTGATCTCCTGTAATACATGTGGGGCTGCTATGGGCGTTTCGGGGTCGACCACCAGCTTAAACCCCTCGGGCAACTTCAACCTTCCTCTCCCGGAGAGAGCCTCCAGAACCTTCCTAATCTTGGAGAGGTTAGTCAACTGCTCCTCAAGCTTCTTTATCTCCTTCTCGTAGGACTCGAAGAGGTGGCCCATCTCCATTCCTTCGTCTATTGCGGATTTGTTGAAGGTCTCGGCGACAGCGGCCGCCGCGTTTCTGAGGGTGTAGGCGTAGTTTATGAGGTCTTTCTGCCTCTCCACAGCCGCCTTCAGCTCCTCCTCCGCCTTCCTCAGCCTTTCTTCCAACACGTTAGGAGGCTCTATGTCGGCGACTTCCTGTAGAGAGAACACGCGTACGCCCAGCTTCTCAAGCGCGTTTCTCAGCTGCGGCGCGTTTCTCCGCTCCACCGCCACGAGGAGGGCGTTGCCTTGTTGCGCCACCGTGGCTTTGAGAGACTTGGCCAGCTCCACAGCCTCCTTCACTGCTCTTCCCGGCAACGCCACGAGGACCTCCAGCGCCTCTGTCCTCGGTGGTGCGGCCGTCTTGACTCCGGCGATGTCTCTAGACACCGCCAGCTTGACCCGCAACTCGTCTATTAGTCGGGTGTAGTAGGATACATCCTTGTAGAGGGCCTCCAGCCTCTCCAGCACCGAATCTATCTGAGACTCCAGAGTGGTCAGCGGCAACGCTACCTGTTGCGGCGACACATAGAGCAACAGCTGGCTCAGGAATTCATCTATCTTCTTAGCCTTCTGAAGCACCGCCGGGTCGCGCGGTCTTGGGAGCTTTTCAGGCCTTTCCTCAAACATGGCGGCGCCAGTCTTGCCAATGAAGTATATCACTTCAGGAAGCAGATCCACCTGAGACGCTATCCTGAACTCCACGACGCGCTCAAGAGGCACAGAGGCAGTAATTGTACTGCTTTTAAATATTACGTGTACGTATTCAATACGTAGACATCACACAAAAATTGCAATAAAACATAAAAACAGAGGGCAATCCCCTTGCTATGGCTGGGTTTGCGGTATTTGGCGTGACCGTGGGTATCTTAGGTGTTTTATATGCGTTGTATCTCGCCAGGTGGGTCTTGAGGCAAGATCCCGGTAATGAGAAGATGCGTTTTATTTCTCAAGCCATAGCCACGGGGGCCAAGGCATACCTTTTCAGGCAGTATAAGACATTGGCGGTGCTTCTGGTAGCCCTGGCAGTACTCATACTCCTTGCCATAGATCTGCCGCGGGGCACCTACGGGCTTACTACGTTGGGCTTCGTTGTTGGTGCGCTTGGTTCTATGTTGGCTGGCTATCTAGGCATGTACGTTACGACCAGATCCGCCTCGCGTGTCGCCCAAGCCGCCGCCACAGGCGGCATGGGGAGGGCGCTGGTGGTCTCGTGGCGTGCTGGCGCTGTCATGGGGCTGTCCCTCGCTGGCATCGCCCTGCTCCTGATTTCGGGATTCTACTTGGTGTTTAAGGCCGTGACGCATGACTGGGCTGTGCCCCTCGTGGCGTTGGGTTTCGGCGCGAGTTTGGTTACTCTGTTTATGAGAGTCGGTGGCGGCATATACACCAAGGCGGCGGATCTAGGCGCGGATCTGGTGGGCAAGGTGGAGGCCGGCATTCCTGAGGACGACCCGAGGAACCCAGGTGTGATCGCCGATAACGTGGGAGACAATGTAGGCGATGTGGCGGGCATGGCGGCGGACGTCTATGAGTCTTACATAGTGACCGTCACGGCTGCGATATTCTTGGCGGCTATTCTCGAGCTTCCGGCGCAGTATATAGAAATGATCATACTCTTCGCAACCCTAGCCCTAGTGGCTACCTTTGTCGGCGTGAATCTGCTAAAGACGTCAGGTGTGAAGCACCCGCTGTCATCTATTAGCACGGCTATCTACGCCACCATAGCTCTCTCTGTATTGCTGTTCTTTGCGGGGTCTTTTCTGTTGGGTCTTGAGACTTGGAGGGCCCTGGCCCTCGCGGCGGCTACGTCTCTCGGCGCTTTGGTGGCTCCGGTCATAGTGAAGATAACCGATTACTACACCTCCTACAACTACGGCCCGGTGAGGAGAATCGCCGTGCAGGCGAAGATAAGCCCCGCCACGGTGATCATCACAGGCTATGGAGTTGGTCTCATGAGCGCCATACCTGTCATAGCCGTGATAATCGCCGTTCTCGGCGTATCGTATGCTATAGGCTTCTACGCCGTCCCTGTGACGGCGTTTGGAGATTATTCTAGGTATCTGGCTGGGATCTTCGGCACCGCCATGGCAAGCGTCGGGCTGTTGGTTGTCGCCGGCATTATCATAACTGCCGACTCGTATGGCCCCGTCAGCGATAACGCCAACGGCGTCGTCGAGATGGCTGGCCTCCCCGAAAACGTGAGGGAGGTGACAGACGTGTTGGACTCCGTGGGCAACACCACTAAGGCTACTACGAAGGGCTACGCCATCGCGAGTGCGGCGCTGGCGGCGCTTGTCCTCTTCATAGCTTTGATATTCGAAATCGTACACGCCGCCGCTACGATCAAGCGTATGGACATGTTGAGCATATTGGATAACAGCCTTAAATCGCTTCAGGTGATTAACCCGAGTGTCTTGATCGGCGCCTTTATCGGCGTTTCGCTGGTCTACTTCTTCACCAGCCGCACCCTCGAGGCGGTGGGCAGAACCGCCATGGAGATAGTTGAGGAGATTCGCCGCCAGTTTAGGGAGAAACCGGGCATTCTGGAGTGGAAGGAGCAACCCGACTACGCCCGCGTCGTCGACATAGCGACTAGGAGGGCGCTCGGCGAGTTTCTTGTGCCAGGCCTCGCGGCAATTATAGTACCTCTCTTGACGGGCCTTCTGTTGGGCTGGAACGCCTTGGCTGGCTTAATCATGGGCGCCATAGTGGCTGGCGTTCCTAGGGCGCTGCTCATGGCCAATGCGGGCGGCGCTTGGGACAATGCGAAGAAGTATGTGGAGCTTCAAGGCCTCAAGAAGACTGATATGCACAAAGCCACGGTTATAGGCGACACCGTGGGCGATCCGTTCAAAGACACAAGCGGCCCCTCGCTCAACCCGTTGATAAAGGTGCTCAACACCTTGTCGGTGGTCTTCGCCTATGCCATAGTGTTTACAAACATCGCGCTTGGGATATATCCATTTGGCTTTTTACCTCTATTATAACTATACACTTAAATATTAATACTTTTTTCATATAAAATAATACAAACACATAATTTTATGTTAGTAGCTATATAGAGATAGGTTCATTGCAGAATAAAACTTTTATAGAAAACCTAGATCTGCCGTGGGCCTTTTATTAAACGTAGATTACAACGATCCTCTGGCGCGAGCCCGCGCGCAGAAGATTCTACGAGCCGTAGGTAGCAGTTGGGTCGGAGAAGAGGAAGCGGTAGACGCCTTCTATATTCATTACCGCACGCCTATTTTTGGGGGCAGGGCCTCTAGCCCGGTGTGGGGGCGGTTCATACGTCTTTACGTCGGCTCTCCATATTACAGCCAAGTGGCGCCTCTCTGCAGACTTAAATACGCCCCCTCTTTCCGCGCTGCTGTAAACCTTTTGAAGGCTTTTGAGAAGTATTTACAGTCGTTGGAAAACTTCGGAAGAGCGTGGTTTGGGAGGGGGCGGCAAGACGCTTGGGTTGAGGCTTTGCGGCAGTTAAGGCGGCATTTTGGAGATCCTTCGGATATTGAGACGCTTTACGGCGTTTTTAAGAAACTTGGCGAAATTTTAGGCAGGGGAAGAGTGGGAGACCCGGCGTCTCTGACGCTCTCCGTATCTACAGATCCACGCAGGGTTAGAATTGCGAAAATTTTGGAAAAGGCTGTCGAGTTTTACAGGTTGATGGGGAAGCCCGTGGGGCTGGGTTTAGCTATGCCATCTTTCAGGGGTATAGAGCGTGAACGTGTATTTGGCTCGTTAAGTCGGCTGACGAAACTCAGCGCATACGCCTGGTCTCTCTTCTTCGTCGCCCCTTCATTATTCGTCTACAAATCGCTTCATGGCGAATTGCCTTTAAATGGAATGAAGATGGCTGGCGACGGTGGGGTCTATATGTTGATAGACAAATCGGGGTCTATGTACAGCGCTATCAACGGCATAGAGAAGATCGTAATCGCCACTGCTTACGCCCTTGCGGTTTTAAGGAGCTATAGGAAAGTCGTAGTTAGGTTCTTCGACGCCGAGGTTTCTGAACCTATCGAAGACGTAAGTAGGCTCATCGACATTCTCCTACGGACAGTTGCAAGCGGGGGCACGGACATCTCTAAAGCCGTAGAGACAGCGGTTTATGACGCAAAGACACGAGGTTTACGTAATTACGCGTTAACAGTTGTCACAGACATGGAAGACGAAAAATTAGACATAAAAGTAGTCAAAGAGGCTAGGCGTCTCTTTAGAGAAGTTGTGTTTATCATTGTGGGTTCTGCAAAGCCTCCACAAGGCGTACGAACTATACGAATATCGCCGTTGCGGGAACTGCACTCAGAAATTCCTATGAAGGAGGTAGACAATTTATTTTTATACAGATTACAGCTACGGTGAATTTACCTCCAGAAAGCGAAGACGGAAACATCGAATATAAGCTTACCTTAGGGGGTGGCGATATAGATAAGTTAGCTGGTCAGATGAAAAGACGTCTCTTGGAGGGCGGCGGGGAGGCGATTTACCTAGTAGGCGTTACTAACGACGGAAGACCGTTAGGACTTCCGGACGACGAGCTGTTGAAGGCGCTGGGGACGCTTCGGGAGGCGGCAAAGCGGGCGGGCGCCACGGCGTATATCCTGAGGGTGTCTGAGGGCGTCAGGGGAAAGGTGGCGGAGGTCTTGGTGAGGGTGTCCGTCCGGGAGGAGCCTCCGCCCACCGTGACCGTGGCGGCGTTGGGCAACGTGGACGCCGGTAAGTCCACGCTTGTGGGGGTTTTGACCACCGGGAGGCTGGACGACGGCAAGGGCCTCGCCAGGTCTTACGCGTCTCGGTACAAGCATGAGGTTTTGACAGGCCGCACCTCGGCGGTTTCGATGAGGCTTCTGGGCTTCAGCGGCGACTCTGTGGTTAACCACGGCCTGGTGGATCCGCTCGATGAGGCCGAGGTGTATAGGAGGTCTGACAAGCTGGTGCTCCTCGTCGACGTGGGGGGGCACGAGCGGTACTTGAGGACGGCGTTGAGGGGGCTTTTCAGCTCGCAGCCGGACTACGTTATGTTGGTGGCGGCGGCTAACTCGGGAGTTCAGAGGATGACGAAGGAGCATCTGGGCATAGCGGTGGCGTTGGGGATACCAGTCTTCGTCGTGGTCACGAGGATAGACATCGCGCCCCAGGAGGTGTTTCAGAGGACTGTAGACGAGGTGGTGAAGGTTTTGAAGATGCCGGGGGTCAGCAAGATACCATACGTCGTAAGGGACGTGGGCGACGTGGTTTTGGCGGCTAAAGCCATCTCCACGGGCCGCATCGCCCCGGTGTTTTTCGTCTCAAGCGTGACCGGCCACGGACTTGACCTGTTGCTCAAGTTCCTCTCTCTGCTGCCCAGGAGGAGGAAGTGGGACTACGGCGGCGATCTCCTCATGTATATCTCCGACATCTACCTTGTTAAGGGCGTCGGCGTAGTTGTCGGCGGGCTGGTGGAGAGAGGCGTCGTGAGAGTCGGCGACAGAGTCTGGGTGGGGCCGTATAGCGACGGCAAATGGGCCTCTGCCGTCGTGAAGTCCATCCACCTAAACAGAACGCCGGTGGAGACAGCCAGGGCCGGCAACTTCGTCACCATCGCGCTTGACAAGATAGAGAAGGTGGAGAAAGGCATGGCCTTGTCTAGGCGGCCGCTTGCGGGGGTTAGGGAGGTGGTGGCCGACGTGTTGGTGCTCAGACACCCGACGGTGATTAGGGCCGGGTTCTCCGGCGTTTTTCACTACAAAGCCATTAGGGCTAATGCGTATATAAAGGAGATAGACAGAGGAGAGCTCATGGTGGGAGACAGCGGCGTGGCGAAGATAGAACTGACGCGGCCTTGGCACATAGACGGAGGAGTCTTCATCTTCAGAAACGGCCCGACGAGGATATTCGGCAGAGTGATTAGGGCGGGGGATGGATCTACTCCTTCCTAAGCCGATTTGTAGCCTGGTTAACTGCGACGACTTGGAGAACCTCGACGTGGAAAGCGCGTTGACCGAGATGAGGAAAGAGCAGGAGGTGTTTAAGTTGCTTTCAGACGTCTACGCGTATAGGTATGACTTCAAGCGCATCTCGCCGTCTGTGATAAACGACTTCGAGTACTGCCCGAGACTTCTGTGGGTGCAGTACAAGCTCGGCCTCAAGCTCTTCACAAAAGACTCGGCCGTGTCGCTGGTCCGCGGGAGGTTGTTGCACGAGCGGTATGAGAGGGCTGTCTCCGTTTTTGACAACGTCGTGACTGAGTACAAGGTGGAGATCGGCGATCTGGTTGGCGTAGTGGACGTGGTGATTAGGAGGGGGCGGGATTATATTCCAGTGGAAGTCAAGACGGGGCTGGCTTCTAGGGGGGCTCACAAGAAGCAGCTCCAGATCTACATCTACCTGATGAAGGCCCGCCACGGCTACTTGGTGTACAGGAATAGAGTGGAGCGGGTCGAGAGGGACGACGATGCGGTTAAACTTCTCGACGAGATAAGACGGATCTTAAACAGGAATACACTAGAAATCAATAAAGGATGCGAAAGATGCGTGTTTAAGGCTATCTGTAAAAACGTTCTTTAAAAGTCGAAAGAAATATTTATAAATCTGCCTATAGATTGGCATATGGTAGAAGAAATTCTATTATTATTATTTTTAATTACATTTTTTATATTTATAATAAATCTAATATTGAGGATACGTCTCTACAATAGAAGAGTGAACCTTGGCTCATTAATTCTCTACGAGTTTAAAGAGGCGCTGAGGGGAGGAGTGGGGTATATGCACTTCTCAATAGCCGCCGGCGTGGTTCTATCGGTGCTTCTGGCGGTCTCGGCCCCTCTACGGATCCTCGCGCTGGCGCTGTGGATTATTAGCCTGCCCATAATGGCCGGCCTGCTCATGGCAGCGGTTTATCGTATGGGCGTCTTTATCAGGAGCGGGCTTATACATAGGAGGTTAAAGGAGGACAGGGAGTTTATTAAAGAGTCTAACAAGATGCAGCTGGTCCTCCTCCTGATCATAGTAATGACTTTCCTAGACGTCTTCCTCTCGATATTAGTCCCCTGGCTGTCGCTGTCGGTTGGGATTGCTAGGAATGTGTTGCTGACGATGTTCTATGTAAAGCCTGCCGCAAACTTGTTTGTAAACCATGCCAGGGAGCTGTCAAGCTTCCGAACGCCGTTTAGATTAGAAGACGTTCTGGAGGGCAGGTTGAAGCCCGAAGAGATTAAGTTCGGTTACGGGAAGATGTCAGACGTAGACAAAGACGTTGTGCTTTCTTGCCAGTCGTGTGGTGAGATCGGCGCCTGCGACGCTGGCTGTCCGGCGGTGGCCGCCGGCCGCCTACTGTCGCCTAGAGTCGTCGTGCGTACCACAGCCCTCAACTCCAGCAACCCGGATTTCGAAGTGGCCGTTAAGCTGGAACACCATGTGTGGGCGTGTACAACGTGTGGGGCATGTGTGTACAGCTGCCCGGTGAAGGTGAACCACCTCGACGTTATCTACGGCGTGAGACGCGCCTTGGTAGCCCAGAGCAGGGTGGACAAGAAGGTAGCCGACGTCCTCATGTCGCTGTCTCAGTACAACAACACAATGTCTATGCCCAACGCAGGCAGACACGACTGGCTTAGAGAACTCGGCGTGACACACATAGCGGAGAACCCAGAGGCCGAATACCTCCTGTGGGTTGGTTGCATGGGCAGTTTCGACAGCAGATCCAGGGAGATAATCAAAGCGTTTGTAACAATTTTACAACGTGCAGGCATGCTGAACAAGGTGGCGATTTTGGGAGACGAGGAGACTTGTTGCGGCGACCCCGCCAGGCGCCTCGGCGAAGAGAGCAGATTCCAGGAAATAGTGCTAAACAACAAACAGATATTCGAGAAATACAACATAAGAAAAATAATAACAATATGTCCACATGGATACAACGTGTTTAAGAATGAATACTCTGAATTCGGCGTCAAGCTTGAGGTATACCACCACTCGCAGATAATACAGAAGCTGATAGAAGACGGCAAGATCTCAGTTAAAGACGGGAAAGAAGCCTTGTCGATTCACGACCCCTGTTACCTAGCACGCTACAACAAAGTGGTGGATGTCCAGAGAAAGATCGTCATTAAACTCGGCGAGGTCAAGGAGCCGCCTAGACGCGGCGAGAACACGTTCTGTTGCGGCGCCGGCGGTGCTAACTACTGGTACGACGTGCCCGAGGAGAAACGCATCAGCCACATACGCTTCGAGGAGCTAACAGCAACCGGCGCCTCCACCATAGTAACGCTCTGCCCCTTCTGCAACGCCATGCTCAGCGACGCGAAGAGGACCAAGGAGAGCGCGGTAGCGGTGAAGGACATAGCGGAGGTGGTGGCGGAGAAGCTGACATGACCATTCCCCACCGGCCTACTTAACGAATTGTTTATTAACACATGTGTTTAGATGGGCATGTCCATTAGAGTTGGCGTCGTCGGAGTCGGCAACTGCGCGTCTGCCCTCGTCCAGGGGGTTGAGATGTATAAACACAACCCGGAGCTGGAACCGATTGTCGCCTTTAAAGAAATAGGGAGGTACACCCCGCGCGACATAGTTTTTACTTCTGCGTTTGAAATCGACGCGAGGAAGGTGAGTCTGGACCTCTCAGAGGCGATCTTCCAGCCGCCGAACAACGCCACGGTGGTCTTCAAGCCGCCGAAGCTAGGCGTGACGGTGCGCCCGGGCCCGGTGCTCGACGGTGTGCCTGAGGGCGGGCTCGTGCCTAAGGTCGTCGAGGGCACCGTTGAGGAGGTGGTGAAGGAGCTCAACTCCACAAACACCGAGGTTCTCGTGAACTACCTCCCCACCGGCGCCAAGAAAGCCGCTGAGGCCTACGCAGAGGCCGCCCTAAGGGCGGGTGTAGCCTTTGTAAACGCGATGCCGGCCCCCATCGCCACAAGCGACTACTGGCAGAGGAGATTCGCCGAGAAGGAACTGCCGCTTCTCGGCGACGACACCCAGAACCAGATCGGGGCGACGGTTCTCCACAAGACGCTTATAAGGCTGTTGGCTCTGAGGGGGGTCAGGATTAAGCATACGTATCAGATAAACGTGGGAGGCACGCCGGACTTCGTAAACCTCATGTACAGACGTGGCGATAAGGAGAAGACGAAGACAGCCGCCGTCAAGATGATGGCCATGGGCCAGGAGTTCGACGCGTACATATCGCCCGTGGCGTATATACAGTTCCTAGGCGACAGGAAGATAGCGCATACGCTCATCGAGGCGGAGATATTTGGAGGTCTGTCGATAAGGATAGAGGCGACGCTCGACGTACACGACGCGTGGAACAGCGCCGCCGTGGTCACAGACTCCATCAGACTCGCGAAGCTTGCTCTTGACAGAGGAATAGGCGGACCGCTTATAAGCGCCTCGGCGTGGGGCTTCAAAAACCCGCCGGTCCACATGAGCCCCGATGAGGCCTACAGGGCTGTGCTTGAGTTCATCGAGGGGAGGCGCGATAGATGAGGGCGTATCAGAGGTTTAAACGTTGCATAGGCCAGGGTAACCTCTGGCTGTATGTGGTGAGCATACTCAACAAGCGAGGCCCTCTACACGGCTACGCCATAATCCAGGAGATTAGGAAATTCGGCTTTAACATAAGCACGGTCTATGGTTACGTGTTGCTTAAGAGGATGTTGGCGGACGGGGTTCTGGTGGAGGTTGAGGAGGGAGGCAGGAAGCTCTACACGGTGTCTGAAGCGGCCCGCGAAAACTTTAGGAAGGCGCTAGAGGAGTTGCAAAACCTGGTGAAGTTGCTGGCATGACCTGCGTGGTGCAGATAACAGGCGGGAAAGACGTGGGCAAGACGGCGCTGGCCGAGAGGATTATTAGCAACCTCAAGGAGAGGGGCTACACGGTTTCCGCAATTAAGGTCAGCCACCACGACCCGGAGCCGCCTACCAAAGACACGCGCCGCCTCAGGAAGGCCGGCGCAGATAGGGTCTTGTTCTACAACGGAGAGATCTACGTGCTTTACACCCGCGCCGTTTCATGCGGCGACATAGACGCGGACTACGTGATAGTAGAGGGCCTGCGCGACAGGAAGGTAGGCTACAAAATACACATAGGCCCAGACCCCCCGCCAGACGCAGACGTGGTATTAGCCGCGCCCGACGAAGAGGCAGAGATAAGATGCGTCAACAAAGACATATGCGAAGTCTTAGCCCAACTCTCGCAGTATAGACCCAAAAATTTATAAC
>DAITPC010000020.1:0-19203 GCA_036833835.1 Pyrobaculum sp. | reverse complement strand
TAAGGAAAACGGGGTCCACGTCGCGGGAGATCGGCAGAGGCAAACCCAGACATAAAGCCGTAGGGAGCGCCAAGCGGCAGAGAATGGTGAAGACGCAACAGAAATTCTGTTGCCCAGAAAGCCTGACTATAGTTTCCATCTATCCTGTATGTACTTATCCTTCAACAGCTTGTAGGCCGCGTATTCCCGCCCGAGGTAGAAGGCGTGGTCAGGCAGGAGCTTCTGCGCCTCTCTTCTCACGCTGATTTCGTCTACTTCCACCTGTCGGAGCAAGACGCCGCGGGGGCCGTAGTGGTAGAGCGCATCTGCAAGCACGAAGTTGCCGTGTGGGTCGTACACGTCGCGGCTGTAGACCTCGGGCCTGATGGCAGACGCCGCCGCCTCGAGTTGTTTCTTTTGGATAAAAGCAGGGGTAGCTATTAGGACGCCCGCCTTATCAAGTCCACAGGTCCACTCCTCCACCACGTCGCAGGGCGTCACCAGACAGCCGCCTCCGGGGTCTCGTTGCAGGGCTAGGTGGCTGTAAACGACGTCGCGGCTTTCCATGCCGTAGGTTAATATGTAGTCTATGGCCTTGGACCTGAGAGACTCCAGGTCCGTGTCGTAGAGGACGTGGAGCCCTCCGTATGGCAACCTCCTGTTTGGTTTCTCAAGTGTCACCTCGCGCCGGGGTCGTACCGCCTCTGTGACCGGTCTATAACGTGTCGTTACGGCTTTTCTAAGATCATCCTCCCCCCGCCACCTGAGATCAACCACATCTACGTTGAGCGCCTTTACATATTCACAGGGTATTCGCAAGGCGTCGTTACATACACCCCGCAGAGCCTCTACTATCAGCTCGCCTGCGCCGTTTAGGTCGGGGCCGTATACAACCACGGTGTCGACGTGGTCGTAGCTCTCGTAGAGCGCCTTTACCACGAAGTTAACCGCGTCTGCGGAATATACGGTGGCCACAAAGGCGACTTTGTCGCGGATGGTTCGGTCTATTTTGTCTCGGCTGAGCCAGAGGAGTATCAGCAAAATATTTGACATCGAGAGAAAAAGGAGAGGGTTATCTATACGAGCGGTCTGAGTAGTTAACCGTAAACCTCTTTGGGGCTAGTTGCGACACTATGTACCGGAAGGCGGACATGGGGTCTGAGTGTTCGCCGCATGTATACACGTCCACCGTCGCGTAGTTATACGTGGGCCAGGTGTGGATGGCGATGTGGCTCTCCAGCACCAACGCGATGACCGACACGCCCTCCTTGTCGCCCCCCTTGAACTTCCAGGAGTTCACCTCAACCAGATGCATATTTGCTATGTGCGCAGCTTCGATTACGATCTTCCTGAGTTTCTCTTCGTCTCGGAGGAGCGATTCGTCTACTCCGTATAATTCGCCGTAGACGTGCTTGCCGACCACGGGGGTTCTGAGTTGGGTTGTTGCCTGCATTTCGTGCGCGCCGTAGACACCCCTATATAAACTTATCGTTTGAAAAAATATATCGGCTAGTACCGAGAGGGACGTTGGCTGAGGAAACGCGGCAGGTAAAGCGGTCTAGAGGGGTATCCCCTCACCTCGTCCTTTATCTTCTTTATAAGCTCCTCCGGGGTCGTCCTGTACTGCCCTCCGCCCCGTTCTCTCACAGACAGCGTGCCCTCGCTTGCCTCTTTGGCGCCCACGACGCATATATACGGCACCCAGGCGGTTTCAGCCTCCCTAACCCTCTTAGACAGCGTCTCATCTCTGTCGTCTATATCTACGCGGATGCCCTCCGCCTCCAGCCTGTCAGCGACCTCAACGGCGTATTTCAAATTGTCTTTGGTGATGGGTATTATGCGTACCTGCACCGGCGAGAGCCAGGTGGGGAGCCGCGGAGTCTTGCCCTCCTTCTCCGCCTTGGCCGCCGTGTCAAATACGGCGTATAGATACCTCTCGACGCTACCTAAAATGGCTGTGTGTATGATGACTGGGTATCTGGTCTGGTTGTTCTCGTCTACGTACTTTATGCCGAAGCGCTGGGCGTTGCCCACATCGATCTGAAACGTGGCTATCTCCCTCGGTCTGCCCAACTCGTCGATTATATGAAACTCCACGTTGAGGACCCAGTAGTACTTCTGCCCTGGCAGAACCCTCACTAATATGGGCTTGCCTTCCCTTTTGGCGAGTTCCGCCAGGTACTGCCTGTGGCTCTTGTAGAACTCCTCGGTGACGTTATACAGAGAGACGTAGGTCCTGCCAAGCTTCCCTATTTCTCTGAAGATGACTTCGTGGAGTTTATAGGTCACGTTGATGGCCTCCTGAAGATCTCTAGTGAATATGTGGAGGTCTGGCATGTAGAACCTCCGGAGCCTGAAGAGGAGCACCGTCTCGCCTGGTTGTTCGTGCCGGTACGAGTCCGCTATCTCTAATATGCCGAAGGGCAGGTGCCTGTGGCTTATCACCCAGTCCTTGGCCATTGCGAACTGTTGGAAGCAGGCCGCGTAGCGGAGTATTAGGTCGGTATCTGACTCAACTACGTAAAGCCTCTCGCCGAATAGCTTTGCATGGGTCTCTATGGCGGATTCGGCGAGTTTAAACATGTTTGTTCCCCTGATCTTGAACACGGGTATTTCGAGGGACTTGGCGGTCATGTACGCGTAGTCCTCCACGAGTTCCATCATAATCGTGGCATCAGGCGCGTAGCGCATGTGGCCCACATCTGACATAGGCTCCCACTCAAAGCCAAACTTCCGGAGGTACTCTAAATACCTGGGCTCAGTCCCCCCGCCCAGCTCCTTCTTAAACACCTCCTTCTCCACCAAGATCCTCAGATCCTCGTAGCCGCCGTAGTCGAATTTAGCAGGATCGTACTCCTCGCCTGTGGGCGTGAGCACCACGTAGAAGTCGCGTTTTTCCTCAACCTTCTTTTCCTGCCTAGTCTGCTCCGGCTTGAAGGTCCTGCTGAGCTCCGAGAGGGGGTGCCCTAGACACCTGAGCTCAAAGGCCTTGTAGTACCCGAAGGGCGCCTTGTGGACCTCGCCGCCGAACTCAGACTTCACGACCTCGTAGAGCTTGTTCACGACCTCCCTTGCGGTGTAGGGTCTGGCGAGCTCGTTAGAGAGGTGGGCGTAGGGGTATATGACGATGGAGGACGCCTTGACCTTCCTGGCGACGTCAACGACGTCGCGCGCCACCTGGCGCAGGAAATCTTCATCTGCCGTGTCGCCTTTCTCGACGGTGACGAAAACCACCAAGGCGTTCTCGGCGCGGCCCGAAGTCGGCTCGTCTCTGACGTCTAGCGCCGGGTCTTTTGCCTCCCAGCTGAAGCGCTCGGTGTGTATGTACAAAACGCGCATGGGCGGAGTTCGTCCCGTCTATAAATACTATTCCACGTAGATGCCGTTTCTCCTCAAGCGCTTTAAAATGCCCTCTGCGTCCTCTGGATACAGAGATGTGTATTTCTTGATCTTGTTGTAGTTAAGTCTTATGTCGTGCTCAAGCACAAGCCTGGCGACTTCGTTTATGAACTCCTCGGCCTCCTTCGTCGCTATCTTGGCCTTGAGCACCAGAAGCTCCTCAAGACCTATGGCCCTCGTCTTTACGCCGTTTAGGTCAACCTCCTTGAGATCTGAGAAAAGGTCGAGGGGGATGTAGATGTCGAGGATGTTTTCCAATAAGTCGACTCTCACGGCGTCCCCCCCAACTATTAACTCGTAGTATATCGTGCCGTGGTCCGAGGTCCCCATATCCCAGTCGTTCTCCTTAGCGATTTCCTCAAAAAGCTCGTTGTCGAGCACGGTGGACTTGTTGAGGATAAAGAGATCGACGTCTCTGGGGTCGTACTTGATGTTGTATACTAGCGGAAGAACCGCGCTACCGACGAGGACGTGCTCTATCCCCCGTTTGTTAAGCTCCACAGACACCCGCCTCAAGGCGTGTTTGTATTTGTCAAGTTGCATGTGTTCAACATGGGTTGTCTTAATAACAGTTGAGGGCTCAATCTATATAGAATATATATATCTATATTTTGGGTGTAGTTGGTAACACTTATTAACCCCAATTAAACGGTAGCACATGTTACTTAATGATATAATTGACCGGTTGGTTAACATAGAAAGATGTTTAAAAAAAGGAAAAATATTGTTTATACGTATTGATATAAATTCGCCAATTGTAAACGGGAAAATAGTTGATGATTTTAGAATAAGGGCTCATGCCTTCACTTTGCGCCTAGCTTCAGACGCAGGTGCCCGCGCCGTAGTCCTTGCGCACCAGGGCAGACCTGGGCAAGACGACTTCACGTCGCTGGAGTTACACAAGCCCTACCTCGAGAAGCACCTAGAGAGGCCCATCAAATTTGTAGACGACGTAACAGGCCCGGAGGCTAGGAGGCAGATAAAAGAACTGCGCGACGGGGAGATACTCCTGCTGGAAAACGTGAGGATGCTCTCTGAGGAGGTTATAGAAAGGGTGCCGGAGGCGCAGGCCGAAACTTTCCTAGTCCGCAAGCTGGCGCCGCTGGGAGACTACTTCGTCTTTGACGGATTCGCGGTGGCTCACCGGTCTCAGCCCAGCGTCGTGGGATTCCCCCTAGTAATGCCGTCATGCGTGGGTCCCGTCTTTGAAAGGGAGCTCCGGGCCTTGGGCACCGTGTTTGAGAAACGGGGGAGGGGGGTGACGCTTGTGGCAGGCGGCGCCAAGATCCCCGACACGTTGAAGGCCGTGGAACAGCTTCTAAGGAACGGCCTTGTCGAGAAGGTGGCACTAGGAGGCTTGGTAGGTTTCGTCTTCGCCGTGGCGAAATACGGCATAGTGAACGCCCCCATGAAACAGGAGATAGAGAGGGGTGGGTATCTGCCGTATATAGAGAGGGCGCGGCAGATACTTAGTAAATACGGGTCACAGATACAAACGCCGATAGACTTCGCCGTAAATCAAAACGGCAGAATTGACGTAGATGTGTACTCGCTCACGCAGCCGCCGCTTGACATCGGGAGGTCCACTGTTTTGCTGTTTAAAGAGGTTATTGGGCAGAGCGAAATCGTGATCTTCAGCGGGCCCATGGGCTACATAGAAGACGACAGGTTTGCCGTGGGTACCATAGAGCTTCTCAGGTCAGCTGCGAACAAACGTCTCATACTTGGCGGTGGGCACACCATACTCGCAGCCGAGAAGGCCGGCGTCATCGACAAGGCCTATCACGTGTCTACAGGCGGGCGCGCCTTCATACAGACGATAGGAGGCGAGGAGATGCCCGCGGTAAAAGTGTTATTAACATCTGCTAAGAAGTTCTGGACATGATCAAGGTAGGCGTAGTAGGGTACGGCACCATCGGCAAGCGCATAGCCGACGCGGTAGCAGCACAAGACGACATGAAGGTGGTGGGGGTATTGAAGACCACGCCGGATTACGAAGCCAAGGTGGCCCAGGCGCGCGGCTACGCGCTCTACACGTTACCGGACAAGTTCGACAAGTTCAGGAAAGCCGGCATAGAGCCGGCGGGCACTATCGAAGACTTGATAAAGGCTTCTGACGTCATAATTGACGCAACGCCGGAGGACGTGGGGCGTGAGAACAAGGAGAGGTACTACCAGAGGTTTGACAAACCTGTGATTTTCCAAGGCGGCGAGGAGGCCGACGTCGCCGAGGTGAGCTTCAACGCCCTCGCCAACTACGAAGAGGCGAGGGGGAGACGCTACGTGCGCGTCGTCAGTTGCAACACCACGGGCATAACCAGGGTCCTCTCGGCGCTTCTGCTAAACGGCATGGGGGTAAGAAAGGCCAGAATATTCCTCGCGAGGAGGGGCGCCGACCCGAAGGAGCACAAGAAGGGGCCTATAAACGACGTGGTGCCCAACCCAGCGACTGTGCCCAGCCACCACGGCCCAGACGTCCAGACCATACTCAGAAACATAGACATAGTGACGATGGCGGTGGCGGTGCCCGTCACCATCATGCATATGCACATGGCGTACATAGAGCTTGACTCTGCATACACGAGAGACGCCGTGTTGGAGGCCTTCGCCAAAACTCCACGCATCTTCCTTGCAGACGTCGGCGCCGGCTTTTTAAGCCTTGCGCAGATAATCGAATACGCCAGAGATCTCGGCAGGCCTAGGGCTGACTTCCCGGAGGTTGCCCTCTTCAGAGACTCGGTAACTGTGAGGGGCAACGAGCTTTATCTAATGTACGGCGTCCACCAAGAAAGCATAGTCGTCCCGGAGAACGTAGACGCGGTGAGGGCCATTTTCGGGACGTTGCCCAAGTGGGCGTCTATCGAGAAGACAGACAAAACGCTTAAATTGACGACGGAAGGCAAGAGGTATGGGTGACGAGCCTTTTTACGAACTAGCGTACAAGTTTAGACGTATATTAGTACCAGTATCGCCTATGAACCCCGCGAGGTTCAGGGAGTTGCTGAACGTCGCGGCGGACTTCGGCGAGAGATACGGCGCAGACATCGTATTTCTCTACGTCGCATCAAGCGAAGACGACCCCGCCGTAGAGCAGTTGAGAAAGGCCGTGGAGGAGTACATGGGCAAAAAAGGCGTTAAGCACGCCTTTAAAGTGAGGAAACTTGGGGAGGGGGAGACGGTGGCCTCTGAGATAGTGAAGGAGCTCTCTGAGAACAGCTACGACATTGTGATTCTGCTATCGCGCGGCTACTACGGCGCCTCTGCATTGCTGTATAACAGCACGTCAGTGGCGGTGGCGCTTGCCGCCAACACTTCCGTCCTCATCCTGCGCTAGTGTTAATAGGCGCGGCTGTTTCGCCATATCAACACTTCGGTTTTTGCAACTGCGATCTGCCCGACGAGGCGGGTGCCCATCACCTGCTCTTTTACGAAGAGGACCTGGATTTGGCGAGGGAAATTGGGCTAGATGTCTTTAGAACTGGGGTGGAGTGGGCGCTGATAGAGCCGGCCGAGGGCCGCCACGACAAGGAGACCCTCCGGCTTTTCCGTGACTACCTCTCCTCCATACGGAGGAGGGGGCTTAGGAGTTGGGTTACTCTTCACCACTTCACAAACCCGAAATGGGTCTGGAGACACGGCGGCTGGGAGTCTAGGGAGGTGGGGAGGCGTTTTCTCGCCTATGTGGAGCATGTGGCGAGGGAGCTTGGGGATCTAATAGACGTGGCGTTGATCTTCAACGAGCCGAACATGTACACGTTTCTGGCTTATGTAAAGGGTGATCTGCCCCCCTTTGGATTTCTATCGCTTAGACATATGCAGAAGGCGTCGCAGGTAATAGATGAGATAATACTAGCCGCAAGAGACGTGTTGAAGTCGTATGGAGTGCAGACCTCATTCACTTACTCATTTACTAAATTTGAGACAAAGAACATATTGTTTAAGCCGGTGCTCTATTTTCTAAATAGGCAAAATTCGAAATACATGGATATGTTTAAGGAGATGGACTACACCGCGGTGAATTTCTACGTGGTGGGGAGATATGACGACTTTGCGCTTAGGTTTGTGCTCAGGCCGCGGGATCTGCTGGAGGTGAAGGCGCCGACGCCGCTAGCCGTGACGGAGTTTGGAATAGCGACGAGGAACGAAGGGTTGAGATACCGATATCTATGCGCCATGGCCTCTGTGTTGAAGGAGGCGAGTGCAACAGTCGCCATCTGGTGGAGTTTTCTGCATGGATACGAGTGGGGGCTGGGCTACCAGCCCTTCTTTGCCCTGGTGGACGTGCTGGGGACTAGGCGGATCGTCACGCCGCTGGCCAAGGTGTTCAGGACCACGCTGGGAAACCCGCCGCGGGGATGCGTTCTAGACGAGGTGGACCTCGGCCTGGAGTGGCGTTGGCTTACATGAAGTCGTCTAGCGAAGAGGAGGCGCTGAAGGGGGTCTCGAGTACCCGCTTAATTACGGCGTGGTGTTTCTCGTCGATATCCCATGACTTGTAGTTGAGCAACGCGTTTAGCGGAGTTCCGTATTTTCTCAGAAGCTCCTCGGCGCGTTTAGGGCCGATGCCGGGGAGCGACGCGAGGAGCGCAATCTGGAGACTCTTGATATCAGCCCTCTTCTTAACAGCGGGGGTCTTGATGCCGCTTTTTGTCTCCTTTTTAGCGGCTAGACAGAGGAGAGCCCCGGTCTGTGCCTTGTCCTCGGTGTAGAGGACCCCTATCTCCATCCCGTGAAGAGCAAGTTGCGCGCCTAAGACGGCGTTGGGCGAGATCTTTCTAAACCGGAGTTCTTCCCACAAATCGCCCTCAACTACTATGACGGGCCTCAGCCCGGTCCCTCGGAGGCGCGCGGCCTGGTCGAAAAGACGCCCGTCTATAATCGAGTTTACGAAGTCCTGTACGCTCTTCCTCTCGAAGACGAATCTGCCAGCTACGTAGTCCCCCACCTCCAACTTCGTCTTTACGACCCCGCAGCCCGATTCTTTGACGTTGAGTATGACCTCCTCTGCATGTTCCCTAGTATCGACGAGGACTACTGGTTGCACCTACTGAAGAGTTTCGTGTTTGGCTTTCCACTCCGTTACGTCTTCCTTCCTCCCTATGACCACCCACGCTATGGTTTTCGAGAGTGGTCTCGTCTCCGCGATTATGACCTTGTCGCCTGGCTTCACCTCTATACACTCGGGCACCCTGACTCTCATCCGCCTGCGACGACGTTCGTAACGGTTGTACTTAGGTATGTATTGAACCCACTCGTGGACTACGACGGCGGCTTTGTGCATCCTCACCTTCTCCACCGTGACCTCTAACAGCTTCAGTCTCACCTTAAGATGTCCATGCCAGGGACACAGAGGGTCGTCGCATGCGGCGGCTGGAGGCAAGACGTAGGGGATGCCGATGTTTCTCACCCGGATCTTCTTCCCTTGCGGCAGGGTAACGACATCGCCTATTCTGGGTCTTGACTGGAGCTTTACGACCGTCATATCACTTTGCGGCTATGTGTAGTGATGACCTCGTTGCCTTCAAGCCGGGCTCGCCGTGTTGCACGATCTTTGTAGTGAGGGCGAATTCGCCGAGGTAGTGACCTATGTGCCAAGGCGATATGAACACAGGTATATACGTAATTCCGTTGTAGACCTGAATTGTGAGGCCCACCATCTCGGGGAGTATTATCATGTCTCTGTTGTGGGTCTTAATCGTCACCTTCTTCCCCTGGGCGATCAAACGTTTCGCCTTCCTGATTTTTTCCAGTAGCTTTCTATGTTCAGGTTTCAAGCCTCGTTTTAAACTCCTCCTCTGGCGTGCGGGGAGGAGTTTAATAAACTCGTCCATGGACATGTTGAGCAACTCCTCCAGGGTCTTTCCTCGGTATCTAAAGGTGCCCCACTCCTCCGGCGGGATGACGGTGGGCGTAATCCACCCCTGTTTCCCCTTCTGCGCCTCTTGCTCCTTTGAAGACATTGATGCGGCTTATTAATGCTATTTAAAAGCTTTTATCCGGTATTATGCGGTTGCCGCTAGGCGATGTTACGTGCCAGAGCCGCCGCAACCTCTTCGGCGATTGAAAAATTATAAATGGCCATCGCTGTGGTTAACCATGCAAGTCGATTACGACGTGGTAATAATCGGCGCAGGCATCGCCGGGCTCTCGGCGGCGCTCTACGCCGCGAGACAACGGCTCAAGACCTTGGTAATAAGCAAAGACCTAGGGGGGCAGCTCAACATGACGACGCTGATCGAGAACTACCCCGCCATTCCCAAGATTTCGGGGCCTGAGCTCGCCAAGCGCGTGGAGCAACAGGCGAGAACGTTCGGCGCCGAGATCATATTCGACGAGGTGAAGACGGTTGAGAAGGAGGGCAACGTGTTTGTGGTCAAGACTGAGGGGGGCGACGAATACAGAAGCCTCGCCGTGATCCTGGCCTTTGGGAAGACCCCCAAGGAGCTCAACGTCCCTGGCGAGGTCAAGTTCAAAAACAGGGGCGTGTCTTACTGCACCATATGCGACGCGCCGTTTTTCAAGGGGCAAGATGTCGCGTTGGTGAGCTGGGGCGACCTGGCCAGGGAGCCTGTGACTATCCTCTCCTCGGTGGCTAATAAGTTCTACTGGATATTCCCATCGGACAAGCCGATTCACGACGAGGAGTTCCTCGAACAAGCCAGGAGACTTGGGAAGGCTATGTTTATCCCCAACAGCGAGGTGGTGGAGATAAAAGGCGACACGAAGGTCAAGGCCGTGGTGGTGAAGAACAAGAAGACTGGAGAGGTGCAGGAGCTACCCGTCGCGGCGGTATTCGTCGAGGTCGGCTACGTGACTAAAAGCGACTTTGTGCGCCACCTGGTGGACTTGAACGAACGCGGCGAGATTATCGCAGACTGGGAGGGGAAGACCAAGACGTCGGGCGTCTTCGCCGCGGGGGACATAGTGGCGTATCCCTACAAGCAAGCGGTCATATCAGCGGCGATGGGGGCGGCGGCCGCCCTATCTGCCACGGCATATGTGATGAAGATAAAGGGGAGGCCGGTTGTCTCCCTTGTGGACTGGAAGGCGTCTAAATAGTTAACGCTCTTGGCGTATGGCGGCGGTTGAGGTCTACAACTCCGTCGTGATCTACAGTGGCGACGTAAGGGCGTTAGACGGAGTATCCTTACCATTCTCCTTCTAGCAACAGCTACGTATCACGGCCGGCTTCTATGGCGCTGGCAGAACCCACCGAGGATCCTAACGTCGTTCATCTCCGGCGGGGAATGACGTGGTTAAAGACCCGGAGAGACCGAGAAGGCGCTTGCGGCTACGTCTCAAAACGCCAGACCCAAGCCCTACCTTACGTCTCGAAAAGTTGCAAGCCATCCACATGGTCATTTTCTACCTCCTCGGGGGAGTGAGTCTCAAAACGCACGTGGGGTTAGTAAGCCGATACGTAGTCTCGTGGGCCGAAGAGCCGGAGGAAATAAGGCCTAAGAAGCAACCCCTTCGCCTCTCTGCCGTCTCCTCTGTGCGTAAGTCTTCAGCAGTAAGTAGTGTGCAACCAACGAAGAGACCGCGGCGGCTACCACCTCGGCCCAAAACACCTTTGGCAACGGCCAGTATATGACGGCGCTTAAAGCCATGGAGAGCACAAGCCATAGGAATATGTGGACGACGTCTCTAAACACGCCATGTTTCAAGCCGAGATACAGCGGATAAAACAACACAAAAAACCCAGCCGGTATAGCAGAAAGAGACAAAGGCGGGAAGATATAGAACGCAGAAAATAAGGCCACGACGGCCAAAGTCTCCGCCATCCTCCTCTTAAGCCGAGGCACCTCGTGAAAGAAAAACACCACCCCAACAAGGGCTAAGTACGCGCCTGCCAGAAAGACGCCAGCCCGCAAAGGATAAAACACGCCATTCGAAAAGGCAAGAAAGATGAGAAAAAATGTAGAAGAAAAAAACAACAACTTAGAGACCATGGATTTCGACCTCACGGCTTTACAAGGAGATCTGTATTGAGACCACTTATCTGGCCCCGCCAAGTCCAAATCCTCTCGGAGGCGCTTGCGCCACCAGTCACTGTGGGTGGTAGGCGCATGTTTGTGTTTACACTGTACCCAACGCCTCTGTAGCATTCCGAAATGGAGTAATACATCACCGCAAAGCTATCCCACCTGACGTCTGTGCCGCCTGTACGAAGTATCCTTATCACAACCGCTGGCGGCGTAGATGTGGTCCAACCTCTGTTCCATTCAATTATGGTGGCACTAGAGTCGGTATATATCTTCACCAGGCCGCTGGCCGTTGCGAAGATGTTCTGTATGATCGTTAACAGTATCGAAGCCCACCAAGGCGATCTATCGCGCGTCACAGACATCAGCCAGTCAACTGCGTCAGCCACACGCCGACCAATAGCGGCCCACCAAGGCTCTTCCACAACTTCGTTGCCGTAGTAAAGAGTGTACCCTCCTACCTGTAGCCCCGTGAATCGCCAGCCAGCCCCGCACAAGGCAGGGTTGTTGTGTTGCAGAGACAGGATAATTTCGTTCGTTGCCGCCCTCACCTCAGTCACTATGTTAGTTGTAGTTCCATTGACGGGCCCAAGCACTTGAAGCGTATTTGATAGAAGCGTTGAACCCCACTCAGCATATGGGAGTCCTCTTCCAGAGTCTATGTATTGGGAGCGGAAGGGCTCTTTCCAGCGGTCGTACACGATCTCAAGACGGCCCCCGTAGCTTATGGTCGTGCTTGCCCCCATTGTCGTGTAAACCACTGCCACTGCGATGCCCCCTCCTCTGGATGTCGCCTTGGACGTCGCGTATTCTCTAGCTTTTATCTGAAGAGCTGTGGAGGGCACGTTGTAGTTGCAGTAGTAGTTCACTGGGCTGGGTGTGGAGGGGCTAACGAAGCGATATGTGTAATACAACCCGTTGACGTAGTACTCCACGGCGAGCGTGGGGCAGTAGCTGCCGTACCACGTCAGCCTCGTGGTTGACGGCGGTACGTAGACGTAGCCATATATCACCCCCGCAGATGTGGCCGCCGCCCCGTCGTATGCCACGTATGGGCCGAAAAAGACAGCGACTTTAACGCGGCCGCTGACGCTAATAAGTAGCGTCTGCTCTGATACAGCCTTCGACGTGGCTGTCTGGGCTAGGTCTTGTACAGCCTTCTTATACCGGGCGGCTATATATGCGCGTATCGACGCCGTCTCGGCGCGGCCGCTGACTCTAACCCTCACGCCTATCTGGGCATCTGGCAGAGATGGTTGCACGTTGGTCCAATAACGCCCGGAACTGGGCAGAGGTAACGACACGCTGGTAATGAAAGAACACGTGTCTAAGTTATAGAACTCCAGAGTTAAATAACCGCCAGTGACGTAGCCGCCTACCTCCACGCCTACGGTGAAGTTTTGCACCTCAAATCCTACCCAGTGCATATCGTCGAGGAGACAGATGCGGCGGTGGTTCATTGGGGAGTCCACTGGGATATACGTGAAGAAGGTGCCTGCAACCGCCACTGCTCCGAAGTATAGACTCCCCACGGGGTATATGGTGGCGCCTGTGGACACGGCGTAGCTAGCTGCGCCCGCCTCGCCTCCCTGGGCGCCGTTCTTGGGCTGTCTTCCAGGCGGCGTCTTCAGCCGACCTTTGTTGGGCGTCTTTATCTCCTTGTCGCCGAAAGTTTGCCATGTGGCGATTGTGAAGTTGTTGAGCTTTAACGGCTCTCTTCCCACCGCCAGCGTTATTGTAATCTTCTTAGTGCCGTTATCCACCTCCAGCGTCCACCTCTCAAATCCCGGCGGAAGTGCTGGAGGTCCCCGCGGTGCCACGACCTCCCTTGGCATGCGCAACACGTAACGCGACATGTTGTAATAAGGCATGGAGACCCAATCCCCCGTCGCAACCACGTGGGTATCTACATGCTGGGGCTGGTATATGACGTAGACAGGCCTCCACTCCGCCCCGCCCCACGCATATATGTGAAGCCCCTCTACCTCCGGCCCATCTTCTACATACACATCGACATAACCTCCAGCCACAAACGCCGCCACGAGCGCCAGAACCAACACCCGGGGCAACATGCTTCAAAAAAAACGGGTTTATAAACGTTTAGACATCGGCAATGCACTTCCTACCACCTTCACACGCCACGAAGGGCAACCACAAGCTCTGCCTCCCCTCTTTTCGCCCTTATTTCCTATCCTATTCACCAGCTTCCTAACGTCAACACCCGCCCTTATCTATCTCCCCCTTCAGCGTTACCTACATGCGTATGCTGTAGCTGAGCGACTTGTCCAGCTCGGCCTCCGCGGTGGCACGGGCGCGACCCAGAAGAGTATCAAGAGCTGTTCTTCTGCGTCTTCAACAACTCCCACAGTGTGGTGTAGAATTGAGTCGGCACCTCCGGCGGATTTCGTCGTCGCAAATGCGGCATAACATGGGTCGGCTCCGAGTGGCGTCCTAAGTATTCGCCGTTGTAAATATACGGTTGAGGGGTCAGAAAAACTACAGGCGACGGCTGGGCCGTATTGGCGTCACATTTATAAACCAGTTTTTTTGAATCATGTTGTACCTGGCGGAACCAGCTCTGGCGTTCAAGAGGTCTAACCGACATCAAGTCTGGGGGCAGTATGCCGCTCCCAACGTGTCGAGGGTTTCCGCAGTGGTGTGGAGGGGTGGCTGGTTTGTCGTGTTATTCGTCATGTTGACGGCGGCGTTGCTATATGCCCAAGAGCCGCCGAGGGAGGTCTTCTGCGCGTCGGCGGGTGAGCTCGGCCTCGCCGGGGAGTCCCCCGTGCTTATGGTTACAGTATTTGAAAGAGGGTCGTGGAGACCTGCCGCGGCGTATGTCGAGCCTGAGAACGTAACCTTCCTCCTAGTTCCGGCGTTGACTAGAAACGACACAGACCTCTCTAGGGCTGTGGCGCGAGCTGCCCTCCCGCCGCCGGTGTTGAGAAACGACACCGTGGTGTGTTTCGAGGCGGCCCCCGGGACGCCTTCTGCGGAGCCTCCGGCCCCCGGCGTGTTGATAGCGGTGGAGAAGGGAAAGGCGAAATACCACGTCTTCGTTGCGAGAGCGGCAGACGTGGAGAACCCTGCCTATTTCAACCTGGCGTGGCCGGGAAGAGGGGAGGGGAAGAGGCCGGACAGGGTGGAGAGAGTAGATAGGAGGAAGCCGCCTAGGGCTGAAAAGCCGCCTGAGGCAAAGATAGAACAGGTATCTCCTCTGGCTTACTGGGCCGCCTTCAAGCTCTATAGGATAACCACCCGGTCTCTCCCGCCGGGGGGTTGTGTTGAGACTTACTTCGACGTGCCTGAGGGGACTGGCGACGCCTCTGTGGTGCTGACCGGCGGCACCACGCCGGGCGTCTATAGCTACGTCATAACATACGTGGGGACAGGCTCCACAAAAACAGGCTCGGTCACGGTTTATCAAGGCTCTCCACAGACTGTTGTGACATGGCTCGGAGCTGGGAGAGCCACCTACAAGGTGAGAATATGCAACCAGAACAGCCAAGTCGCCGCAGTGTATGCGTCGGCGCTTGTAAGAGTTGCAAACAGCCAGTACTTTAGGAACGACGTCATAAGGACGACGAGGACGTATATACCACTTTACATATGTAACCCCACCGGGTGTGTCCCCCTAAATGAGTGGCTTAAAACCGGCAGTAACTACCTCGCCGTACCCGGCTTCTACGTAGACGCTGCGTCTGGCATCGTAATTAGCGTCTATTTGAGAGTTCCAAAACGCGCCACTTCTGGCACTCTATACGTCTACTGGGGTGGCCTATACATAGGCTCTATCGTCGGCCAGGCGGATCCCCGCGATTCTAACTACGTGATATTTTCAGCGAGCTTGACGGTGCCGCAGGTGCTCTACCCCTATCTGCTACCTACTTACGGCCTTGGCGGCGCCATCTCCCTGGGCCCCCTGAATGACGTGGGGGGTTCCGAGCTTTTTATCAATGTGGGCGTTAGGCGCCCGATGGAGCTGTCGCCGGCAGGGGACGGTCTATACCGCTACCCTACCAAGATTTTTAAAGAGTCGCTACTCGTTGTAAACACGAGGGCATTCATAGCCGATTTAGAGGCCGTGGGGGGCTTCGGCATAGCTATGGTCATCTCAACTAAGCCCTTTGAATCTGTAGGTCAGAGCTCGTACACCACCATAAGGATGACCGTGAAGGCCTTGGACTCTGGTTTAAATCCCGTGCCTGCGGCCGCGGGAACGACAGGCGTAGTTGTGACAAGCGGCTCCTCTTGGATGCTAGAGACCTTGCCTTGGCTTTCGCTCGTCCTCAGCATTTACGACTTGGCCAAGTCGACCATCGACGCCTTAAAAGGCGTAGTTCAAACATTTCCGGCTATTGGATACGTAACCCTCCTACTAGATAGGGCTGTGCAAGCCGCCGCGGCCAGCGTCAAGGTGACGTCCTCAGGCAACGCCATAACTGTAGAACTATACACCGGCTGGTACAACGATCCCCTAGCTGCAAACGTGACCGTTATATTTCCTCATCCGCCGACATATGTCTTTGTCTCGCGTCTTGAGTACTCGACGCCATTTATGCCGAATACTGTGGTGTATTCCGCAGATGGGGCCGCATTGCCTTTTACCACCATTGGTAGCTTGCCGCAAGCCGGGCAGACCACCTACTTCCCATACAGAACGTTGACCTGCGGCGCCCAGGAATACGCAATTCCTAGCGGCTTTAAATGTGTAAATGAATATTTTAGATAGGTTCTCTATAAAATCCACATTAATTCTCTATATTTTTTCCTATTTACTCTTTATAGGAGTTCACTTTAAGTTTTTCCAGCACCCTCATTTCCTTTTAATAGGCGCCTTGGCATACTTAGCCGCGTATCACGCGGCTTGCGGACGTCTCTTATTTTCGTCGATTATCTACGGCGCCGGGGTTGGTTTTTTGGCTTTAAACAGTGTCCTCCCTCCTAGAGCCTTATTTGGGCCGCTGCCTGTGGACGTGGGCTGGCCTCACCTCTACTTCCCTTTCGCCTTAGCCGCTTTGATTGCATATGCCTCAGTCTACGCCAAGGGGCTTGCGAGAAAGGCCGTATCTATGGCTTTGTTAATAGTTGCGGTGTTGGCAGGTCATTTCTATATGGTATACATAGGCCTTTTGTGGAGAGCCCTAGTGCCCTCCATCGGCCTTGCGCCGGCCTTCCCAGAGCCTCAAGACGCTCCACTCTACATACTCCTATACGAGCTGTGGAGGGTCGTTCACCAGAAGCCGCTGGGTCTCTGTAGCCGTCCGCAACCGGCGTCTTCTTGAGGACTCTCTCAGTGGCGTATCTACAGAAGAGAAGCAAGACCGAGAGACGCGCCTCGACATGTGGCGAAAAAGAACTAGCAACTTCAACCTTCCGCTAGGAGTCTAACCCCCGCCCTAGAGGTCTGTCATATAGTGAGAACCTCTAGGAGGTCTGAGACTTTGTAGTTTTCTAGTCTCCAGATTATTTCCAGCGTCTTCCTTCTATTTTCCTCGGGCAAGACGTCGTTGGTCAGATCGTGGAACTTCTCCTCCAGCTCTCTGTCTGTCATGGGGTTCTTGGGGTGGCCCTTGGCGTAGTCCACCCTCTCCGTGTATTTGGCGCCGCTCTTCGTGGTTATTGTAATAACGGTGGGGAAGGCTTGGGGATACAGCTTGTCGAGCTCGGGGTCTAGGTTGACCTCCATCTTCTTCATCAGCGACAAGACGGCGGAGTTTCTGACGTCTTTGTAGTGAGAGATCTTTATCGGCCCCCACACAAGGGCGGCGGCGGTAATCCACATGATGGAGTGGTCGGCGGTTTCTTTTGTGTGCGGATCCCACTTCTCAGGGTCTTTAGGCCCTATGATCGTGTAGGCGGCCTCGTAGGTGTCTATCCTAATCTTCTCAATCTCCTCCAGCCTTACTTTTTCTCTCAGCCTTAGGGCGGCCTCAACGGCGGTCTGCGCGTGGTACTCCACAGGGTAGGGCTTTATGTAAGTATCTAATATGCGCCGCGGCGGCATGAGCTCCTCTAAGCTCCTCAACACGGAGAAGTCGAAGTCGCCTTGCAACAACTGTCTTATGAACCCCATCTCTCCCTCAAACGGTTTGTAGGGTCCGGTGAATCCATCACGTGCAAGCAAGGTTGCGAAGACCGCGTTTCTGCTCGCGTTTGCAGCGGCGGCGCCCTTCCACATGCTCAGCTCGCCTACTCTCGTCTGGCGCATGGCGGCGTGGGGCACGGCGTATAGAGCGAGGGCATGTTGCGTCTTGGCCGGGTCTAAGCCCATCAGCTTGGCGGCGGCCAGCGCGCTTCCTACGCCCAAGAAGTTAACGTGGTCCCACCCTCTTTTTCTCAGGGTGCCCCCGTCGCAGAAGGTGACCGATGCCTCATACCCAATGGCTATCGCCGTTATTAAGTCGGTTCCTCTTGCGTCTACGTACTCGCCTACAGACAGCGCGGCCCCGATTAAATCACTGGGGTGGAGGGGCTCCTTAGACAGATACGTATCGTTGTAGTCGTGGTACCGGATCATGAGGCCGTTTACAAACGTTGCCCAGTCGGGTGTTACTCTATAGCGTGTCCCCATTATACGCGCCCCTTCGGAGACGGAAAACCTAGAGGAAACGCGCCGGGCGATCGCGACAGGTTCCGCCGTGTATGCGGCGAAGGCCACAGCAATTGAGTCTATGATTCTGCGCTTAACCTCGTGACGCGTCTCGGCGGGGACCTTGGAGAAGTCTATTGCATTTGTGTATTCAGCTAAGATCTTAGTTACGCGGTCCATGGCCCCCCTCTTTAAACTTCTTATAAACATTATCCACGGCCTTTGCTATTTCGAAATCCAACTTCTCATAGTCATAATACCTAATTAACTCATAAAGCTCTTTACGTGTAAACATCTTACTTACCCAAGCAACCTGCGTGCCCTCTTCTAGGATGGTTCTGAAGACCTCTCTGACTGCATACATGGCAACTCTCAATGCGGTGACGGGGAATACCACGAATTTGTAGCCCCACTCCTCCAGCTTCTTCGCCGGTATAAGCGGAGACACTCCGAACTCCGTCATGTTGGCCAAAAGCGGAGCCTTTACCTTTCTGGCAAACTCCCTAAACTCCTCCTCGCTCCGGAGAGCCTCCGGGAATATGACGTCGGCTCCCACCTCTAGGTACAGTTGCGCCCTCTCCACGGCGTCTTCAAACCCGGTCACGCCAACTGCGTCGGTCCTCGCAATGATTACGAAGTCCGGGTTTCTCCTGGCCTCCACAGCGGCCTTTATCTTCTTCGCCATCTCGTCGGGCGGGATCAAAGCCTTGCCGCTGAGGTGTCCACACTTCTTCGGCAACACTTGGTCCTCTATCTGCACCCCCGCCGCCCCCACCGCCTCGAACTCCCTCACAGCTCTCATGACGTTAAGAGCCTCCCCGTAGCCGGTGTCTATGTCTACGATGACGGGGATATCCACCGCGTCCACTATGTATTTTACAGTCCTCACCATCTCGTCCATGGTTATGAGACCTAGGTCGGGCAAGGCCATGGAGGCGGTCACCGCAGCCCCCGATACGTAGACCGCCTTGAACCCGAGGCTCTGCGCCATAAGCGCCGTCAAGGCGTTGAAAACCCCCGGGACCAAAACTACGCCGGGCCTACGCAACTCCTCACGCAACGCCTTGGCCCCGTTGCCCCCTCCCTTCCTAAACAGCATATCCACACAGTAAAGGCCCTATTAAACTGTTGAGCGTTGCGTGAAGACTTGCCACTCAGCCGGCTGAAAATGGCGTCACGGCTCCACGCTCAGCGGAGTCATCACCGCATTTTACGTGTAGGATATATATTATAGTTTTGAGGTGTGTG
>DAITPC010000019.1:0-34727 GCA_036833835.1 Pyrobaculum sp. | reverse complement strand
TATTTCGCCGCCTACTACCTCTACGGCAAACGCATACTGGAGCAGAAGGTGGTAAGGGCCGATCCCAACAGGCTGACCCCCGCGGTTGAGAAGTTTGATGGCATAGACTACGTCCCTGCAAATAAATATGTACTATACGGCCACCACTTCGCATCAATTGCCGGTGCAGGTCCAATAATAGGCCCAGCCACGGCGATGGTCTGGGGCTGGGGTCTGCCTCTGTTGTGGGTGCTCTTCGGTAATGTCTTCATCGGCGCGGTGCATGACTACCTATCCATGATGGCCAGCGTAAGACACGGCGGTGTCTCTATTATGTCTGTAAGCGAAAACGTGATGGGAAGAAAGGCGAGGTACATATTCCTGGCCTATGTCTGGTTTGCTCTTGTGTTGGTGCTTGCCGCGTTTAACAGCGTCGCCTCCTCTGTCTTCGTCGGCACGCCAACAGCTGCCACGCTTTCGCTGATGTATATGCCGTTGGCGTTGATCTTCGGTCTGCTTGTCTATAGAGCAGGTCTACGCGTGTCATACGCTACGGTGATAACACTGATACTCATCGTACTCGCTGTGGCCTACTCGCTGAGTTATCCCACTTATCTGACCTACGAGGCGTGGGTTGTAATACTCACAATTTACGCCTTTATGGCGGCGGCGCTCCCGGTGTGGTATCTCCTCCAGCCGCGTGACTATCTAAACGCCTATCTTTTGTGGGCGTTCGTGGGCATTGCCGTGGTTACCTCTATATTAACTCTCGACCTGGTTCTACAAGGTCCCATAATAACCAAGTTTGCAGTTAGCGGCGCAGTCATAGGCGCTTTGCCTGGCACAACTCCGGCGAAGATGGACATAGCCTACTTCTGGCCGGTAATACCGCTGGTAATAGCTTGCGGCGCGCTTTCAGGTTTCCACTCAGTTGTTGCGTCAGGCACTACTTCAAAGCAACTAGCCAACGAGCTTGACGCCCTATTTGTGGGCTTCGGCGGTATGCTCACAGAAGGCGCAGTGTCATCTCTGGCTGTGATTCTCCCAATTGCGGTTGCGTGGAACTTCGCAGGTCTTGAGAGTGCAACTGGGTTCCCAGTGCTTAACGCATTGACGAAAGCTGGTATTAACACCACTGCCATAAAGCAGATTATACAACTCCCGCCAGCTGACAGATTCACCAACGGCTATGGCTTGGCTGTGGCAACTGCATTTTCGAGAGTTCTTGGCCCGTCGCCGTTTATAGATCTCTTTTTAGGCTTCAAGACCTTCGCCGCGTGGGCTCTTTCTGCGTTTGTCCTCACGACGCTTGACACGGCGAATAGACTTGCAAGATTTGCCTGGAAGGAGATGTTTGACTGGCTCGAAAAAAGAAATAGATCTGCTTATAAAGCGCTGACGAATAGGTGGATCGCCTCTGCTATTCCGCCTCTACTGGCGTTTATAATGGCGTACCCGAGGGTAGAGGTGATCGTGCCTGAGACAGGCGCTAAGCTTACGGTCTACGCATATAGCATCTTGTGGGCATCGTTTTCAGGCACCAACCAGCTGTTGGCGGCGTTGGCATTGCTCACGGCTGCTCTCTGGGTATATTTCGTGCTTGGGATCCGCGGCAGGATCGCTTGGCTCATACTAGTGCCTGCTCTCTTTCTGTGGATTACTGTAACTTCGGCTTTGGTTATATGGCTGATGTTCATTATGCCGTATTTGCCATTGCTGTACCAGCTGGGCGCTGGCACCATAATTGTCATATCGCTGATCCTAGACTTTATGTTGATAGGTCTATTTATCTCAGCGTTTAGGAAGAAGTAGTGAAGAAAATAGTCTCGGAAATCCTCCAGTTTTTTAAGGGTATGTATCAGGCAAATGTAGAAAACAGCGTATCTGCCCTCCAGCTGGAATACAACGAGCTCAACTATATTTTTTTACTCATGTTGATGGGCAGCTTTGTGGGGATTAAGACGGTGCCGCCTCTGCTGAGCCTTGAGCTGTTGGAGGCCGTGAGCGACGACTTGAGATACATGGCCTCTAGGGCCGTAAGGGAGAGAGACGTGTTCGCAGACGTCATGTCTTCGCTTGGGGGAGAATGGTAGTTGAGCTACTCGATGTGGGGAAGGGGGGCAGGAGGGTAGTGGTTGTGCTTGGGAAAGGCGGCGTGGGCAAGACGACGGTCTCTATCCTACTCGCCGGGGAGCTCTCTAGGCTTGGGAGGACTCTCCTGGCTAGTTTCGACCCTGCTAGGCACTTGGTGAAATACCTCGGCCTCAGAGAGCCCGGCGAGGTGGAGAAGGTGGCCGAGGGGCTGTACGCCGTGCAGTTCGACATCGAGAAGTCGGCGAAGAAGATCATCGAGGAGCATGCGGATCTCATAAAGGCCGTCGTCCCCTCGCTTTCGGCGCTCAACCTGGAAGACGTGGTGGATACAATCCACCAGTCGCCGGGGTTCGAGGAGGAGGTGTTTTTGAGGTGGCTGGGACAAGTCTACTCCAGCGACTACCAGTACGTAGTTATCGACACGCCTCCCACAGGCATCGCGCTTAGGACACTGGCCCTGCCTAGGCTTTACCAGCTGTGGCTACGCCGCCTCATCGAGATCAGGGAGAGGATAGTCGCCTTGCGTTACGTAATTGCGAGAACCCTCCGGCGGAGGGTGGAGCTCAACGACCCAGTTCTCTTCAAGCTAAAGGAGTTGTTCGAAAGATACGGAGAGCTCCAGAGGAGGTTGGCATCGCCAGCGGACACCTCCTATGTGGTGGTGACAAACCCGGAGCCTCTCCCGCTCTACGAGATGCAGACAGTGGTGAACTACCTAAAGAAGGAGTTTTCTAGAGAGCCGACCCTGCTAGTGATGAACAAGGTGATGCCACGGGAGGCCTCCGACCAGCTCGGCCTCTCCGGCGAAATAGAAAAAGCGCTGGAGGAATTCCGGCGGTTGCCCGGCAGAAAGATCATGATAAGGATGAAGGTGCCGCCCCCCTCTACTCTTCAGGATGTCTGGAGTTTAAAAGACGAAATCAAGGTTATGACATGAGCGCAGTTTTCGAGTTCGTTGGAATAACCGCCTTGATGGTGCTTTCAGTAGCCTCCGTGATGTGGTATTTTAGAGAGCGGAAGAGGATGCTCATATTTATGAGAGACTACGTCAAGGAGCTGGAGGAGTTCTTCAAACCTAGAGACAAGACATACACTCTGCTTGGGTATCTGGTAGGTTTTCGCGGCGTGTATAAGCTGGGAGGCGGAGACGAGCTGTATATACTCTTCACCACGGCGCCGCGCTACGCCTTGCTCTATCTGCCATTTATAAAAATGCTGGGGAGGGAGGACCTCTCTACTTACTTCTACAAGTCCGGAAAACCTCACAGACTGAGAACATACATAGCGGTGAAGCAATCGGCAAAGAGAACGCTTATGGTGGTGGAGTCAGACATACAGCGGCTAGGTCTCAAACTAGAGAGGACCACCGTAGAAACGCCGATTGGCAGATACGCGGTCTTTCACGAGCTTGGGGCATCTCCATACCTCATAAACGACGTACTGCAAAAAACAAGTCTAGACATAAGGAAATTGGCGGTCTACGGTAGCTTAAACGCCGTGGAGGTGACGGTACCCCCCAGGCTTGGGGAGGTAGAGGAGGTGTGGGATCTGTTAAAAACCGCACTTAAGCTTGCCTCCGTCTAAGTTTTAAAAATTATCTCTTGCCAGCGGCTGTTAGCCTTATCTCCGCGGTTAGCGTCTCTATGAACTTCGTCAGCTCCTCCTTGGCCACGTCGTTAGTTATCTCCATCCTGAGTCTCGGCAGGCGCTTCACGGTCTCTAGCTCTCTCAAAACAGAGGCGGGAACCCCCGCCTCTATGGCCTTGAGGCCTTCCTCGTAGTATGTGTAGATGGCCTTCATGAGGAGGAACTGCTTGATGGGGGCTGACGGCGTGTCGATGGGGTTGTAGGCGTCTTGCTTCAGGAAGCCCTCCCTGATCATAATCGCCACGTTTAGGATGTGCTTCTCGTACTCGCTCAGCGCCTCGGTGCCCAGGATCCTCACGATCTCCTGCAACTCGGCCTCCTTCACGAGTACAGACTGCAAGACGTCTCTTATCCTCCTCCACTCGGGCGACACGTTCTTAGACCACCACACCTCCACCGTGTCGACGTAGCGGGAGAAGGCCACCAGCCAGTCTATTGCCGGGTAGTGCCTTGAATACGCAAGTCTAGGCGACAGCGGCCAGAAGGCGCCGATGAAGCGGAGGGTGTTCGACGTGACCGGCTCCGTGAAATCGCCGCCGGGCGGACTCACAGAGGCGGCGATGGTGAGAGAGCCCACGCGCTCCTTGCTTCCCATCAAAACGACGCGGCCGGCGCGTTCGTAGAACTCCGCAAGTCTCGTCGGCAGGTAGGCCGGGTACCCTTCCTCAGACGGCATCTCTCCGATGCGTAGCGCCACCTCGCGCATGGCCTCAGCCCAGCGCGAGGTGGAGTCGGCGAGCACCAACACGTCGTATCCCTGGTCGCGGAAGTACTCGCCCAACGTGGTGCCCATGTAGACGGAGGCCTCCCTAGCCGCCACGGGCATGTTAGACGTGTTCACAATAATGGTGGTTCTCTCAAGAAGAGGTCTGCCGGTGGTGGGGTCCTTCAGCTTAAGGAGTCCCTGAAGCGCGTCGGCCGCCTCGTTGCCGCGCTCGCCGCAGAGCACCGGTATGATGAACCGGCTCTGGGCGAACATAAAAAGCGTGCGAATCATGACAGTCTTCCCGGAGCCGAACGGACCAGGCACCGCCGCAGTGCCGCCCTTGGCTATGGGGAACATGGTGTCTACGGTGCGGACGCCAGTGATCAGAGGCTCCACGGGCGGTAACTTCTCCCTAAACGGCCTCGGCCTCCTGACAGGCCACTTATGCCACATCTTAACCTCCACCACGCCCCGCTTGGTCTTAATTCTGGCAATTACGTCGTCCACTTTATACTTGCCGTCGGCTACCCACTCCACCACGCCAGGCGTGTGGTCAGGCAGAGGGGGGTACAGAATATAGTGAGTCATAAGCTCGGTCTCCTTCACGGCGCCGAGCACATCGCCGGGGTGCACCTCCTCGCCGGGCTTAACAGCTGGTTTAAAGTCGAACTCTGACTTAAGGTCAAGCGGCGGCGCTTGGTCGTAACCTATGCCGCGGGCGATGAACGGGTTCTTAGAAATCTCCTCTATGTTCTTAAGCGGCCTCTGGACGCCGTCGTAGATCTTGCCTATTATGGTGGGGCCTAGCCACGCGCTCAGCGACTCCCCGGTCCTCACAACCGGCTCTCCCGGCTTAAGACCCGTGGTGTCTTCGTACACCTGGATAAAGGCCTTGTCGCCCTGTATCCTCACAACCTCGCCAAACAGCTTGATCTCCCCGACGAAGACCAGCTCGTAGAGCCTCGCGCCTGGAAGATCGGCCTTTACGACGGGCCCCGATATATATTCAATCTTCCCGCTCATATCGTCTCCGAATAGAGGAGGTGTTTTAAATCATCTAGTTTATTCGCCAGGAGGGTCTCCAGTGAATAGTCGACGGCGATGCTTCCATCTTTTGCGGCAACTATTACCCCGCCGCGTATGTCCCTTTCGGCCACCACACCGGTGAGCCCGAGGGATCTGGCTATGGTCTCTACGACACCTCTGTCTTTCGGGGACGTGTATATAACTACATCTCTGCTCTGTACATAGTTAACGGCGTTTCCTATAAGCGCCGTCAGGAACTTTATGTACCTCTCAGACCCCCTCGCCTTATCCACCTCGTTGTATACAGCCTCTATCAAATCCTTTAGAAGCTGTTCATACGTCTCGGCCATCTTCCTCCGCGACTCCACAACTGCGTCGTAGAGTATACGCTCCTTCTCAAGCATCACCTCGCTCTCGACATTGGTAATCTGCGCGGAGAACTTGCTGAGCGCGGCGTCTACCTCCCTCCTGATTCTGCTCTCGACATCTACGGAGAGGTTCTGCTTAAGCTCCTCAAGTTCTCGGATCTTCGAATTAATCAGATCTTCGAAAAGTGACATATTGCCATTTATTGGCGGTCTTTATAAATTATTCGCGTTTCAGCAGTGGGCTACCCGCCTAGGACTTGTCTGACGATCTGTAGGTAGTTGACCTCGCGCTCCATGCCCTCCTCGACGCTGGGCACCTCCACAACCAGCCTCCGCGGGTTCCTCATCCTAATTTCGTCTAGGTCCTTCCTGATGGCCTTGGCGATTTTAGACGTAATGAAGATTGCATCGTATGTTTCGAGATTTTTCTTGAGGTACTCCAACGCCTCCGCGGGTTCCTCGATGGTCTTTCCCTCGAATCCCATCAGCTTGAAAAGCGCCACTGTAGACCGGTCGCCGATAACGATGTGCATACAAGCTAGATACCAGTTTTTTAAAAACTTACCACGGCTCCTTCTTGAGGCCTAGGAGATACGCGGCGTAGTTCGTGCCGCGGTGTATAATGGGCGTCAGCATAGCCGCCAAGGCTATGTATTCGGGAGGGATCTCGTTGTAGAGACTGAAGACTAAGAGAGCTGCGAGTATGAAATCCAGCTGGTCAAGAGGAAACGCGGGATATCCTCTGGGCATGCAGAGACGGCGTTTAATAAAAGCGCCGATGAGGTCGCCGAGGACCGCGGCGAGAGACAACACAAACGCGTCCAAAAGCGACAGGTATGGACATATCAGGTTGGGTGCGTAGCCTAGCAACGTCCCCGTGGCGACCCCTATGGCGAGTCCCTCGAAGGTCTTGCCGTCGCCGAAGATCCGCCTGCCGTCTCTAAGACGCCGGCCAAAGTCGAGGGGGTGGCGTTGTTTCAGCCGTCCTGCAAAAACCGCGAGGCCGTTGGCGACGTAGGGAGGCCAGATGAGGAGAAAAAACTGGACAAGATCCATTACTCGTGTGTCTTCATTATGTGGACGAGTAGCGACCTCAGCGTTATGAAGCCTCTGCCGCAGACGCCGCATGCATACGACGTATCTCTCCTAGTCACGAAATGCCTCCTCACGTGGTGTCTGTACTCCTGGCTCTTGACCTTTGTGTTGCAGATGGGACACACCACGTCGTTGCCGCTCTTCTTGCCGTGCTCCATGTAGTGCCACACCACATTTCTCCAGCTCACCTCCTTCTTGCAGACCGTACACTTCACAGTGGTGACGGGCCTCGCGTAGCCTTGCTCTGTACAAGCGAAGCACAGCTCCGTCGTCATGGCCTCTTAAAAGAAACCTATCTATAAAGATTGTCCTAGCAGTGTGGCACCACCGAGTCAGCTTTGCTCGTCGAGTCTTTACCTCTTTCGTCACATCCCTCAAAACGTCACCGAACCCCTCAAGGGAAGGCTATTCCGATTAACACATAGATGATGCCTAGTATAGCCACCGTGGCACATGCTCCAACCCGGCGTCGTACTTGGCCTTAATCCGCTTTCGGCGTCGGCGCAAGGCGACATGTCCAGAGCGGCATGAGGGGTATTAGGACTCGGCATGTGGCGGCAATGGAGAGAGTCGCCGCTATGTGGGAGGCCACTCTCGGAGGGTCGTTGAAGCGGAAACAGGGGAAGAAACGGAGGAAAGAGATAAACTAGGCCAAGGGCTATGCACGCCGTATAGACCCATCCTAAGAGGAAGGTTTATATGCTGTGTGTAAAGCGTTGGTGTTCTGTTATGAGAGAGGGAGGGAGCCGGCTCTTGGATCTATTTTTATATAGGCTCTCTTCTAGAACTGTGCACCGTGGCGTGGCGTTGATAGACTGGAGAAGCGGCCTTCTGGCGTATGTGGAGGTGGACGACGCGGCTCTGGAGGAGTTTAGAAAAATCGTGGAGCTATGCGGCGGCGCGCTTGAGCCGAGGTCTATACCGTGTATGACGTCGCTTGCGTCTAGGCTGAAGGTCAAGTCTGTGTTATACATAACCGATATATATGGCATTGCGAACTCCGTGGCGTTTGAGAAAAAGACGGCGCGGGCGCCGCTACTAGAAAAGGCGTGGGCCTACGTAGACAGCCTTATCTGCGGCGGGGGTGAGATGGAATGCGGAGAAGACGTGGTGCTGAGTTGTTGCAGGCAGTGCGACCTTGTCTGCCTCATGGCGAAGGTTCTGGGGCTCGCTAAGGTGGGGGTCAAGGTGGACCTGAGGGGAGAGATTAAAAGGAGGTTAACGGGCTAGGAAGCGAAGGTGAGAACCTCCTTCCTCGTGGCGGCTCTTGCCTGCCGAAGCGTCTCTTTGTAATGCTCCACATCCTCCTCTATCTTGTCCAGCCGCTTCTCAACGTAGCCGATGAAGTAGTTCACGAGTAGCTTCACCAACGCATGCTGTGGCCCCTTGAAGTAAAACTTGTTCACTATGTCTTTAGCCCAGTATATGGAGTGTCTAGCCACGACCTTCAACAAATCTACATGCTCAGGATAGAGGTTTACCTTGTCCAGCCAGCCCGCCTTCTCGCTCTTCACGTGGCTCATGGGTACGTAAAACAGCGGCACGATCAAGCTCCTGTAGGGCCTAAGTCTTTCAATCAGCTCAATTGTCTCCACCACGTCCTCCGGCTGCTCGTCGGGGAGGCCCACAATGATCGTAATCGCCGGTATCAGACGGATCTCGTGCATAATCGCCGCGGCTTCGACCACTATGTCGTGCCACTGCTCTATCTTGTAGGGGGCAGCTTTGCCGGGCATTATCTTGCGGGCGAGGCGCACGGAACCCGTCTCGAGTCCTATCTGGGCACCCCACCAGTCTTGGTGCCCGTCTAGTATTATCTCTGAAAGCTTGGTGAAGAGCCTCCCCATCTTCCTCTCGCCGTGGTACACGGCCACGAGAGTGGTGTGGCTCCAGCTTATCTTCCTGTAATACCGCTTCGCGAGCTTGTGAAGCGCGATCAGCTTCTCCGGGTTGGGCTCCACGCCGGTGGAGCCGTAGAGCGGCACCTCATCTGCATGCAACAGCCCATCGATTATGCCCGCCTTGGCGTTTACCCTGAGCTCCTGCTCTATCTTCTCTAGCGGGTACCACCTCATAGCCCTCAAAGTGACGGAACAGAAGGCGCAGCCGCGCGGACATCCCCTCCCTATCTCCACAAGCCCGTTGATGCTGGGGTACTTTATCGTGGGTATCTCCTCGAGACTAGGCGCCTCCTGCACGCCGACGTAGACATATTTGGGAAGCGGATCGCCGTTTAGGGCGCGTTTTACGATGTCGACGATGAGTTTTTCTCCTTCTCCGTCGAATATGGTGTCTATGCCCCACCTCTCCACCAGCTCGGGGAAGTAGAGCCACTGCCACGCCGCGGGCCCCCCGACTATGATCCTCAGCCCGTTTCTAGCCTTGGCGTCTCTGATTAGGGGAGCTATACGTTCCATGAAACGCCGGAAGAACAGGGCGTTCACAGGCTCCTTACCGACTAATACGCCCCAGGTGCTACTCGGCGGGTTGAGGCCGAAGTAGTCATGGTGGCTTAACATGAGCACCTTGGCGTGCGGGATGTATTTGTGGACGTGGTCTGGGTCTATCACGGCGGCGTTTATGCCCGCGTCGAGTAGCTTAGCCTCGATCTTCCTCATGCCGTAGGGAGCCTCCACAGGCCTGCCCCATCTGTCCGTCTTGAGCTTAGGGGCGAAAAGAAAAGAGTGAAACCTCTCCGAGAGGCCGAAGGGGAGCTCTACAAAGATAGGTCCCGTCGTGCCGAACCCCAGAAACTCCTTGCGGTGATAGTTAGACATCATGGATCTGTCAGCGGTCAAAATCACGTCAAACCGCGGGACCGGCATACTACTGTCTTGGCTATCCATTTTTAAGCTTTAAAAGAGGCGTGCCTATGGAGCTTGTGGTACTGGGCGAAACCGACGAAGAGACGTTGCGTAGGGTGAGGGAGCTCGTGGAGTCGCTGGGCCCTCCGCCGATAGACCTCGTCGTCGTTGGCGGAGATGAGACGAGGTTTGAGGTTGGCGATGTCCATACCCTTAAGGTATCGCTACCACTGGACAGATATAAGTTGTTGCGGGAGGTGGCCGTGGCCCACGCCCTGACGGACCCCCAGCTGATGGAGGTCTGGGCGATCCCGCCCGAGGTTAAGCAAGACGAGCTCGCCTATGAGCTGTCTCTGGCTCTGCTGAACCGCCTGGCAGACGCCCTAGTGGCCAAGGTGGATCCGAGCCTCCTCCTGGATAAGACGCGCGTGGGGGTGGTGGAGGGCGAGACGTTGATCTACACCGTCGTCAGGACCTTCGCGGTGGACGTCTCCGCGAGTCTCGCCGTGGCTGGTCTCTCATCCGAGGCGCTGAGGCTGGTTACTCAGCTGTCGTCGCACCCGCTGTATGAAAAATACAGGTCCTTCTGGGACTTCGCCACTGCGAACTTCAAGTACCTGCCGATATACAACTGGTTGATGTTGATATTCCGCTAGTCGACAAGCCCCTCCTCTGTGATCCTAAACGAGACCTCGCCCTCGGGGTGATACGGCGAGTCGAAGATCTTGGCTATGCGGATGTTCTCCTTGCTTTTGCGCAACCATATGCGGTAGGTGGCGCCGTGGGCGAGGATGTTGCCGCCTGCTGGTCTCAGCGGGTTGCCAAAGAAGACGTCAGGTTGCGCCATCACTTGATTCGTGATGACGACGGCGACGTCATACGCGTCGGCGAGCCTCAGGAGATCAGCCACGTGTTTATTCAGCTTCTGTTGTCTCTCTGCCAGGTTCTCCCGTCCGGGGAACTCGGAGCGGAAGTGGGCAATTACGGAGTCCACGACTAGCAACGCCACGTTGTGCTGTTTAATTATCTGCTTGGCCTGCTCCACCAGAATCATCTGGTGGTCTGAGCTGTAGGCCCTGGCGTAGAATATGTTGTGGAGGGCCTGATCTGGGTCGAGACCCCTCGCCCTGGCTATCTGCATAATGCGCTCCGGCCTGAAGGTGTTTTCCGTATCTATATATATGGCCTTCGCCTCCAGCCCGCCCCGCCCCTCGGGGAGCTGCACCATCACGGCAAGCTGGTGACACAGCTGAGTCTTGCCGGAGCCGAACTCGCCTGCTATCTCCGTGACCGCCCTGGTCTCAATGCCGCCGCCCAGTAGCTCGTCCAGCGCCCTCACGCCGGTTGATATGCGCCTGATCTTCTTCCTCCTCTCGTACACCTCCAGCGCAGATATGAAGGAGTGGAGTCCCAGCATCTTCCTTGCCGCCTCTATGATCTGCGCCGCACGCTCCTCGTTGCCGATGATCTCCGCCAGCTCCTTCACAGAGGCGAAGGCGATGTCGCGCACGGTGTAGTATCCCCTCTCCTTCAGCTTCGCCCCCGTGACCCTCCCGATGCCCTCAAGCTCCTCTATGTCGAGCTCGGGGTTCACCTCCACAGCGGCCTGGGCCACCTCGGCATCCGGTTTCTTTTTCTTAGAAGACACAGAAGAGAGGGGTCTGAAATATATATTTTTAATGGTGGCAATAATTTTAACCTCTAACAAGTGTCTTACGGTGACGAGAACTTACCAAGCCGAGTTGTGAGGAGTGGGTCAGGGGCAGATTTTTATAAACACAATCACCACCCCAAGTGTCGCTTAAGCGCCGTCTTGAGGGTGTGATACCGCCGGAGCTGATGGAGAAGGTACCCTCCTCGTTTGAAATAGTGGGGTCTAGAGCCGGCGCGGTTGCCATTGTGGAGATTCCGGCGGAGCTAGAGCTGTATAAACACGAAATTGCGAAGGCCATCACGGCCATGAATAAACATGTGAAGGCCGTGTTGAGGAAGCTGGGCGCGCGCACCGGCGACTACAGGCTTTACCACTTTGAGGTCTTGATAGAGGGGCCCACCGAGGTTCTCCACAAGGAGCACGGCTACCTCATCAAGGTAGACCCCACCAAGGTGTACTTCTCCTCGCGGGACCAGACGGACCGGCTGGACATCGCCAGCAGGGTGGGAGAGGGCGAGAGGGTGCTCTACCTCTTCGCCGGCGTCGCTCCCTATGCGGTCGCCATCGCGAAGCTGGCGAGGCCTAGGATAATAGTGGCGGTGGAGCTCAACCCCTGGGGCTTCAAATACATGGTTGAGAACTTCAAGCTGAACAAGATAAGAAACGCCGTGGCTGTACACGGAGACGCCGCCGCAGTAGCCCCGCTTTTCAAGAAAAAATTCGATAGAGTATTGATGACCCTCCCGCTGGGCGCCTACAGATACCTCCCCCTGGCCTTTGGCTGCCTAGAGGAGAACGGCGTGGTCCACTTCTACCACCTGGGGCGGGAGGAGGACCCCTTTAAAGACGCTGAGGAGGTGGTGAAAAAGCTATGTCCAGAATGCCAAATCGTGGACAGAAGGGTGGTGAGGGACTATGCCCCGGGGGTCTACAAGGTGCGTCTAGATATATACAAGCCGCGTTAGAAAAACCGCGGCGTCTCGCCCTCCTCGCCTCTCCTTCGCGGAGGCATCTGGGGCTTCTGCTGGATGTACAGCATCAAGACGCTGGGCACCTTACCATCCTTGGCGAACTTAGCCAGAAGGTCTTTATACTCAGAGGTATGTGCTATATCTACCTGGATGAACTTAATGGCGACCTCCCGCAACATGGACTCAAGGCGCCTAAGCATGTCTTCAGGCATCACTGATGTTACCACAGGGTTGCTGAGCCACGACTCGAAGTCCTTCAGTACCCTGGCTATGTAGCTCAGCATGGCTTGGGCCGAGTAGAGGAGCTCCAGCCGGTCGGCGACTTTCATGGCGTCTCCATGCGTCTCAAGCTCCCGTATCTGCCTCTCCTGTTCTTTCACCCACTGCTCCAGCCGCTCTATCATGGACTCGAGGTATTCCAGGACCGCTTCCGAGGTCGGGGATTTATGAGACATGACAGACCTGCGGTATTAGTATATAAACCTTATGCAAAAAGCAGAACCAGCAAAACAGGCGCCAGAAGCACCGCAACCGCTACGAGACCCCCCGTCTTCTTGTACATCCGCACGGCGTGCTGGATCTTCTGGAACCCCTCCTCCCCCAACACCACCGCATCTACCTCCACCAGCCTGTAGGAGACGGGATGCGCGCCGAGCATTTTCTCGGCCTCCGCCACGGCCCTGTCGACGGCCTCCAATATGCGGCCGTGGTCTATCCGCTCCCCCACGATTCTGTAGCCCCGGCCGAGCCCCACACCTGTGGCTCTATGGGTGTCTGTGGTCGCCACCTCCACCACGCGGAACCCCCTCCCCCTGTATCTGTTCACTATCTTCTCGTATAGCCCGGCGTCTAGGTTGTTGCCATCAAACACCACCAGCAACCCCCTCACCCCGTCGCACTCGTTAACAACAGCGGATATGCCCGCCGGGCCTATCTCAAACCCCAGCGGGTCTAGATGCCCAGCATCAATTTTCCCCACACCCACAGAGAAGGACCTGCACAGAGGCGCCTCGTGTAGAGCCGCCACACCCTCCGAAAGCGCCTTCACGTCCTCCTCGCCCCAGCGCACAAGCCCGTCAAACTTGTTCTGGGCGTCCACAAGTATGTAAGCTCCGGCGTCCACCCGCCTGGCGACCCACAGTGGGATGTCGTCTGACGCTGAGCGCAACCTGCTGACCACTGCGAGATGCGGCGTCGCGCCGAGGCTAAACCCCGTCACCTTGACGTCGCCCAGGACCGCCTCCCGGGGCTGAACGCCGGCCGGCGGCTTCCCGTCCTGCATAGACAACACAGCCCTCTTCACAGCCTCCACTATCTTCAACACAGACCTCCTATCGACGGGATCGCGTTCGTGGCTACCAACCCCGTGGAGGAAGGTGAAGCGGAAGCCCAAGGCCTCCACCTCGCTGTTAAGCAGATCCACCAGCTGGCCCCCGCCTATGTGTCTGAAGGGGCCTGGGTGGAAGTCTGAAACCACCACCACGTGGCGCCCACCCACCATATACACGTGTAGCGGCACCTTCTCCGCTTTGCTCAGCTCCCTAAAAGCGTCCTCAATCACGTCGTCCTCTGCAAACACGGCATATAGAAAACTGGAGAGCATACACATGGCGTCTAGACCCCCCGCAATTTTGTTTATAGCAGGCTTGAGGCCGTACATAACTACTGCATACAGAACAGACAGCAGTACTAGATACGGTTGCCCGAGGACGTAATACGCGGCGGCCGACAGCAGTATGGGCAACAGGTAGGCGAAGCTTCTACACCTAAGCGCCATGGCCACCAAGGCGGTTGTCAAGGCGCCGACAAGCGCAAAGGTGAGAGGCGGCTTCTGAAACACCACGTCAAGAAACGCGATAACCAGAGCGGACACCACAGCTACGTAGTAAGACCTGCGGGGGTTAACCACCGTCCGGTCAACCGCAAATAACGCCGCGAAGAGAAGCCCCCCAAACGCCAGGTAATACAAAACGGCGGTTGGATACGTCAACGTCTTCACCAACGCGAGAAGTGTCACCAACGCGGTGGCGTACACGGCAAGCCTCTTGCCGGACCTGCCCAGCAGAAGGGAGTAGCTCCTCTCAAAGGCTCTCATAGCGACTCTATGTACCTCCTAATCACAGAGGAGTACCTCTGCGCGGAGACGCTCATCTTCAGGTAGCGGTTTAACCGCGGCAGTTTGTAGAAATACAGCTCCTCCTCCATTGGGTTCACCACGGCGTAGCCCACCTCGGAGATATCCCACCTGTTTTTAACCCTATTTGCCACCTCTCTGTGGAAGCTCTGGTCTACGTAGGGGTGGAGCACCACCACGCGGTCAAGCCCATAGAGGAGAAAGCTCTTAGCCAAGGAGAAGCCCAGGTGATAGGTCTTAGTCACGTCTACATAGCCGAACCCAGTCAAGGAGCCGTCTGCCAGCTTCAGCAGTATGTCAATCCTGTCTGTATATCGATTTGACAGTTGCGCTATGTGCGGGACGCGGCTCACCACCTTGACGGCCCGACGCCCTAAAAACACAAGCGCAACCTCAAAAAACCTCGCCAACGATTCCACGGCATCTGCCTCCCCGGCGACGCCCCGCAGACTAACCACGTAGAACTTCTTAATTTCATACTCCTCCTCGGTCACCTCCGGCAGGGGCAGATTCTCCACCACCTCATCAGACAGCAGGGTGTGGGGGAGGTAGTAGGCGGTCCCCGCCCTCTCCGCAGCCCCTGCCGCCCTGATGGCCTCCAGATGCCTGCACAAGGTCTCCTCCTCCCAGATGCAGTCCACCACGACGCTCCCCGACAGAAACATATACACGGGGTTTTTGGTGTTGAGCCAGTTCAGCCTAATCCTCTGCAACACGGCCATGTGCTCCTGAGACAGCTCAACCAGCGCCCTCCTGATTCTGTCGATGCCGAAACGGCTGTTGCAGTACTCGAACTCCTTCAGGTGATCAGCCGCATCGCAACCGCGCCTAAAGCAGTTAAAAGCCACGAGTAGAAACCCCAATATAAATTTTAGAAGTAACGCTCCAACCCACCGCCGACAAACGTCGCCACGTCGCCAACAAACACATCCCTGAGCTTGGGGTTCCTCAACACTGCAGCGGGGTGATACGTCGCGCAGACCTCCGTCTCGATGCCCGCGACGCGGCCGCGGAAGCACCTCCCCCTCACCTCCCCCATCTTCTCCACCCTCCTCCCCATAAGCGAGAGGAGCGTCCTCGCGCTGACGAGACCCAGGGCGATGATCCTCCTCGGCCTCAACAAGGTAATTTGGCGGAGGAGGTAGGGGAGGCAAGCCTCCACCTCCTCCCGCGTCGGCGTTCTGTTGTCAGGCGGCCTGCACTTCACGACGTTGGTTATGTATACGTCACCCCTAGAGACGCCCAGCCGCACCAAGGTCTCCGTGAGCAGTTGTCCGGCGGCTCCGACGAAAGGCCGCCCTGCCTCGTCTTCAGCCGCACCTGGCGCCTCCCCCACAATCATAATTCCCAGCTTCGTGGAGCCCTCCCCCGGCACGGCGTTTTTCCGGTATCTGTGGAGATGGCATCTGGCGCAGGTGAAGATCTCGCGGTTCAGCTCCTCAACCATGGAAATTGTTCCGATATTAAGTATCTTAAACCATGTGGTTTTAATACGGCCCGTGGGTGAGCTGTGATTTGGAAGTTTTTCTCGGCGGTGGCTAGTCAGGAGAGGAAGGACGCCAAGCTACCCACGGTGAGGGGCAAGCCGGTGTATATCGGAGGCGTGTTGTTAATCGGCGTGGCTGAGAAGGGCGAATTCGACGTGAAGAGGAGAAAGCTCGTCTCCATCGAGATAAAAGACGCCAACGGGCAGAGCTACTACCTCGACACCTCAAACATAAGGGTCAGGATAACGAGGGAGTACGTAGACCTCGACGTGGCTGCTCTGCCCAAGTTTTTCGAGGTTAAGGTCAGGGAGGTGGGGAGGATGATAGAGGAGCTCAAGAAGTCTAGAAACGAGCTGGACAAGTCCTACCACAAGCTCGAGGAGGCCCTCCTCAAGGGCATAATAGGCATGGACGTCTACAACGAACAGGTCAAACGCCTCCAGGAGAGGGAGAAAAGGCTTAGGGCGGCCTGTATAGACATGGAAAAAAGCATCGCCTCTGTGGGGCAATCCCTCGCCCAGCTCAAGGCGGAGCTTGAGAAGAAGAGAGAGCGCCTAGAGGCCAAGCGCCTCCTAGACAAGCTTGAGGAGTCAGAGGTCGAGGAACTCGGCAAAATCCTAAACACGCTGGGTAGCATAAACGCCCTCAGCCACCTAATAACCAGTAGCATAATCCAGCTGAGGCTGTTCTGCTAAGTGGGCGTTGGGCTTCACGTAGCATTCAAGGCCGCAACACATCGTTACCTTCTCGGGGAACCGACCTGAGCCGCTTCTCCGCCGCCTCTTTAACTTCCTCAAAGCACATGGCGCTTTCTAAACGGCGTCGTGTGGATTGGAGCTACTTGCCGCCGCTCTCTAGGGTGCCAGAACTCCCTCAGCCTATCAGCCGAGGCTGATCTGCTAGAGATCGGCACTACGGAGCATTTTTTAAAGTGGATATACGCTGTATACATGCCCACAATCCAGACAGTGATGGGCCCCCACGCCTATATGTTCCAGAGATACGGCGTATCCCCGTACGACGATGTAGACGCCGCGGTGGAGAAGTTGCAGCGCCCTGCGCCCCACCTGGCGCGGCTTCTGAAGGAGATTGCCTACAAAGCCCTCCCCTAATCACTCTTTTTCAATCTATAACGTCTACGCCGGCGGTGGGGCAGAGCTCCTCAGGCTCCGCGCAGCCCAGAATGACCTGCTCCCTGTTCGCCTTGCACCTCCGGCAGTACAGATACAGCTTGCCGCCAAATAGAGCAAGGTTAAATCCCGCCTCGAATTCCCGCTCCTCGCCGCACACCGCGCATTTAAGGATCCATTTGGTCACGTAGGGGGGATCGGCGGATTTTTTATATCTTTACGACGCGGTGTATATAGTCGGCAAGATACACAGCTGGGTTTATGCCTGTCGCCTGCTTGAAGCCGCGCCAGTCCGGGCTGGCGTTAACCTCAAACACCACGTACCCCTCCCTGCCCTCGCCTATATCTACGCCGGAGTATATTAGGCCGAGAGTTTCTGTTGCCTTGACAGCTATCTCCTCCAGCTCGGGGATGACCTTACAGGGGAGGCCCGTGGCGCCTTGGGCTATGTTGGTCTTCCAGCTCGTCGACACCCTATACATGCAACCGACGGGCCTCCCGTCGACCACGATGATCCTTATATCTCTGTTGGGCTTCTCCACGTATTTCTGTATGTAGAGGGGGTTCCTCGTGATTAGCAACGTCCTCATGACTTGAAAGGCTTGCTCCGGGTCTTCAAACATCATTGCGCCGAACCCTCTGCTGCCCTGTATCGGCTTAAGAACCACATTTCCCATCTCCTTCGCCGCCACGTAGCCCTGGTAGAGGTCTTCCGTGACGACAGTTGGCGGCACCGGCAGGCCGGCCCTGGCGAGGAGGTATATCATCTCCAGCTTGTTGCGGCAGTTCAGCAGGGAGTCGACGGGGTTAATCACGACCTTGCCATCTCTCTCCAGGATCCTCAGCACGGAGACTCTCCTCATCAACGTGTTGGAGTCTACGACATACCCAAGGCCCCGTATGACCACCACAGACGCCTCCAAGGGGCCCCTCCTGGTCTCCACCACGGCTCCGCCCCCCGCGATCTTAACCGAAAGTCTCTGTATTGGTATGAACCGCACGGGGAGCCCCCTCCTTTTGACCTCGAAGTAGATGTCGCGCGTGGGCTCGTCTGGGGTGGAGCTCTCCGCAACGATGGCGACGGCCATGCGTTTAGTTAATATAGCCAGTATATATACTGGTGGGCAACCTTCACACGGCGAAGGGGGTAGTCATGTGCAGGTCGTGCGGCTTCGCGGCGCCTGGCCTGGACATGTGCCGAGTCACGGATACCTGCGTGGTCTGCGCCCGCGGGACGCTGGGCGATAGATGCGACGCGTGTCCAGACAAGGCGCGTTGCGACGTCGCGGCTGAGGGGCTGAGGTTTCTGAAGTCGCTTGAGCCCTGGCTGGACGTCTATGTGGACCTGGGCAAGTACGTAACTTTACAGCTGGAGCGCTACGACAGGGTGGAGCTCGGCATAGCCTTTTTGAAAAACCTCATGGGCTTGGTGAAGCTTCTTCAGAGAGAGAGGAAGGAGCGGGCTTTTCCGATTTGGGTGGCCTCGGTGTTGAGGAAGGACGTGGTGGCTAAGCTTGTGAGGGTGCCGTATGTGGTGAGGGTTGACATACTTCGCCCCCTCAGGGAGTTCTGCTCGGCGTATAAATGCGAGGGGCTTGAGGCGCCGCTTAACAACCTGCTGAGCGCGTTGGTGAGCCTCTCGCTGGTTGAGAAGAACGGGGACCCCAGCCGTTACTTCCGCCTCGGCGTGTAGTAGTTAACCACAGCTCGTAGTAGCGCCACGGCATAGAGCGACATGACGAGGGCGGCTACTATCATTGCCACGTAGAGGTAGTGGAAGGGGCTGATGACGCTAGACGCCGGCGGGAAGAGGGCCGACGCGGCAAAGGCTAGGGCGATCGCTGTCATCACTATGGCTGAGTATATCAGCTTGCTGGAGCTGGGGAACTCGCCTCTGGCTGTGGTTGCCCGCGAGAGGAAGATCAACAGGGCCGCGGCCGCGAGGACTATGAAGGAGAGCAGAACCAGCAGGCTTTGCATGAAGACCGCCACCCCGTAGCCGCTGGCCGCCGCGGCGCTCATGCTTAGGTATATCGGCAAGTTGCTGGAGGCGTAGACCACGCCGCCCACCAGCAGGGTCGTCAGGTAGAAAATCGCCGTGAGGAGGCCGTAGAAGGAGTACCGCTGCTTCGCCTCCTCAGACCGTTTATACAGAACTGCCCGACTCATGTCAGCTGAACATACTGCCTAATTTTAATGTTACACCTCTTACAAAGCAGGGTTCTTTCCAGGGTTTTTCTCCCAGTCAGCTGATCCACGCGGAGGAACTGGTTCAAAACGTCCATCTCCCTGCCGCAGGAGGGGCACTTGGCGAGATATGTAAGGTATTCGCTGTCCATGTCTCTGCTAATGTTTATATTTAACAGTAATCCGCCGGACGTGGAGAAGGTCTCTCTCCCAGGCCTCGTGGCCAGGGTTAGAAACGGCGAAAACGTGGAGGTTGTAGGCTACGAAGGCGATGCCGCGTTGGTGGAGAGACCGAGGGGCGTTGTGAAGGGCGACTTCGCCCAGGAGGAGCTGAGCGAGTTGAAAAAGAGGAGACCCAGGGGGAAGCCGACAGAGGAACAGCTGGAGCTCGCGGCCGAGGTTGCCAAACGCCTGGGGGAGGCCAAGAAGCTGTTTAAGATCATCTTCGGGCCCAAGGAGGTCACCATCAGGACTGGCAACGGTTTTATACGGGTGGTGGAAGATGGCGTGAAGCTAGCTGGCTTCAAAAGCCTCGAGGAGGACCCCATCCCCCTGGTTTTAGACGTCTTGAGGAGCTACGGCGAGATTAAGTTGCTGAAGCCTCTGAAGTGACTTTTTTCAGAATCACCACATTGAACCTGCCCCTCTTCTGTATCTCCACGTAGCCCGCCTCGGTGAGCCGCCGCAGGGATTTATGAACCGTGCTCTTGGGCAAGCACAGCTCTTTGATTATCTCGCTTTGGTACGCCACGCCCTGCCGCTCCGCCAGTAGCTTAAGTATGGCCTTATCTACCTCATGGAGGTCGTCCGACGCTATGTCTTCAGAATTGGACACGGCACCGTTCTGGGCCTCGGCTATCAGCTTCTTCAGCCTGGCCCGCCCTGCATACGCCGCCAAGGCCAGGGCGGTCACCTGCGCGAGTAGCAGGAGGAGGGCTAACATGAGGCTTGTGAAACGGCCTCCTCAAGTTCCAACGCCTCCACCAACGTGGAGACACGCCTAGTGGCCTCTAGGAAGTTTTTCGTGGCGGTGACCTCGAAGCCCAACTGTTTCAGCGCCTCGGCGAGACAGGTCTGCGTTGTGAATACTGTCATTTTTCTGGCGGTTTTGTCGTACTCCACCACGGTGAAGCCGCCCACGCCTGCCCGCCTGCTCTTTCTCATCTTCGTCACGTCTTTCGCCCCCTCGACGAGCCATCCCATGTGGAGCAACGAGTCTTTTATGTCGAGCAACACGGAGGAGGCGTCTGAGTCACAGAGGGCCTTAAGCGCCGCGGCAACCTCAGGCAACGCGGGCGACACCCGGAGCTCCCCATCGCCCAGCTCCACCCGCTCAGCCACGGCCCTCGCCGCTAGGTATCCCATGGCGAGCTCCAGCTCGGGGGCCCTAAACACCAAGGAGTCGCCTTGGGTAAAAACCTCACACACAGAGGAACCGTAATGCAAAAATTTATAAGGTTTACACAGCAGCGTGAGCAGAGAGGTGGAGCTGGGGCCCTACTTGCGCTTCAGAGAGAAATACTTAGAGAATATACTAAACGGGCGTAAGCGGGTTACCGTTAGATACGGCATTGTGAAGCCCCGCTTTAGTCTCGTCTACATCGTGTGTTGCGACGCCATATACGCCGAGGCCTTCATAACCAAGGTGTACTACACCAAGCTGGGGAAGCTTGGCAACGACGTCGTGGCTGCCGAGGGCCTCGGGTCCATGGCGGAGCTGATAAACGAGCTCAGGGAGATATACGGAAACGTGGAGGAGGACGATCCCGTCTCCGTCATATACTTCACTGTGGTGCGGAAATACGACAAGCCGGTTCCCCTTTCGCATCTCAGGCGATAGGACTTATAATACGGCCGAATCACATCCATGAACAACCTGAAAAAGCTCGTGAAGGCCTTCTCGGGGAGGTACGACTATCTAGTGCTGACCAAGGGTCCTAACTTGGCCTACGCCGTGGGCATGCCGGACGCGCTCAGCCTCGTTGTGGATCTCAAAAGTGGGCACTCCACGCTGTATGTCTCCCGTCTCGACTACTCCCGGGCGAAGGCCACGGCCTCCGTGGACAAGGTGGTTGCCGTCGCCTCGGCGGAGATACCTCCCAGGAGGCCCGGCGAGGAGCTTGTGGTGGCGCCCAGCATACTAGAGGCGGTTAAGAGCTTGGTTAGGGGAAACGTGGCCTCTGACAACAAGGAGGTGGGGGTCGACGTGTCGGGGGAGATGGCGGAGCTGAGGGCGGTCAAGGAGGAGTGGGAGGTGGAGCTCATCAAGGCGGCTCTCAGGATAACGGAGAGCGTGTACGTTAAGCTAGGACAGATGAGGCTGGTGGGCATGAGGGAGCGCGACGTGGCTGGCCTGGTCTACAGATGGTTTATGGAGGAGGGGGCTGACGGCGTGGCTTTCGACCCCATCGTGGCGTCTGGCCCCAACGGCGCGTATCCCCACTACAGATTCGGCGACAGGAGGATAGAGTACGGGGACTACGTGGTGGTGGATACAGGAGCCAGGAAGGGGGTCTACTGCTCAGATATGACGAGGACCTTCGCGCTGGGCCGTTTCGGTGTGTTAAAAGACGCCATGTACGCCGTATATGAGGCGGTCAAGGCGGCTGAAAAGGCGGCAAGGGAGGGCGTTGCCGCGGCTGAGGTGGACAAGGCGGCGAGGGGCGTAATCGCCGAGTACGGCTTCGCGCAGTATTTCATACACTCGACGGGTCACGGCGTCGGCGTTGAGGTACACGAGCCTCCGCGGCTCTTCGCCACGTCTAAAGACGTGTTGAAGAGAGGCCACGTGGTCACGATTGAGCCCGGCGTCTACATAGAGGGCGTCGGCGGAGTCCGCATAGAGGACATGGTGTACATAGACGGAGGTGCGGCGACGCTTAATAGGGTTCCCCACATACTCTAGCGCTTCTTCGCGTATATGCCGTAGCCCTCCTTTACCTTCTCTACGGCGAAGCCGGCGCGTCTCAGCCTCTCGGCCACGCCCCGGTAGGGGTTGAGGCCTCTATACTTGGTGCCGCTTTGGCTTACGTAGTGGAAAAGCCCTCCGCCTCTCTTCAGCAGTCTGTGGAACTCGCGATACAGCACCTCGGAGTACAGTCTCTGGGTGGCGTGGCTGAGCCGCGGCGGGTCGTGGATTACGTAATCAAAGGCCCCGTCTCTAAGCGTCTCGGCAACGGCTAGGCAGTCGCCTACAATGACGTCTACCTGTGGGGACCAGAGCCCCCTGCTGTATGGGTTGAAGGCGGCTAGGGTCAGCACGTTTATGTCTATCTCCACGGTGACCACGTGTCTCGCGCCTTTTTTCAAAGCCTCTATGGCCGTGTATCCAAGTCCGGTGCAACACTCAAACATACGGCCCCACGTCCTCTCGATTTTCCGCGCCGTGACCGCCAAGGGGTTTTCCAACACGCTGTGCATGGTTATGCCGTCTATCATAAGCGTCGGCGCCCAGCCCCTCCGAAACACACACAGCTTATAGAACCGCCCCCCCGCTATGGAAAGCTCCCGCCACTTGCCCCCAAGCAGGACGTACACCTCGCAACTCTCCTCATCCACATCGGGCAAGTCGCCGATAGACACCTCGTAAGCAACCCCGCCGTGTGAGAACCGTGCATAGCCTCCGTCGTACTCCACGGGAACCTTCGTGATCTCTAAGTCGAACGAGACCAACTTTTCACCTTTTTTCAGATCCTCCACCTGCCACCGCGACACGACAGGCGCCAAGATGGGGCCCACGGGTGTTACTATGTTTAAAATTTCAACATACCCCCTCCACCCCGTCTTTTCTAACTCATGGAATTAAATTTGGATGGCTATCTCCTCCCCATGTATGTTCAGCAGATTCGTTACACACCGGTAGGGGAGTACCTTAGGTTGCTCATTCTTAGGAGGCTGGCACGCGGCCCCGCCGAGGTCGAGGAGATAAACAGGCTGGCCGAGGAGGCCGTCAGGAGGCTACACGTGAGATACGACTGGAGGGTGTGGCCCCGGCTCCTCGCCAGGGAGGTTGAGGTGAAAGACGGCGCGGTTGAGCTGACCAACGTGGGCAGGTGGATCCTCGAGCAGACGGGCGAGGAGGTGGCCGAGTACGTGAAGAGGACGCTAGGCGTGGCCCTGGGCTAGCACCCTCCTCACTGCTAAGTCGAGCAGAGGCTCCAGCACCGCCTTCAAGCTATTGAGGGCGGCTCTTCCACACTTCTCCAGTATTTGTCTCCGGACGAAGAGAAACAGATGCGGCGCCCTCTTCCACGCCTCGTTTATGGCCTCCACAAGCGGCGAGAGTTTAGAGATGGGCATAGGCCCCGCCGCGGTGGTTATGTAGAGATCCTCGGCATATGGGTCGAAGCTAACGTAGGAGATTATAAGGTCGTCGTAGGAGAGCCGGCAAGACTCCCCGAGCTCAACGTTGAGTCTTTCAACAAGGCTCCTCTTCAGCCGGTTCATGAGGGCCCAGTGCAGAGGCCCCAGGTGGTCTATGGACGTGTTTACCTTGACGGGGTCTTTAAAGACCTCTAGAAACTCCTTCTCCCTCTTCCACAGCGGTATGTACTCCAGAGACTTCCTAGCCAGGAGGTCTCTGAACCTGGGGTCCCGTATAAACACAGAGACGAAGTGGTCGTCTGTGACCTTCCACACCTCCTCGGCTTCCGCCTTCCCCGCGACGAAGCGGGCCAGGTCGCAGAGATATTGACAGATAACCGCATCGCCTTTGTCCTCTAGGCATTTGGCTATGTTGTCGGCCAATATGGCTCTGCCCATCTCTGTGAAGAGGACTGTCTTGTGGTGTAGATAGACGTGGCGGTACAGGTTGTACCGCGTTAGCAGGTACCCCTCCAGGTTCACCCTGGCTTTTTCGTCGAATTGAATCTTGTCCTCCGCAACCTTCAAGTTCTCCACTATTCTTTCGAGGTCGATGTGTGTAAAGCTTGTACCTATGGCGGCGCCGGTGAAGTACATATCCCTCATTATGTAGTCGAGCCTGTCTGCGTCAAAGACGCCGGATATTATGTTGCTGAGAAGCCTATATTTCTCGCTCCTTCCATCGAAAAGGAGATCTTTCACGAGCTCGGGGTTGTAGCCCAGCTCGGCTAGTCTAGGCGTCAGCTTCTCCACCAGCAGTCTGGTGGTCACCTCGTGGGGTTTCGCCACGTCGAACTGCGCCAGGTCCACATCTACACATCCCCTTTTGACGGCCATGTGGAGGAGCTCGCGCGTCAAGGCCTCGAAGGAGTGTGAAAAGGGGAGGTGGCCCAGGTCGTGCAGAAGCGCCGCCACGCGCAGATGACTCAGCGCATTCTCGTCAAACACCTCCATCTGATGCAAGACGCGTTCGCCTATGAGGCTGGCAACATGCATCACCCCCAGGCTGTGGTCGAAGCGCGTGTGCACCGCGGTGGGGTACACCAAGTAGACGAACCCCAGCTGCTTCACGTATCTCAGCCGCTGTATCAGCGGCTCGCCGTCTATCAGCTGTATCTCCTCCGCAGTCAGCTTGATAAAGCCGTGTATCGGGTCACGTATCGCCTTCTTATACTCCACGGCTCAGATAACGCAGATATTTAAACGGAAAGCCACGCACCTCTGTGAAGATCGCCGTTGTGGGCGCAGGCCCGGCCGGCCTCGCATTCGCCGGGAAATACGGCGATGCGGAAGTCTTCGAGGAGCACCTAGAGGTGGGCCTCCCGAGGCACTGCACCAGTTTGGTGAGCGGCAGATCGGCACAGGTGGTGGGGATACCGGAGAGGCTTGTGCTCAACAAATTCGACGAGTTGGTGGTCACAGACTTGGAGGGACGGCGCATTTACTTCGGCGTCAAGGATAAAGTTTATTTAATCGACAGGCCGGGCCTGGAGCGCTGGCTCGCGGAGAGAGCGCCCAACATCCGGCTGGGGGAGAAGGTGACGGCCGTGAGGAGCGGCTACGTCTATACTTCAGGCGGAAGGCGGTACGGGCCATACGACTACGTGGTCGTGGCGGAGGGCTCTGCCCGCAAGCTCTCCAGCGCCTATGGACACGTGGTGAGGCTACCGGGCCTCCAGGTGGACGTGAAAAGCGACGTGGGGCTACGGAGCATAACGGTGGTGTACAACCAGAAGCTCTCCAAGGCCTACTTCTCCTGGATTGTGGAGATAGACAGGGGGCTCTACAGGCTGGGGCTCGCAGACACGTGTTGCACCGTGGACAAGCTGAGGAAACTGGTGAGACTTGTCAGGGGCACACCGGTGGGGAAGCCCTTCGGCGGCGGGGTCCTGGCGGGCCCCCCGCTCAAACGCCTCGTTGTGGGCCGCACGGTCCTCGTCGGCGATGCGGCCGGCCTTGTGAAGCCGCTCAGCGGCGGGGGCATAATCCTGGCTCTCCGCAGCGGCTATGTTGCTGCTGAGGCCCTCGCGCGGGGGCGTCCACATAGATATGAGGAGGGTACCCTCGCCGCTAGGCTCAGGCTGAGGGTTGCCTTTGCCGCGTTTAGGGCGCTCTACGGGCAGAGGCTGGTGGACCGCCTCCTCGCTGTGCTAAACGGGGGAGAATACGTCGCGGTTGACTACGACGACCACGTCAAGACGCTCCTCGTCGCCGCCTTGACGGACCCACGGGCGGCGGTCGCCCTAAAGGAGGCGTTGCGCTACCTAGCGGGTAATCGAAATGTTCTTCATCTCCTCTAGGAGCTTGGCGCCGGGCCCCTGGAAGTATCTGTAGACGGGCTCCAGCAACTGTGTCAACGCCTCAGCTGCCGCGTTTTTTAGATCGGCCGGGTGGATCTTCCCCTCTCTATACATGGCCTCCAGCTCCTCGTATCTCCAGACCTCCACGTCTCCGCCATATTGTGGAGGCCTTCTAATGACGAAGGGGGTTTTCCTCTCCTCCCTAAAGACGGCTATGTGGATCAGCTCGAGGACAGGGTTGTACTCCACCTCCCGGGGCGGGCAGTAGGCCCTTGCTATCTTCTGCCTAACCTCCTCGGGGCTGTCGTGGACAAATATGGCGCTCTGCGGGATGCTTTTGCTCATCTTCAACTCGCTGAGCTCCTCCTTGCTACCGGGCTTTGACGTTATGTTAAGCGCCGGCAGAAGCTTATGATGAAGCGCCACCGGCTTAATCCGCCTGTCGTCTACCTTCAGCGGGTAGAACCTGATCTTATGCGCCACCTCCCTCGCCAATATGTGCGCCCTCCGCTGGTCTATGCCGCCGTGTGGTATATGCGCCTCCAGCGCGAACACGTCGGCGACTTGGAGGGGCGGGTACACGAGATAGGCTAGGGGGATGGACTCCCCCATCTTCCTCCCCAATATGGTGAGGCTGTGCCTCACCTGGGAAAGAGTCAGATGGCGGGTTATGTCCATCAGGAGGAACCAGTACTCGTCGTTGTGGTGGTACAGGTCCGACCCCAGGACGAACCTTGTGGCGTCGGGGTCGCCGCCAAGCACCTCGATTATCTTCTTGAAAGTCTCCACGTAATACGTCACGGCGACTCTCCTAATTACGTCGAGGTCCCCGCCCAGCTTGTTGTTAAGCCAGGAGTGGACGTCTGCAAGCAAGATCTGGGTCCTGACCCCCGCCTTCTGCAGATCCACGACCTTAGACATGCTGACGATGCCTGTGCCGATGTGGATAAATCCGCTTATCTCAAACCCTATGTAGTGCTTCAGCCTGTACCCCACCTGAAGCAGCTCCCTCAGCTCCTCCACGGTGAGCACCTCTTCAGTGGGGTACCGCAGGACGAGCGAAATCTTCTCCTCAACGTCCATAGAGCTGGAAAAACTTGTATATATTAACCGTTGCGTCCGGACCCGTGGCGGCTGCGGACTGCCTCGACAGGGTGCTGAGAGGGGAGACGCCAAGCGACGTGTTTCTCGCCAGAGGACATGTGAACATCACCGCGGCAAACAGGCGGACGCTTGAAATATCCAAGGACCCCTACGTCACGCGCCGCGGCGACTGCATAGTGGCGTGTTGCGCCGAGAAAGCCGCGGGGGAGCTGAGCAGAGAGGTGCTACAGGCGCTTGCCTCCAGAGGCGTCGTGGTGGTGGTAATAGACGCTGGCGATGTGTGGGACGTCGTAACCGGGAAGACCCCAGGCGCCGCGCCCACCTCCAGATGGCGCATAGTGATTAGGAAAAGCAGATACGTAGACGACTCAACGGTGGCCGTATCGGCAGACAAGGCCGCTGCCGACCTAAACAAGGCCCTGATAGCCCAACTACGCCAAGGAGCCCCAGTCCGGGTTGTGGTGGGAGTCTGCATCTGATTACAAGCAACTTAGCCAGCTCTTGATGTTGCCGTACCTCATCAACCGCGCCCAAGTAGAATAATTCTGAAAAACCTCGGCGGCCTCTGACGGCCACTTGAGAACACCTCTAGCCGAAGTCTTCGTTCTTCAGAGACGCGGACGACACGGAAATAATTCGATGAGCACGGCGACGCGACGTTTTACGCCACGGCGAAAAACAGGTTATTCTACGGAGAGGGAGGTTGTTGAGGAGGTTTGAAAAAGAGGGGGTTTTTTGTCTTTTGGTTTATTTAGGTTATTGTGAGCGTCGCCGTGCCGTTGTAGCGTTGGTATCCGGCTGTGCCTAGTGTCTTGACTACGGCGTAGTAGCTACCGTCGAGGTACCTAAGGATTATGAGCTCCCTGCCAGTGTAGACGGTGATGTGCAGACCTTTGGAGCCTACCTTGCCCATGACGGATTTAGCCGTGTAGGCGACGCCGCCTAGCTGTATCGTGCCCGTGCCGTATACGATCCTGCCGTACGGCTCCGTGGCGTTTCTACCAACCACGTCGACTGTAAGCGCCACGTTTATCCCATCGCCCGAGATGGTCAACTGCCTAGTGGAGGAATACAGCGTAACGTTACCAACCCCACCAACGCAACCGCCTCCAGCCGGCGACGCTCCACGGCCCCAACCTCTCTTACCCACATCTCCCAATCCCTTGCCGGCGACCTCGTTGCCGACGTTGCTCCAAGCGCCGTGTGCATACGCGAACGCCACGGAGGCTATCAACACAGCAACCACAGCCACCAACACCAGTCTTCCCACTTGCATAAGCAACACCACACCCCCCTATAAAAGAAAAACTCACCAAAGGTGAGTACCGTTGTCGAAGCAGGCCGGAGGCCCTACGTGTGTTCTGCAAGACCGTCGGCAGGCTTCCGCGGGCCGTCTGCTCCATCATATTTATAGCGGTGGCTCGGTGCTTCCATGCATAGATGGGGTGAACTGCGTAGTCTTTTTGCCAGGAAGTTCTTCCACGTGGCCTTCGTCGCGCTTTTAGCGGTGCCGCTTTTCGTGGAGATCCCCGCGGAGCTCTACATAGCCGCCCTCACCCTCGTCGGTGGGTTTATCTACTCCATACAGGTCCGGCAGCCCTCGGCCTGGGAGGAGTTTAGACAAAACTTCTTCAGATCTCTGGAGGACGCGTTCGCAAGGCTGGAGGAGCTTCTCCCCCTAGATAAGCCTCTTCTCAAGTCGCAGTACCAAGCCGCGGTTAGACAACTGGAGGAGCTGATACTGGCGGCCGAGAGAGACTACGAGAAGCGACACGGCTACCTGGGGATACTCACCGGCGCCGTGGGGTTTCTCGTGTCTGTAAGTGTCTTCGGCGAGGCCCACCTCCTGGCCTCTGTTGTTAGCATGGCGGTTTACGACGCCGTAAGCGCCGTGGCAGGGACGTTGTTTCAAGGCAGGAGAATAGCCGGGAAGCTCACCCTATGGGGCACCGGGGCCGGGGCCCTCTCTAACGTGTTGGCGTTCGTGGCGGTCGGGTATTCCATGTCCTCCGCTCTTTTGATCACGGCTTTTGTGGTGCTGGCAGATGCCCTAAGCCCCGAGGACAACTTGACGATACCGCCAGCCGCGGCAGCCGGGTCCTACCTCTCCGGCTTCCTGTAAAATACGCCCTCCACCTTTATCCCCAGCCTCCTCGCGGCGGCGGCCAATTTGCCGTCGTCAGTCACAAGAATACACCCCCTTTCAGTCGCTAAAATAAGAAGAGAGACGTCGGCAGCGGAAAGCTCCCTGAATCTCCTTCTGAGCTCCTCAATCCTTCTGGAGTCCACCTCCTCCACCTGCACGTTGAGTATCTCCAGCGCCGCCTGTGCCATGGGGTCTTTCAGCTCCTCAGCGACTTGTCTCGTGGTGTAGAGCGGCCCCGCGAAGACCCTCATGTCGCGGGCGTGGAAGAAGGCCGAGGCGTCGAGCACAAAACAGGTCATAGACTCCTAAGACGCTCCATCACTCTGTGGAGAAACCGAAACTCGCCGAAGACAGCCAGTTTAAGTCTCTTCTCGCCTCTCTTAACTAGAAAGCTCCTGCCCTGGCGCGTCTCCCTTCCGTCGCACACCAACACCGCGTCCTCCGCCGTCTCCACAGTCACCTGGCTAGACACGAGGACGAGGGGTCTGAGAAACAGAGTATACGGCGCTATGAACGAGATCACCAGGACCTCAGCCCTGTAGTCTACAACGGGGCCGAAGGTGGACACCACGTAGCCCGAGCTACCGTGAGGCGTAGAGATGATAATACCGTCGGCCCTCCCCACCACCTCCCCCTCCTCCGCCATAACCCTGAAGCTCAGAAGCCTCCCAGGCTCCCTCCTGTATATAGAAACTTCATTAAGCGCCCTACAGCCGTCGTGTTCAAGAGTAGAAAACTCAAAAACGCGGTACTCCCTCTTACGCACCTTCTCAACAGCCTCCTCCACCGGAATTGTGAACTCCGCGCTCCTGTAGAAATTCACCTTCCCCATCCCCAGATGGACCACCACGGAGTCCAACACGCAGGGAAACCGCCTCAGCGCCTCCAGCAGAGTCCCGTCGCCCCCCAGAATAAACACGTGGCTGAGCTCGCCTCCGCAACTCAGGTCCACAGCGCCGTATCTGTTCTTAAACTCCTCAGCCAGAGGCCGCAAGTCAGGCCTGTAATACACGGCGAACACCTGTACAAGGTCCCCACACGTTAATATATATTCAGCCGAAAGAAGAGGAAAAGGGGGGGTTTATACGCCTACAGAAGGTACTGGAACTCCTCCAACCCCAGCCTCTTAAGCGTCTCGTAGGCTGGCTTCCCGTCGACCCAGCCCCTCAACGCGTAGTACTCCTTTATGCCCTCGTCGAACATCTTCGCCGCGCTGTGGCCCTTGGCAGGTCCTGTCGGAATCTCCTTCCTCAACCTAGGCGGAAGCTCATCCTTAACCCACTTACCCTCCTTCACGTGGAACAGCCTCTCAACGTTGAAGATGCGCTCTCCTATAGTCAACATCTCCTCCGGCGTCGTGTCCCACCCAAAGGCGGCGTTGAACAGATGCGCCAGGTCGTTCTCGAAGAGACCCTCCTTGTCAAGCGTATCAAATTTGCAGAAGGTGACTGAGTCCGACAAGGCCATGAGGTGCTGGGCGTAGACCACAATCTTCACCTGCTTCTTGATACACTCCGGCGTCTCGCACAGCGGATCGACCTTCTCCGGCACGCCGAGTACCTCCCACGTGGGGCTGTAGGCCTCGAGGTGGTCTCCGCCGCGGTTGGCGGTCGTATAGGCTATTGCGAAGCCCTTAAGCGCCCTCGGGTCGTACGCCGGGAAGCCCTGGCCCCTTGAACCTACGAAGGCCTCGGGCTCGCCGTATTTCATGGCGAGGCGGTAATCGCCCTCCGCCAACTCATCGCCTACGCCATCTCTGTAGGCCGTCTTAATCACGAGGTCTATGAACGAGGCGGGGTCGCCCCAGTCGACGGGCAGCTGGAGCTTGCCCTTCTTGGCGAGCTCCACGGCAACCGCCAGGGTATTGCCCAGCGAAATAGTGTCAAAGCCCAGCTCGTTGGCAAGCTTCTCCAGCTTCAACACGGCGTCTGTGTTACCGTTGCCGAGGTTGGCGCCCAACGCCCATGTGCTCTCGTATTCGTACTTCGCCTTGCCGAAGAACTTATACGGGCTTGACTTCACCTCAACCATCTGGGTGCAGGCAATGGGGCACAGGGCGCAGCCGTGTACCTCCACTACGTTGTGTTGCTTTATGTATTCACCTGAGATCTTCTCGGCCTCCTCGAAGTAGCCGGTCTCAAAGTTCCGCGTCGGGAGGCCGCCGATGGAGTTTATGATGTTCATAAGCACGTTGGTTCCATACATGTGAAGCGCCTTCGCCGTGGGCCCGCTCGCCAGCCTCTGCGCCAGTTTGCCCGTCTCCTCTATCCACCTTCTCCTGTCAATTACCAGCGAGTAGAGGTCGCGGGTGCCCCACACCACTATGCCCTTAAACTTCTTCGAGCCCATGACTGCGCCGACGCCGCCCCTCCCGGCGAATCGCTCGTAGTCGCTGAACCTTATCCCGGCGATACGCGACAAGTTCTCCCCCGCGGGACCTATCGTGGCGACGCCGGCCTTCCTCTCGTCTGGCTCAACCCCCGCATCCTCCAACAAAGCCTTAGTCGCGGCGCCGGTCCACTTACCCCAGATGTGCCTCGCCGGCCGGATGCTCACCTCCCCCTCCTTGATCAATATGTAAACCGGCTCCTCCGCTCTGCCCTCTACGATTATGCCCTCGTACCCGGCGCGGCGGAGCATGTAGGCGAAGTTGCCACCGGCGTTGGAGTGCGTAAGCGACCCCGTCAGGGGGGACTTGGTGACCACGGTGATCCTGCTGGTGGCCAGCGTGGCAAGCCCGCTCAGAGGTCCGGCGAATATGTAAAGTCTATTACTCGGCGAATACGGGTCGGCGCCCTTGGGTATCTCCTTCAGAGCCAGGTAAGAGGCTAGGCCCCTGCCGCCTAAGAACTTCCGTACGAGATCCTCCTTATACACCTCTTCCACTATCTTCTCAGTGGATAAGTCAACTCTTACTACTCTGAATACCGTCATAAGGCTACAAACAATTCCATTTTTAAACATTACTTTTCTTTACATATATTGATGAAAATTAATAATTAGGGTGCGGCGAGTAAAAGCGTTTTTAAGGGCTAATCCAAACCAGTCGGTGAGCAGGCGGGCCGTCTACACCATAGGCGGCGAGATCCCCCAAGTAGGCACTCTGGCCTTCGGCGTAGTGGACAGGGGAACTAACGTGTTGGAGGTCAGGCCCACAAGCGTTTGTGCACTTTCGTGCATTTTCTGCTCCGTCAACGCGGGTCCCCTGTCTAGGGCCAGGTGGGCGGAGTACGTAGTTGAGGTGGAGGCCTTGTTATCCGCCTTGGAGGAGGTGGTTAGGTTTAAGAAGGCCGACGACGTGGAGGTGCATATAGACGGCATGGGGGATCCCGGAACCTACCCCCAGCTGGTGGAGCTTGTGGAGGGCGCCAAGGCCGTAAGAGGAGTTGCCGTGGTCTCCATGCAGACCCGTCTTTATATGCTAGACGAGGAGGAGATAAGGCGGCTGGCCAGCGCGGGGCTAGACAGGTTCAACGTCAGCATAGACGCCCTCGACTCAGGCCTCGCGAAGAAGCTGGCGGGGGCCGGGTGGTACGACGTGGAGAGGGCGCTTCAGCTGGTCAAGACGGCGCTGGAGGCGGGGATAAACCTCGTGATAAGCCCAGTATGGATCCCCGGCCTCAACGACGGGGAGATGCCGAAAATCGTGAAATGGGCTGTGGAAAACGGCGTTGGGAGGGGGACGTACACCCCCGTCCTGATCCAGAAGTACATACCGCACAAGAGAGGACGCCGCGTCAACGTGTGGCCGATGAGCTGGGGCGAGTTCTGGAGCCGCCTCAAGAAGATGGAGAAGGAGCTGGGCGTGCCCCTCATACCGAGGCCAGGCGAGTACAACATCCACAAGGCGCCCGAGCTCCCAAAACCCTACCACTTGGGAGAGACGTTAGAGGTCAAGATCGTCGCCAAAGGGATCTTCAGAGGGGAGATGCTGGGGGTGCCCCTGTCGAGGAGAGGCACGGCAGTTTGGGACAGGACAATCACCGTGGTTTACGGCCGAGACGCCTCCGACGACCTCATAGGCCGGAGGGTCCGCATAAAGATTCTAGAAAACACCCACAACATTTACCTAGCCAAGCCGACCTTCCGCGCGCCGCCACGCGGCGACTGATCCACACGGCTGGACACCACGACACGCGTCGCGCAAACCAGCCCAAAGAGCAACCAACACCCCGCCACATCGCCGTGCCCACGGCCGCGGAGACCCCCTAGCCCTCCCACACACGGCATCTGCCGCCCGCCGCAACACTCCACAAGAGCCGCGGGTCCAACCCCCGGCAACTCCATGAAAAGCCCCGTAGCCGCCAGGCGCAGAGACGACAGCGCCCGACAGACCAAGGCGGAGCCACAGGACAAGCCGAGGCGGAGGCCCACGCCGAGCCCCAAAAAGCCCGGATCTGCGCCGCCGTGTGACAAGCCAAAAGAGCCAGCCTCCGTGAGACAGGCCAGCAACTCCCCAACGCAACGCCGCCTACCGCAACTTGCCGGCGTCTGCACACCCACGCCGCGGAGATGCCTCACCCGCCCAACGACGGCGGCCACGCGCCCACGCCCTACACAGGCGCCCACTCCCCCAGCCTCTCCAGCTCCCGCCTGACAGCCCTCGACACCGCCGGCCACGCCCACGCCAACGACGAGACCGCGTCTGACACAAACGCCTCGACCTCCCAAGTCCTCACCTTCCACCTCGGGCTATCTCTACAACGCCTCGCCACATACAACGCGGCCGCCAAGGCCCTCCCCAAGACAGCCGCCACGCGCCTAACGTCCACAGGCCTAGGAAGAAGCCTCCTAACCCTCACGACGACGCCGAGAAGATCCGACAAGTTGCCAAGAAACAACGTGTCACGGGGACGCCAACTGGTCTTGAAGTAGAGCCTCCTCCCCAAAAGCCATAGATACCCAGACACCCCGCCGAGATTCACTAAACCTACGTAGAGATACACGCCACAAAAACACAATACAGATAAAACTTTACCCATATATAAACGTAAAGCGCAACAAATAAAAAATCTACATAAGTAAAGAGGACACGGCGACCCCGTCAACACTCTACAAAGACAAAAACACAAACAAAACCCACACCACACAACCAAGTTTCAACCCTTCTTGAGAGTCTACTTTTCACTGCCATTTTTGCCGCCACCCTCTCGGCGCGGTTGGGTTTCAACCATTCTTGAGATTCTACCTGAGGGTGTATTCTTCTTGTTTGACTGCCTTTCCTCCCTTAGTTTCAACCCTTCTTGAGATTCTACTGCGAATAGATAGCGAGACAGACGCAAAGCTGAACGAAGTTGCGTTTCAACCCTTCTTGAGATTCTACTCTACACCTGAACATGATTAGGGCTAAGACGTGGGCTGTCGGCGCGTTTCAACCCTTCTTGAGATTCTACACGCCGCGCGCGGCGAGAATGTTGCAAAAGTGAAAGGATATGTGTTTCAACCCTTCTTGAGATTCTACAGAAATGACATTGACCTTGAAACTGCGCTGAGAGTCAGCGTCAGTTTCAACCCTTCTTGAGATTCTACAGAA
>DAITPC010000018.1:11038-37593 GCA_036833835.1 Pyrobaculum sp. | reverse complement strand
GGTTCGTGGGGGCGGACTGGGGCGGGGTGTGCATATTTCGCACCTTAGGGAGAATTCTTAAGGCGGGTTGATGTGTGGGTTGTGAACGTGTGGCTTCCTTTGCTGGTGGTGTTTTCATTGGGTGGGCTCGTGGCGTCTCTGCTGGTGGTTCACCTGTTCTACGTGTTGGGCACGTTGCCCCCTGGCTGCTACGCGGATCTTGAGGTTCTGCCCGGCGTTACGATGGACTGCGTCAGGGTGTTGACCAGCGAATACGCCTACGTGCCGGTTCCCGTGCTCGGCCGCGTGCCGCTGGACGTGGCGGCGGCTGTCTGGTTCGTGGTGAACATAGGCGCTGCCCTGTGGCTTTACAAGACGTTGACGCGGCGGGCGGCCCGCTTCGTCTTCTGGTGGCGCCTCCTGGGCCTCGCGATTTTGCCGTATCTTCTCTATCTCGAGTTTGCGGTGTTGAAGGCGGTCTGTATCTACTGCACCATCATGCACGCCTTCATCTTGGCGGATTTCGTCGTGATTTCTATCTTCCTCCGGAAGATGGCGCCGCTGATAAGGTAGCGCCATGACGCCGCCAGAACTCCTCCAGCCTCTCTAGGTGGTCCCGGGGGAGGGGTCTTCCGTCGGAGGCGGCGGCATATTCCTCCAGCTCCTCAGGCGTCGTCGCAGTGACCACCACGCTGGCCACCGGGAAAGACAGCACGTATTTTACGGCGTACTGAGCGAGGGTGAGGCCCAGCTCTTTGGCCAGCGGCGCGATTTCTCTCTCCACAAGCGCCCTGGCTTTAACCAGCCACTCCCTGGGCCTGAGCGAGCGGTGGTCTGTGGGGTTTGGGCTAAACCTGTCCGTGAGAACGCCGGTGGCGTCTGGCACTCTGACGAGAAGCCCGCCGCCGCGTTTGATGAACTCCATGCCGGGGTCTTGCTCCAGTATGTTGAAGACGAACATAACCACGTCCAGCCCCGCGTTTAAGGCGGCGAGCCCCTCCTCTAACACGTAGGTCTCGGGCCCCAGGGCGGCGCCGACGCACCTCGCCAAAATCCCCCTCTGGGCCTTAAGCCACGGCGCCGTCTTTCTTACGGCCTCGGCGGGTGGGTTGTGGAGCATCAAGACGTCCGGCCTCCGGCCGAGCCTCTCCGCGGATCTCGCGGCGGCCCAGCTGAGGTACTCCGGGTCGAACCGCCTCGTGGGTTTCTCGTAGTGGTAGAAGTCGTAGCCCACCTTTGTTGAGATAACTACGTCGTAGCCCTTCAGCCACCTGCCTAGGAGCTCCTCGCTCCTCCCCCGGCCGTACACGTCCGCGGTGTCGAATAGCGTTATGCCGAGGTCCACGGCTTTGTTAACCAGCCGCCTGGCGTCTTCGTCGTCGAGCTTGTAGAGGTCGCTTCCCACCACCCACCCGCCCAACCCCACCTCAGAGACGCGGAGCCCGCAGAGCTCGCGGAGGCGCATGTCTAACTTCGAACGGTAGATTTAAAGCAGACCTCCAGGGCCTTGGAGCTGATTGCCGGAGGCGTGGATTGCCTCAGCAACGGCGGGGCCTCTGCCTGCGTGCGCCCGGCGGGGCGCCGCCTAGGGTATTAGGACCACCTCCCGTCTGCAGAAGAGCCTTGGGAGCATCTCGCCGAGGCCTCTCGTTACGTACATAGCGGCGTCTTCCCTCTTGTAGAGCCCCCACGTGTATCCAAAGTGGCTGTTTGTATATACGGCGACGTTAAAGGGCAGGCAGAACTGCCCGCCGTGGGTGTGGCCCGCTAGGTAGAGCCCGCGCCGTGCTGTCTGGAAGGCATCTGGCGAATGGACAAGCACCACATCCGCGTCGGCTACTGCGGGATAGCCCCTGGGGTCCTCCCGCCAGTCTAGGCCGTGGATTTTAAGCCCACCCACCTGCGTCCAGTCGTCTACGAGGACGTGGACGCCGGCGTCTTCAAGAGCCTTCACCCCCTGGCGGAGGGGGAATTTCCTCCTACTCCAATGCTCGTGGTTTCCCAACACGGCGATCTTGGGCCCGGGCAACCTCTCCAGCGTCGCCGTCACTACGTCGAGACTCGGCGTGTGTTCATCGTAGGTGTCGCCTCCTATGAGCAAAAGGTCGTAGCTAGGCAGCTCCACCTTCCTCACGCCGTGGAGGTGGAGGTCTGAGATAAACACGACCCTCTTCCCAAGCCCTAGGTTAAGCTGTGTCAAGTCGGCGTCTAGGTGCGACGTCCCAAGACCCGCCGCAGAGGCGGCGGCTCCCGCGAGGAGGGCGAGGAACGTGCGCCGCCTCACTGCGCCTCGGCCTTTTTGAGGACGTCGGATACCGCGGCGTGTATAACCTCCACGTCTTCTTTCGTGATCATGTATGGCGGGAGGAACCTCAAGGTGTTTACGCCGGCTGTCAAGGCCATGACGCCCCTCTCGAGGAGGGGCTGGATGAACTGGTCTGCCTTCACCCTCAGCTCCAGCCCCAGCATGAGGCCCATCCCCTTGACCCTCACCGCCAGCCTGCTCCCAGTCTCAGCCAGGGCTTTGGCGAGCTCCGCCCCCGCCTTCTCCGCCCTCGCCGGCACGTCCTCCTCTCTGAGCAACCTCGACGCGGCCGCGGCGGCGGCCATAACCACTGCGTTGCCTGCAAAGGTGGAGCCGTGTTCCCCCGGCTCAAACACATCGCCGAGATCCTCCCTCGCCACGGCGAGGCCTATGGGGAGGCCCCCGGCCACCGGCTTCCCGGCGGTGAAGATATCGGGCTCCACGCCGTATTTCTGGAAGGCCCACACGGCGCCTGTCCGGCCGAAGCCGGTCTGTATCTCGTCAATAATGAGGAGGGCGCCCTTCCTGGTCGTCTCCTCGCGGAGGGCCTTGAGGAAGTCTGCGGTGGCTGGGTTGACGCCGCCTTCGCCTTGTATGGGCTCCACCACGACGCAACAGGTGTCCTCCCCCACCACTTTGTCCACCTCGGAAGGCACGTTGAATTTGCCGAAGCGGACGTGGGGATACAGCGGCTCGAAGGCCTTGCGGTACTTCTCGTTCCAGGTGATGGAGAGGGATGCCATGGTCCTGCCGTGGAAGCTGTTGGTGAAGGCCACGATGGTGGGCCGCCTGGTGATCTTCTTGGCTATTTTTATGGCCACCTCCACCGCCTCCGTGCCCGTGTTTTGGAGGAAGACCACCCCGAATTTGGCGGGGAGGAGGCGGGAGAGCTCCTCCACGAACCGCTCCCGGGCGGGCGTGGAGAAGTTGAGGGGGACTGCCCAGATTTCTTCAAGTTGTCTCTTCACAGCTTCGACGATTTTGGGGTTTGCGTGTCCCAGAAAGACCACGCCGTGGTTTGTGTTGCAGTCCACGTAGCGCCTTCCCTGGTCGTCCCAGATGTACTGCATGAAGCTCTTCACAATCCTGACGCCGTATTCGCGGTAGTAGCGGGCCAGCCTGGCCATGGGATGGAATAAACCTATATATAAATCTGGGAATGCTCCGGAGGGCTTAGGCGGCCTCAGTAGTATTCAACCTCGTATATGGGCTGGGCCTTCTTCCTGAGGAGCCTGACCCAGATGTTGTTTCTGGGGTCCATGTCTCTACGGCCTTGGGGAAATATTAGACCAGCGGATGCTTAGGAGGCGGATTTTTATACTACGGCCTATGCATATACGTGACGAACCCCATGAGGCAGATCTTCAACAAACTTAAGTGGACGGGACGGCGGGCCTACTTCTGGTACCTCAACAGGCCGGGCGGCGAGGCGGTGGCGTCTACAGACGACGTGGTGGAGGTGGGGGCTCACGGCGTTGTGGTTTCCAGAGGCGGGAGGGAGAGCTACATCCCCTACCACAGGATTGTGGAGATTAGGCTGGAGACAGGCGAGGTGCTCTTGGAGAGACGGCGTAGTTAGCCTCTCCCCAGCGCCTTCAGAAGCGCCTTCACCTTCTCCATGTCCTTTACGCCGGGGCTCGCCTCAACGCCGCTGGCCACGTCGACCATGTAGGGCCTCAGCGCCGCCACGAGGTGGGCGTTCTCCGGCGCGATGCCGCCGGCAACGGCTACTCTGCCGAGCCCCACCACCTGCCTCAGCACAGACAACGGTATCTTAAGCCCGCCTTCGTACCGCTCCCGGCTGCTCTTGTCGGCGTCTACCAGCACGTATTCGTGGGGTTTCCTCAGTAGCTCCGCCACCGCGGTCCTCAGATCCGCGCCGGGCTTGTACACAGCCACAGGCGCGGGCGCAACCCCTCGGGAGGTGGCGTAGTCGTAATCCTCCTCCGTCAGCGCGCCGTGGTGTTGCACCGCCGGGATGTCGTTCTCGGCGGCGAGGTCCACCGCCGCCTTAGGCGGGAGCGACGCCGTCACCAGCACCGGCTTGCTCCTCCGCACCGCGGCTCTTAAGGCCCCGAGGGCCTCCGGCTGGACGGCCCGGGGGCTCGTCGGCTCCACTATAAACCCTATATACTCCACAAGCCCGTCCAACGCCTCGACGTCGACAAGCCTGGCCACCCCACATATCTTAACCAACACGGCTGGGTAGCTTCAGTAATTTTAATGATTTTGCAGTTGGGCGTGGGGAACGAACACGTTCGCGATACGTGTAGGAGTACATAGTGGAGTACGTCAAGACGGGGGATCTACACCATCTTGAGAAGACGGCGGAGGAGGCGATTAGAGACGGCAGTTACCAAGAGCATCTGTTGGACCTGGCGCTGTGGGCGCCTCCCAAGTTGCTTCTCCCAGCCGCCAGACGCCTCCTCGCAGTTGTTAGGCGCTGGTAGAGGCCGTGGACTGCGGCCTTTTGTCTGAGCGCTTGGGGGTTCCGTGTATGGTGGCTAGGCGCATGTGGGGTGCGGTGCCGGCACCGCCCGAGAGGGTGCCGGAGGTAGAGAGACCTGGCGTTGAGGGGGTGGTGTACGCCTTTTGTAAAGCGGTGAGGATGATTGTGGATTGAAAAAAGGAGGGGGTTTACTTGTTGCGTTTTCCTTTCGCCTCCTCAGCCTTCTGGCGTGCCTTCTCCACGTTGCCTCTTCTTATCTCCTCGATTATCTGCTTCTTGGCTTCGGGGCCGACGGTCTTGGCCTGGTTTATGACTTCCTTGAGTCTCTCTATCTGTTTGGTTATGGCGGCTTTAGCCGGCGTCGGCAGTTTCTGAAGTCTCTCCATGAGGCGGTTTATGGCGGCTTCGGCCTTGTCTATGTCTGTGGCGTTTAGGAGGGCGTTTAAGGCCTCTCTGGTCTCGTTAAGCGTCTTGATGTGGTGGTCCAGCCACGCCGGCGGCGCCGCGCCGCTCCTCCGCATTACGTCACGTATGTTCTTCATGACGTCGAGCCCCCTCCCAAGCTTGGCCGAGGCGTTTACCAAATCCGTGTCGTTCAACTCTCTGTAGATCTTCTCCATGGTTTTGTTGACGTGTCTCGTCAAGTTGCGTATCGCATCAGCTCTGATGGCCTTCAGCTGTTCAAACACGGCCTTGGGGTCTGTCGCGTTTAGCTTCTTCAGCTCGCCCACGCCTATCATGGGAAGCGGCTTCACGCCGGCTCTGCCCACTATAAACGTCTTGTTGAAGTACGTGGTGTTGAGGAGTGCTTCGCACCGCGGCAGGGTGAAGTTTGCGCCTGTTACATTTACATATAATTCTATAGCTTTACATTTAAGCCATAGGTGGAAGTTAGAGGCGTGGCTAGATATATTTGCCATGGTGGCGTTTGAGAGGCTTGTGGCGTTTATGGCGTAGACATTTGCAACTACTGTTAGCAGTATAGCCGCAGCGATTATTAGCCTTGTCATGTCTTCCTAGACTCCGCATCTTTATTTAGAGCACGCTAGGAACAACGTGAAGAACAGGCGGAACAAAAGGCGGAACGAGATGAAACGTTGTGTCAAATCGTTCTACTCTCTGGACGTTTTAGTCAGTATGTATCTCGCGGCGTGAGTTATATAGTGACGCCGTGTGTAAACATGTTTTTAAACCCTAGCCTTTCTCGGGGCTATGTCTTCGGGGTGGTAGACCGCTGGTACAACATCGCCGCAGATCTGCCGGGGGTGTTGCCCCCGCCTAAAGACCCAGACGAGGGAGATAGCAGAATTGCCTTGTTGACTAGAATACTCCCCTCGGCGCTTATCGACCAGGAGTTTACGGCAGAGAGGTGGGTCGCGATTCCGGAGGAGGTGCGGGACGTGTATCGGAGGGTTGGGCGCCCCACGCCGTTTCTTAGGGCGGAGGGGTTTGAGAGGGCGTTGGGGGTCAAGGTGCATATCTACTACAAATATGAAGGTGTTCTGCCGGTGGGTAGCCACAAGCTCAACACGGCGGTGGCGCAGGCGTACTACGCCAAGGCAGATGGCGCTGTGGAGGTGGCGACGGAGACCGGCGCGGGGCAGTGGGGCATGGCGGTGTCGCTGGCGGCGGCGCTCTTCGGGCTGAAGGCAACGGTGTTTATGACCAGGTCCTCCTACAACACAAAGCGTCAGAGGCTGGCCTTTATGAGGGCTTACGGCGCCACGGTGTATCCCAGCCCCAGCGAGATCACCGAGACCGGGAGGCGCCATTACAGGCCTGACCACCCGGGCTCCCTGGGCATAGCCATTTCGGAAGCCGTGGAATATGTATTGTCGGGCGAGAGGAGGAGGTATCTGCCGGGTAGTGTGATGGAGTTTGTGCTTCTGCACCAGACGGTGATTGGGCTGGAGGTCATGCGTCAACTGCAGGAGGAGCCCGACGTAGCCGTGGCCTGCGTCGGCGGGGGCTCTAACTTCGGCGGCTTCACCTACCCCATGATCGGGGCCAAGCTGAGGGGGGAGGGGTTCGAGAAGACGAGATTCGTCGCGGCCGAGTCCGCCGCGGCGCCTAAGCTCACGAAGGGGGAGTACCGCTACGACTTCCCCGACGCCACAGGCATCCTCCCGCTCATAAGGATGTTCACCCTGGGCCACGACTACGTGCCGCCGCCTGTCCACGCCGCGGGCCTCAGGTACCACGGCGCCGCCCCAAGCCTTTCTCTGCTCAGGAGGCTAGGCCTGGTGGAGGCCGTGGCTTACGGCCAGGAGGAGGTTATGCAAGCCGCCCTCCTCTTCGCAAGGTCTGAAGGCGTTATACCCGCGCCTGAGTCTGCCCACGCCGTCAAGGCGGCGGCCGACCTCGCCAAGAAGTTGCCGCCGGGGTCCGTCATTGTGTTTAACATGTCTGGCCACGGTCTCCTCGACGTGGATGCCTACGAGAAGGCTTTGGAGTGGGTTAAAGATTTAACACCGTAGTGGGGTTTGTCCGATGGGTTTGGCTTTCGTGGAGGTGGAGATAGCGGGCAGGACCTACAGAGCGCTTGTAGATACAGGTTTTAACGGCGAGGTTTTGGTAAATAGACGGGTGGCTGAAGAGGCGGGGCTTAAGCCTTTTAGAAGCAAGGAGAAGATTACGGTAGACGGCAGAAGAGTGAGAGTAGACGTGGCCGTGGCCACTATAAAGCTGTGGGGAGAAGAGACCGAGGTTTTTGTGGAGGTTCTCGACGAGCTTCCACTAGATGTGCTTATAGGGGTACAAGCCCTTGAGAGGCTGGGGTATGTGGTTAATCCAGTGACTGGCCGGCTGGAGAAGGTGGGGCTGTTGGCGGTATAGTTTTTAAAATCCTCTTTTCCCACTTCCATGGCTTCGGGGTGGCTCAACTCCTGAAAAAACTGTCTAGCGGCGAAACTCTCTCTCAAGAAGAGGCCTACCTCTTGGCTCGGGAGATTCTCTCGGGTGGTCTAAGCGATGTTACTGTGGCGGCGGCGTTAACCGCGATGCGTTGTAGGGGCGAGACGGCGGAGGAGGTGGCGGGATTTGTGAAGTTCGCCCGCGAAGTTGCTGTGAAGGTGCCGCTGAGGGTTGACGCCGTAGATACCGCCGGCACCGGCGGAGATGGCGCGAGCACTATAAACCTCTCTACGGCGGCGGCGGTGGTGGCGGCGGCTGCGGGGGCTAAGGTGTTGAAACACGGCAACAGATCTGCTTCTGGTTTCTTCGGTAGCGCCGACTTCATGGAGGCGGTTGGTTACAACCTAGAGGTTGGCCCAGAGAGGGCTGCAGAGATGGTGGAGCGGATAGGTTTTGCCTTCGTCTTCGCCCCCAGGTACCACCCAGCTTTCGCCAAGGTGGCTCCCGTCCGGAGGCAGTTGCCATTCAGAACGGTGTTTAACATTGTGGGTCCCTTGGCTAACCCGGGCCTTGTCAGGAGGCAGCTTATCGGCGTTTCCGAGAGGCGGCTTCTCGACGTGGTGGGGGGCGTGGCCTCCATGCTTTTAGACTCGGCGCTTGTGGTCTACGGATCGGGGATAGACGAGGTAAACGCTGAGGGGCCTACAGAGGTGGTGGAGGTGCGGCGGGGCAAGACGGAGCGGTACGTGGTGACGCCTGAGGACTTCGGCGTTCAGAAGACGCCTATCCCCAGGGCGTTCAGCAGGGAGGAGGCGGTGGCCCTCGCCTTGGCGGGGCTGAGGGGCGAGCACAGGGAGGCCATGACCGCCATAGCGGTGAACGCGTCCGCCGCGTTATACGTCGCTGGCGTGGCCAGGGACTTCAGAGAGGGGTATGAGCTCGCCGTCAACGCGATAAGGGAGGGGGCGGCTTATAGGAAGCTTGTGGAGGCGGTGGAGGCGTCGCGATGAAGATCCCGCTGTCTAGGCTTCCGGCTCCGCGGGAGCTAGCTCATGCGCTGTATCTCTCGGGGGAGGAGTTCGTGGCTTTGTTGGAGTCGGGCCAGGGTTTCGCCGAGCGGGCGCGGTATACCGTGGTGGCGTGGGGCGTGGAGAGAGCGTACGTGGCCAGGGGGGCCGACCTGCAACCGGTCCTATACGAGGCGCAACGCAGTTTGAAGCCAGGCGAGGGGCCTTTCGGCGGGGAGCTGGCGATAGGCGCCTTGACTTACGAGGCGGCGTATTATCTGGAGCCCCATCTCCTCAAATACGGCAAGGTGGACCGCGAGCTCCCCGTGGCGTTTCTCGTGGTGCCCGCGGGCTACCTCGTGTACGACAGGTTGCTGGGCAGGGCGTACCTGAGGGGGGAGCTCCCCAGAGCCGCCGCTCCGAGGGATGGTCCGCTTGACGTGGTGGGCCCCGTGACGGGGACCGCCCCGGTGGAGTTCATGAGGTGGGTCGCCGAGACGCGTCGGCTGATTGGAGAGGGTGAGATCTTGCAGGCGGTTCTCTCCAGGTGGCTGGAGTACAGGGCTAGGGGCGACCTCTTTAGGCTCTACGCGGCGCTCGCCGAGACAAACCCCTCGCCGTATATGTACTTTCTGAAATACGGAAATATCCATCTGGTGGGGACGTCGCCGGAGCTCTTGGTCAAGGTCGGCAACGGTAGGGTGGAGACCCACCCCATCGCGGGGACTAGGCCCAGGGGCAACACGGAGGAGGAAGACCTGGCCCTCGAGGAGGACATGCTCAGAGACGAGAAGGAGCTGGCGGAGCACATAATGCTTGTGGATTTGGCGAGAAACGACGTGGGGAGGGTGTGTCAGCTGGGGTCGGTGAGGGTTGAGGAGCTCTTTGCCGTGGAGAAATACAGCAGGGTTCAGCACTTGGTGTCGCGGGTGTGGTGTCTCCTAGACAGACGGTTCACGCCTGTGGATGCCCTTCTGGCGACGCACCCGGCGGGCACCGTGTCGGGCGCGCCGAAGGTGAGAGCCATGGAGATCATCGCCGAGCTTGAGGACAGGCCGAGGGGCCTCTACGCGGGCGCGGTGGGCTTCATGTCGCCGTCTCTGCTGGAGTTCGCCATAGTCATAAGGACCATCATCGGCAGAGACGAAACGTTAAAAATCCAGGCGGGCGCCGGCGTTGTGTACGACTCCACGCCGGAGAGGGAGCTCCGGGAGACCGAGTCTAAGCTATCTGCCCTCAAGGCCGTGGTGGAGGGGGAGCCATGGACCTGACGCTCATAGTAGACAACTACGACAGCTTTGTCTACAACATTGCCCACTACGTGGGGGAGCTGGGTAGCCGGCCGCTTGTGCTCAGAAACGACGAGGTCACCGTCAAAATAGTGGAGCGGATTAGGCCAGACAGGATCATAATATCGCCAGGGCCCGGCCACCCGGCGAATCCGCGCGACGTTGGGAACTCCCCCGACATCGTGAGGGAGTTCAGCGGGAGGATACCCATACTGGGGGTCTGCCTCGGCCATCAAATAATCGGCCACGTCTTCGGGGCCCGCATCAGGCAAGCCAGGACGATTAAACACGGCAAGGTTAGCCAGATCAGGCACACGGGCGGCCCGCTCTACCGCGGGGTCCCTGAGGTGTTTCCGGCCGCTCGCTACCACAGCCTCGTGGTGGACGACCTCCCGCCGGCTCTGGCGGCGGAGGCCTATTCGCTCGACGACAACGAGGTGATGGGGTTGAGACACGTGGAGCACTTGACGTTCGGCGTCCAGTTCCACCCCGAGTCCATAGCGTCGCCCCACGGCAAGAGGATTCTCAAGAACTTCCTTGATCTGGTGATATGAAGAGATTGGGCGTGTACATACTGGCGGGCTGGCCCAGCGCCGATGTCTACAGAAAGGCTGTAGCCGCTGTGGCGCAGATCGCAGATTTCGTAGAGCTGGGCCTCCCCAGCAGAAACCCCAAATACGACGGGCCGTTCATAAGGAGGGCACACGGCGAGGCGGAGCCGGTGGAACTCGGCGCGGTTCCCGGCGAGGTTTACGTAATGGCGTATTGGGAGGATTACGCGGCGAGACCCGAGGCGCTTTTCGAGGCCGCGGCCGCCGCGGGGGCCAGGGGGGTGCTGGCGCCGGACCTCCTCATCGACTTTCCCTCGGAGCTTGACCGATACATGGAGCTGACGCGGAAGTTCAAGATGGAGCCCGTCTTCTTCGTGCCGGGCAAGTTCCCCCACGGCCTCGTCCGGCGGCTTGCCTCGTACCGCCCCGCCTTCATATATCTGGGGCTCTACGCGGCCACCGGTATAGAGCTACCCGTATACGTGGAGCGGAACATAAAGGTGTTTAGGGAGGCGGCGCCGGACGTGTTTCTCGTGGCTGGATTCGCCATAGACAGCCCCCAGAAAGCGGCCGCTGTGGTGAGGGCGGGGGCAGACGCCGTGGTCGTAGGCACGGCGTTTCTGAGGAAGCTTGCAAGCTCCGTAGAGGAGGCTGTGGCGTTTCTCAGGGAGATAAAAAGGGCGTTACAGGAGTAGGAGGAAGGGCAGATATACAGCCACGTTTACAGCTGTGACGACGGCTCCGTATTTCAGAAACTCGAAGAAGGTGACCGTAGTGGAGAACTTCTTCTCCAGGACCTCCAGTATTATGATGTTGGAGGCGGCGCCGAGCAGGGTTAGGTTTCCCGCAATTGTGCTGGCCATGGCCAGCGTGAGCCAGGCCTTAGCGTCTGCGCCTATCTCCGTCAGGTAGGCGGAGAAGAGGTTTACGAAGGGGACGTTGCTGAGGATTTGGCTCAGCGCTAGGGAAAGAGCAATTATTGCCAGGAGGTCGGCGGCTGTGCCTTGGTAGCTCGGCAGTGTGGCTGAGATGAGGGGTTGCAGAACGCCGCCGTCCCACACCGCCTTCATGGCTATGAACATGGCCGCGAAGAAGAGTATGGTGCCCCAGTCTACCCGCGAGATCACGTCGCGTGGGTCTGTGGCGAAGAAGTAGAGCAACGTCGCCACGACGAAGGGTATGAGCCCTATGTTGTGTATATGTGGCGCCCCGCTGAGCGCCGCTACGTCGTTTGCCACCATGGCGCCCACCGCGGCGGCTAGGCCAACAGCGGCTAGGGCGGCGTCTCTCCTGTTTCTAACCGCCTCCCAGGGACTCGCCAACACGGCCACCCTATCGTTTTTTATACGCATCATCCTGAGCAGGAGGAGCGGCGTAACCACTAGGTTTATCAGTGTGGGCGCCGCCAGGGCTTTGACGAAGGTTATGAAGGGGGCTTGCATGTTTGACGTGACCGCGATCAGCATGTTCTGCGGGTTCCCGATGGGGGTCATCACAGACCCCACGGTGAGGGAGTAGGCAAGCAGAAGAAAGGCGAATTTCGGCGGGAGACCTGCGGCGCGTGCCAACACCGCGGCTATGGGCGGGCCCATGAGAGCCACCGTGTCGTTGACGGCCACAGCTGCCAGCAGGCCGAAGAGGATGGAGGCGCCGAGGGCTAGGCCGTATCGCGTCTTGAAGAGGCCGAGGAACCAGTAGGCGATTGCGTCGAGGAGGCCGCTGGACTCGGCCAGCGCCACTATGGAGAACATGCCTATGAGGAAGAACAGCACCTCGAAGTTAACCACAGCGGGGACCTGGTCCACCGAGAGGGGTCCTGGCACTATGGCCACGAAGGCCGCCAGTGACATGATCGACCAGACGGGCAACTTGGGGAACTTGGGCCTTGCCAGCATGCCCGCGATGATGATAAAGATGATGACGAGGGAGTAGAGCTCGCTGTATGTCACGGGGCCTCCAACCCTTAGCATATTTATAAATTCCGACATCTGTGTCTCCCGGGTTTTTGTCGGTCTTGATGGTAGCGCCTTCACCAGCTTCGTGAGCTCCCTCAAGGAGCTGGACGACGACGTGGCGTTGGCGCCACACGGTTGTGTTGGGTGTACTTATCGAGTGCGCAACCGACGTGTTGCTTGTCTCCAGCCAAGCCGCTTGGCGCCAGCGTTGCCCACATCCGCACGGGGTCATCAACGTGAAGATAGACATGTCACTCTAAGTTGCCGTCTCGTCAGAGGCTTTGATAGTGCTTTTAGGCCCCGGGGGAGGGGTTGCGCTTCCCCCGGCAACCCGCGGCGCTTCACTTACTCCATCCTCCGCCGTCGCGGTTATGTTCATGGAGCCCGCGGCGCTACTCGCCACGCGCCTCAGTGCAATGCTTGCAGTTCTTGGTAAAGGAAGGACTGGATCTACCTGAAGCTCACCTTCCTTGTCCCCTCTGAAATCATTTAATACATCTCTTCACTCTTCATACATGTTTAACATAACACCAATTGGTTACGTGAAACATGAGTATCCAGACGAGGAGGTGAAGAGAATGAGGTTTGTAGATGCAGTAGTTGAGATCCTGCCGGAGTACCAAGACGGCTTGAGAGGCTTGGACGTGTTTACCCACATAATCCTGATCGCCTACCTCCACAAATCCCGGGGGCGCCCCCTCATAGTTAAGCCTAAACGCGTCGTAGACGCGCCAGAGGTGGGGGTCTTCGCCACGGACAGCCCCGACAGGCCCAATCCAATCGCCGTGTCGATAGTCCGCCTGCTTAGGCGCGAGGGGCCTCTGCTTTACGTAGACGGGGTGGACCTATTCGACGGAACCCCCGTACTCGACATCAAAGGCTTTTCGCCGAGGCGGTGCCCGAAATCGGCGAAGGCCCCCTGGTGGGCAGACTGACCACGCTGGAGCTTCTCAACACATCTTGGCTGTGATCAGCGAGGTCTTGGCGAGGGTTCCTCGTGGTGCCGGGTCCGCTTTTTAGCGCCGTTATCGACATACTCAAGGCCGTCGGCACATCGCTGATCTCTGTAGGGACCAGCGGCATGGCGACCGCCGTCATCATATGTCAAGGGGGCTGGCGAAGCTTGTCCCAAGCACATCATACCTCATCGGCGGGACGGTTGACGGCTACGTTGGCGCTAGGGTGACCTCTAAGATCCCGAGGAGGGTGTTTAGAGGTATTCGCCGCCGTGCTCATCGCCGTGGCCATGACGACATCCCATAACAACTCGGCGCCGTATGCCGTAGCAGGCCCCAGTTCCCGGCTTTGCCGGTGGTGGAGGGCGTTAAGTTTTTAAGATAGGGCGTTTTTCCACCTATGCCGTCTCACGGATCGTTGACGAAGGCTGGGAAGGTTAGGAACCAGACGCCTAAGATACCTCCTAAGCCAAAGAAGGATCTGCCGCCTAGGAGGAGAAACATCAGGAACTACAAGAGGAAGATCCTCTACGCCTCTTCGCAGGCCTCCGCCTCCGCCGAGGCTTAACGCTTAATGCTTCTAGCTTTTTTGCTTACGGTGTTGTTCATAATCGGCGGTACCCTTTCTCGGAAAAACGACGTCTCCCTCTCTCTCGCCATAGGCGCCGCCGCCTAAGGCGTCGCCGCGTTTGGACCCGAGGGTTGTCGAAGTCACCGCCTCCGCCTTCAACCAGTCGATGGTGTATGTCCTGGCGTCGCTGGTGTTCGCCATGGCCCTCGGCTACCTTCTGAAGGAGCAGAGGACCCGGATCGCCAGCGGCTTGTCTGCCCTAGGCGCACCGCCTTCGCCATACCCGCCGCCATAGGCTTGTTGCCCATGCCGGGCGGGGCCTACATAAGCGCAGTGGTCGTGGACCCGCTGTATGACAAGATGGGGCTCAGGAGTCGCCAAAAGACGTTTCTCAACTACTGGATGCGGCATATATGGATCCCCGTGTGGCCCCTCTTCCAAGGCGTCTTGATCACGGCGGCTGTCCTCGGAGTCTCCGTGTGGCAAGTCGTGGAGTGGTCGTGGCCCGGAGCCCTCTTGGCCGTCGCGGCGGGGATCGCCGTCGGCGCTTCGCTCGCCAAGCCGATACCTGTGGCTGGGAACCTCCGCGACTTCACCGCCCTGTGGCCCCTCGCCGCGGTGGCCATATTTTCTTTCCTCGCTCCTCTTCCCGTTGCTGTGGCGGCCGTGTACCTGGCCTAAACAGCGGTTTACAGGGTAGATAGAAGACAGGTCGTCGCCTCGTTGAAATACGCCGTGAGCCCGAGCATATTGGCGATTATCGTTTTCTCGCTTGTGTTTGCTCAATATATTAAAGACAGCGGGCTGAGCGGCTTACTTGCCGAGGTGCTCGGCCCCTACTCTGCCATCGCGGTCTTTTTAATACCCTTCGCCATCGGCCTTGCCACCGGCGTCGAGTTCACCTATGCCGCCCTCGCCTTTCCGCCTATTTCGCCGCTTATACACGGCCCGGCGCTCGCCCTCGCCTTCGCTGGGGGGTTCCTCGGCGTTATGTTGAGCCCTGCCCACTCCTGTCTTGTCCTAACCCGCGAGTATTACCAAGCCGACGTCGCCCAGGTCTATAGGCTTTTGGTCAAGGCGGCTGCCGTCGTCGGGGCGCTGTCGGCGGCTTATTACGTGTTGGTCCTTTATTGAGCGTCTCCCCCTGATGTGTGCTTGTGGTTATTGTCGGCCCGATGTTCGCCGGAAAAACCACGGAGCTTATCAGGCGGGTGGAGCGTCAGGTAATCGCCGGACGGAGGGCCATTGTTTTTAAGCCCTCTTTGGACTCCAGGTACGACTCCTCCAGGGTGGCCGCCCACAACGGGCTTAGGTTCGACGCGTATGTGGTGCCGCCGGGCTAGACGGGCGTCGAGGCCGTATATAAGCTTGGGCTTGAATACGACGTGGTTGCCGTGGACGAGGTGCAGTTCTTCCCACCTAGCCTCGCGGACGTGCTCAACGAGCTGGCCGACGAAAGGATCGTGATCGCCGCGGGTCTGAACCTAGACTTCCGCGGGGAGCCCTTTGAGACTACTATGCGCGTCATGGCTTATGCAGACAGAGTGGTGTCTCTCACTGCCGTATGTAAAGTCTGCGGAAGGCCCGCCACGAGGACGCAACGCCTAGTAAACGGCAGGCCGGCCCCACGGGACAGCCCCCGCATCTTGATAGGCGGCGGAGAGACCTACGAGGCAAGATGTAGGAGGCACCACATCGTGCCAAAGTAGGTCTAAATTCGCCAAAGTTTTGAATCAATACTTTTATAGGTAAAATGTTTCTGCTCATATGGCAGAACTCGCCAAATACGAAAGGGTGGTTATCGACCAAGATACCTGTATCAGCTGCGGCGCCTGTGTCGCGGCATGTCCATACCAAGCCCTCGAGCTTGACGAAAACGGCAAGTCAAGACTCATCTGGGAGGTGTGTAGAGACGACTTCTCCTGCGTCGCAGTGTGTCCAGTTAAGTGTATCTACAAGACCAGCGAAGCCTCGTCCGACTTCAAGGCCAAGAAGGGCTGGTACAAATTCGGGAGGTCTCTCTCGCCGGAGGAGCAGAAAGCCTACGAGGAGTGGAAGGCGAAATACGGCGTCACGGCACCGCCCGTCTAGGCGAGGAATATATTTTCCCCACCTCAACCTTTTTTGTGGGCACCTGCCAAGTCTGCGGCAGGTCCGGCCTTTTGACATCTGACGTAGTTGGGGTCTGCGTAGACTGCCTCAGGAGGAGGCCGAGGAAGGCTCTTGAAATAGCCGCGAAGGCGCACAGAATAAGCAGGGCCAGGTTTAAACTCCCACCGGCGCCGCCCAGCGGCGGCGTTTCCTGCGGCATCTGTGGACGTGGATGTGCCATTCCTGAAGGCGGCGTGGGGTACTGCGGTCTCGTGAGAAACGTCGGCGGAAGGCTGGTGAGACCTGGCGGAGATGTTAAAAAGGGCGTATTGACGTATTACTTCGACCCCATCCCGACAAACTGCGTCGCGGATTGGGTCTGTCCAGCCACCACGGGGAGGGGGTACCCGAAATACGCCAAGTCCCCCCTGGGCGAGGAGGGGTACTACAACTTGGCGGTTTTCTACGGCGCGTGTAGCCTCGACTGTCTCTACTGCCAGAACTGGCACTACCGGGAGTACCCATCAAGCCCCCGGCTGGTCTCGGTGGAGGAGCTGGAGGAGGCGATGGGGCGCCGGGTTACTTGCGTCTGCTTCTTCGGGGGCGATCCGGCTCCCCAGACGGTCCACGCGCTTCTCGTGGCCAGGAAAGCCGCCGAGAGGGGCGTGAGGGTGTGTTTTGAGACTAGCGGCCAGCTAGCGCCTCATCTGCTGGACAAGGTGGTTGAGGTTTCGCTGAAGACCGGGGGTATAGTCAAGTTTGACCTCAAGGCGTTTACGCCCAGCGTCTATAAGGCGTTGACAGATGGGGAGGTGGATATCGTGCTTAGAAACTTCAAGGCGGCGGCTAGGCGGTTTAGGGAGAGGCCAGAAGTGCCTCTCGTTGTGGCGTCTATACTGCTGGTTCCCGGCTACGTGGATGAGGTGGAGATAGACCTCTTGACTAAGTTCGTGGCTGGGATCGACCCGGAGATACCGACGCGTTTCTTAGCCTTCCACCCGGACTACATGCTCCGCGACCTGCCGCCGACGTCTAGGAGACACGCGGAGACGGCGGTTAAAATCGCTAGGGAGAACGGCCTCGTGGAGGTGTCCCTAGGGAATGAGTGGCTTCTGGGCGACTACTACTGACGGCAGTAGGGCTTGACGTATTTAAAGACGTCTTCCAGCCGGGGCCTCCCCTTGAACACCACCACGTTGGGTAGCAACTGCTTCCAGGTGGCCATGGCGAGCTCTTCGTTGACGAGAACTAGGAGGGGCTTCCCCACTTTGGCGATCTTCTCGTATTTTCGCCTGAGGTAGTCGGGGGTCCAGAAGCCCACAATCTCAATGTATAGGTCGCCTATCTTGAAGTCGGGGATGTAGACTCTGCCCTCGACGACGAGAACCTCGGGCTCCCGTTGCACTTGGCACACCCTGGAGACTTGCCGGTAGAACTCCTGTTCTATGGAGCTGTCAAACTCCTCGGCCTCCACGGGCTTCTTAGGCAGGTCGGGCGCCGTGTCGCTACTTTCTTTGAAGGTGTAGATCTTCTCGTTTAGCCTAACGGCGGCTTCTATGCTCCACCTCCCGGCCGCCGTTATGTAGGGCACGAGCTTGGCGAGGCGGGTGCCGTAACGCTCCGTTTGTCTAAGCGCCGAGGCGGGGCCGTCGAAGTGGAACTCCAAGTCGCCGCCTCTCTCCTCCGCTATGTACATCAGCCTAAGTCCCTTGACCGCCCTCACGAGGTTCTTCACCGCGGAGGGGGCGTTGGGTAGCCTGGCCTTGACGTAGAGGGACTTGAATAGGAGGGTTTGGATGAGGGCCAGGTTGTAGCGCCGCACCAGCTCAACGGGGTCGACCTCCGGCGGCTTCAACACCGCTCTGTTCTCCTCGTACGCCTTCATGAACAGCCTCTTCACCTCTTCGACGCTCATACGCAACTTGGCCGCGGTTGCTTCGAAGATCTTCTCCCGCTCCTCAGGCCTCAGCGGGAAGCCAGCGGCGGAAGACGCCTTGAACACCTCCAGCCTCACCCGCGTCACCAGGCGGCTGTCCACCCCCTCCACCTCCATCAGTTGCTCCACAAGCCTGGCGAGGCCGCCGAGTAGCTTCTTGTCGCCTCTGAGAATCTCCACAGCTCTTCTGAACTCGCCCAGGGTTTTCGCTCCACGAGCCGCCTCGAGCACCTCCGCCGCCGCGGACACGTCTGAGAGGTAAGCTGGTTTGATCTCCTTGCCTCGCTTCATAACGCGGAGGTAGTCTAGGGGTATCACGCCACGCCCCTCTTCCGTCTTTTTGCAGTGCTGACCTCCCTCGTGCTGGCCGTGACGACCTCGTATATTTTCGCCTTGTGGGGCTTGAGCCTGAGGGCTCTGCCCATCCTCTGTATGAACTGCCTAGTGCTTGAGGTGCCGCCGAGTATCACCACCACGTCAACGTCGGGCACGTCGACGCCCTCGTCGAGCACCTTCCCCGTGACAAGCGCCTTGAGCTCGCCTCTTCTGAAGGCGGCCATTATCTGCTCCCTCTCGTAGCTTGAGATGTCGTGTGTGACCAGGGGTATCAGGTACCGTTCAGACACAGCGCGTGCCAGCGACGTGTATTCGGTAAATATGAGGATTTTGGAGCCCCGGTGCCTCGCCAGTATCTCCCCCACCGCCTCCACCTTGGCGCTTGTTTCAAATACGAGACGTCTCATGCCGTGCCACGCCTCCAAAGCCTCCCTAGCCCGGGGGTCGCGGCCAGACATCATTACAAGCTTCTGGAAGTCGCTAGGCGACCTAAACCTAAGCCCCCTGCTCCGGATGTAGCTGAGGTACTTCTTCTCCAGCTCCTTGTAGAGGGCCCTCTCCTCCTCGGTGAGATGCACCTTCACCACCTCCACCTCGTAGTCGGCGGTCCAGACTCCCCTTATCTCAGACGCCGAAATCCTGTAGACCACCGGCCCCACCAGCCAGTCCAGGTCTACGTGTAGGCCGTCGGAGCGCTCCGGCGTCGCCGTCAAGCCCAGGCGACGTGGCGCGGGGCTCAGCTCGGCGATTTGCCGATAAGACGGAGAGGGCAGGTGGTGCACCTCGTCGAAGACGAGAAATCTAAATCTGTTTCCCAACTGCTCTATGGCTGAGTAGGCGGAGTCGTAGGTTATCACAGTGATGCAACTCTCCCTCTTCTCCTCGCCGTACCACACCCCCACGCGGCCGGGGAAGTACTGAGTCAGCTTCGTCCTCCACTGCTCCACCAGCTCCACGGTGGGCACCACCACAAGCGCGGGCTCGCCCAGCTTGGCAATCGCCGCGATGGCCACATGGGTCTTACCTGCGCCTGTGGGCATAACCACGACGCCTCTCTTAGTCCTCATCCACGCAACGAGGGCTTGCTCCTGGTAGCTCCTGAGCTTCACCTCAGCCGCCGCCCTTACCTCTCTGCACTGCGGCGACCAGACGCGGTCCTCCACGGCGACTCCGGCGGCTTGCGCCACCGAGAGTACCCGCGGGTAGTATATGGCAAGCGCTCTGTATTTGCCGACGCGGGCGTCAAACTTCACGAAGGATAGGCGCTTGACCTCGGTGGGGATGTCCCCCTCAATGAGGATGGTCCCCCGGTCCCAAGACAGGATCAGTCCCACAGAACCTCCACGCCGGCGCCGAGCCTCCTGGCTCTTTCCAACACGTATTGCGCCATGGCTACGTCGAAGAGGGGGTTCCCCACGGATTTGTAAACCTTCACCTCGCCGAAGCGACACTCCGCCCCCTTCAAGAAGTCGCCTATATACACCCACCGGTCGCCGACGTCGTCGCTCTCCTCAGCGGCGTGTGGGTTATCCACAAGCATACAGCCAGCTCTCCTCTTCACCTCGTCGTCTAGCTCCCTCACGGGCCGCGGCGCGCCGACCGAGATCACCACGGCGCCGCTCCTCACCTCCCGCACGACGGGGCTCCTCGACGTAGTGACGGAGATCACCAAGTCGCTTCCCAGAGCCTCAGCCAAAGAGGCCGCAACAGCGCCGTATCTCCGCGCCACCTCTCTGGCCCTCTCCTCCGCTACGTCGAAAATCTTAAAACGGGCGTTGGGATAAAGCGTCTTGAACACCCTAAGGTGGTACTCCCCTTGGAGGCCTGCCCCTATTATCCCAACCTCTTTCGGCTCGGCGCCCATGGCCTTCGCGGCCACCGCGCTGGCCGCCGCGGTTCTCCAGCCAGTGAGCTGAGTCCCGTTTATAAGCGCCAGGGGCGTCCCCCGCTCCGGGTCAAATACCAGAACCACGGCCTTGACCCGCGGGATGCCCTTGGGGTATATCCCCACAAGCTTAACCGCTATGCCGGCCTCCGCCATGTAGCCCACCATGGGGGCGAACCAAGTCTCGCCGACTGTCAGAGCCTGACGAGGCAGGAAGACCGCATCGGCGAAGTAGGCCCTCCGGATCGCCTCCACTGCTTCGGCCGGATCCACGAGGGGGTCTATGTTGGGCAGTAGCAACACAAGAGATGGGGCGTCCCGCTTTTTAAATCTTGTGTATCACATATGCAAACACTGCGGTGACCAGCGACAAGATCAGAAACACCGCAGGTGGGTTGTCGGCTAGGGGGAGCCACTCTAGGTTCATCCCGTAGAAGCCGGTTATTATCAGCGCCGGCATGGCCAGAGTGCCCAGCCAAGTCAGCCTTTTCATGGAGGCGTCTAGGGATAGCTGCACCGTCGTGGCGTATAGGAGCCGGACGTCTCTGGCGTAGCGCCTCACCACGTGGGCTCTCCGTAGTAGGCGGCGGGCGTAGCCGTAAAGCCTGTGGGGGATGTAGTCTCTTTTGTGGAGCTCTCTGCCCGCGGAGTACAGCTGGAGCGCCGCGTAGTAGAGGAAGTGCGCCATGTAGGATGCGGTGTAGACGTCGCTTGGGTTCACCTTCTCCTCCATCTCCAGCTTGTACTCCAGCTGGTCTAGGAGGGTCTCGGTGTGCTGGAGGGCCTTCGAAACGCTCTCAAGCGCTTTGGAGTAGGCCTCTTGAACAGTTGCGAAGGGCCCCTTAACAACCCTGCCCGAGGCGTCTACCACCAGCTCCACCTCCTCCTCAGCCACGTCGCCGTCTTTGACGTACACCATAGGAAGCTGGATTATGGTGTAATCGCCTTCGCTAAATATATAGACCATAAACTTCGCGGTGCCGTGGAATATAAAGACAACATGGGCGATGCCGCCGCAGGCCTCGTGATACTCCTCCTCGCTGTCGCCGTATTAGCCCTAGCGCCGAGGCCCCTCGGCTACCTAGCCGTGCTTGCCTTCGCCCCGGCGTTTCGCAGAAGGGTTATCTGGGTCCGTCTTGCGCCGCCTTACCTCGCCCTCTCCGCCGTTGCGTATTTCGTCGCCTTTCTGCTGGATTACGTCTTCGTGGGGGTGCCGCAGTATGTGCCTCCTTGGTGGGAGGTCGCGGTGCTGGCGCCGCTTGCGGAGGAGCTAGTATTTAGGGCGCTTGCCTTTGCCCTATTGCCGCCTCCACCGGCGTGGCTCTTCGCCGTGGTTCTATTCGGCCTGTTGCACCCGGCGAATCCCTTCATCGCCTCTCTCTACGGAGTCTCCCTAGCCTTTATGTACCGCGGAGGGGGGTACGTCGCTGCCGTTGTTCTACACGCCGTCAACAACGCCGTCTGGCTGGCCCTAGCCGCAGGCCTGCTCTAGAAACTGGCGGTATCTCCGACGTAGCTCCTCCGGCTTATAGAAGCCAAGTATGTGACTCCAAGGAAGCGGCTCCTCCCTAGGCTTAAACACGTAGTGAAGCTCGCCGCTTCTCAACGCCCTCTTCCAGTAGCCGAGGGGCGACTGGGAGGCGGCGGCCGCCTCTATGTGGCGCGAGATTTCCCGCCCGCCGAGGGATATTGCCGCCTGTATAGCCCCCAGCGCCGGGTCGTAGGAGGAGAACTCCCCCTGATGCGCGCGCCTCAGTTGCTCCACCTCCTCCTTGAGGTGGGCGAGGGGGGCCATGGGGCTGTATTGGAGGGGGGTCTGGGGCTTGGGGATGAAGGGGTTGACGCTGAGCGAGACGGCCCCCGCGGCCTTCCTCACCTCCTTCACAAGCGAGGCGACCTCCTCCAAATCCTCCGGCCGCTCGCAGGGGAGCCCCACCATTAGGTAGAGCTTCAGCCTCATGCCGAGCTCCCCCGCCTTCTTGGCCACCCTCAATACGTCTTCGTTTGACATCTCCTTCCCCAACGCCCTCCTCAACCTCTCGCTGGTCTCCGGCGCTATGGTCAGCGTCCTCTGCCCAACAGCGGCGAGTAGCTCGACGGTCTCCTCGTCTAGTAGCTCGGCCCGCATGGAGGGCAGAGATAGGCGGAGGCGCCTCCTCGCGGCCTCCGCAAGAAGCTCCTTGAAGCCGGGGTGGGCGTTGGCCGTCAAGGCGACGATGGAGGGCCTCACGCCGTATTTGGAGTATAGCTTCTCCGCCTCGTCGAGCGCCACGCGCCAGTCGCGCGGTCTGTACGGCTTCGTGACGTAGCTCTCCATGCAGAACAGGCAGGAGTAGGGACATCCCCGTGCCAGCTCCACGGCGAGGCTGAAGGCCGCCTCGGGCTCCGGCATCCTCCGGTAGTCCGGCTCTACACGTTTCGCATATTTCACCTCCACTGGATGGGGTCCATTCGCCGGGTAGTAGAGCCCCTCCGCCTCTTCGCCTGTGGCTAGGTACTGCACCAAGGCGTCCCACAGCGGCTCAAGCTCCCCCACGGCCACGGCATCTGCGAAGTCAGCCAGCGGCTCCGGGTTGGCGGCGACCGGCGGTCCCCCGACGACCAGCTTCGGCCTCCTCCGGTCCGCCGCGCGGGGAGGTATGCCGGCACTTATCAACATCTTGACTAGGTTCACGTAGTCCAGCTCGTAGTGGACCGTGGCCACCACGTAGTCGAAGTGCCCCAGCGGCGTGCCGTCTTCCAGGCCGCGGGACCCCCCATCTGCCGTGAAGCGCTCCACATAGAAGCCCTCGTCTTGGAGCTTGAAGTAGAGCATGTGGTAGACCGCTGAGGACATTGCCGCCTGGTAGGTGGAGGGGTACAGTAGGGCTACCTTAACTGCGGCTTTGCGGTACGCGCGGCGCACTATTAATTTAAATCCCTTCACTTTAAAAATCCATGGATCTGTTAAGGCTACTGCGGAGAGGAGAGTACGTCACATACCTCGTTGTCCTGCTCTTAACTGCGTTGTTGCTACTTCTTTCGCTTTATCTCGCCTTTTTTCGCCTTGCCGAGCTCTACACAGCCGCCACGACGCATCCCGAGACGCTTGCGGAGGCCATCTACAAAGCGCTTTCTGACGTGTTTCTAGTGATCGTTTTCGTGGAGCTGATAAACACCTTCATAACTTACGTCGAGCAGAGGCGGATTGTAGTATACAGGATCATCGATGTGGCTCTGGTGGCCCTCGCGAGGGAGCTCTTCATATATCTGGCGCCGGTGAACAAGGAGTTTCAGTTCGACAAAGCTGTTGCCATAGTGGCGGCGACGCTGGTGGTGGGCATTGTGGATTACCTACAACGCAAACCGCTGAGACAAGAGGCGCGGAGGAGGTAAAGTTTATTAACGGACCCCTTTCAACGTTCGTGTCGGCGGAGTCTTTCAACATTCTAAACATCAGGGAGAACAGGCTACTGGGGCGAAGGGAGGTGCTGGTAGAGGCGACGCATCCAAAGGCGTCTACCCCCACTAGGCAGGCGGTGAGGGAGTGGGTGGCGAGGCAACTTGGCGTTGACGTGATGAACGTATTTGTGAGAAGGATAAGGACCGAGTACGGCCTGGGGAGGTCTGTAGCCGAGATACACGTCTACGGCGATTCGAAGCTCGCCAGGGCTCTGGAGCCTTTGTACATACTGGCTAGGAACCTCGGCGAGGAGGGCAAGAAGCTACTGGAGGAGGCGAGGAAGAAGAGGGCTGAACGCAGGGAGAAGAGGAGGAAGAGGAAGAAGTAGTATGTCTAAGAAGGCCCCCGCCCAGAAGGAGAAGAAGAAGTTGCCGCGAGCCGCCGCTTGGTACGAGATCGACCTGCAAAAGGGCGTGTTTCGGTTCAAGAACAAGTTCTGCCCCAAGTGCGGCTCTGTCATGGCTTTCCACAGAGAGCCGGTGCCTAGGTGGCACTGCGGCAGGTGCGGCTTCACCCAGTTCCAGAGGTAGTGCTTGTTCTGGGCATAGAGTCTACCGCACACACCTTCAGTCTCGGCCTCGTAAAAGACGGGAGGATCTTGGGCCAGGTGGGGAGGACCTACGTGCCGCCGAGCGGCGTTGGGATACACCCCCGCGAGGCCGCGGAGCATCATGCCCGTCACGCGCCTGCGCTTCTACGCCAACTGCTGAGCACTTACGGCGTTGATCTTCGGGACGTAGATGTGGTGGCCTACGCGGCCGGCCCTGGGCTTGGGCCTGCCTTGAGAATCGGCGCGGTGCTGGCCCGCGCCTTGGCGATTAAGTATGGCGTCCCTCTGGTGCCTGTACACCACGGCGTTGCACACATCGAGGTGGCGAGGTACGCAACAGCCGCCTGCGACCCCTTGGTGCTTCTGATCTCCGGGGGCCACACAGTCATCGCCGGTTACTCCGACGGGCGGTACCGGGTCTTCGGCGAGACGCTGGACGTGGCCATCGGCAACGCCATAGACGTTTTCGCAAGGGAGGTGGGGTTGGGGTTCCCCGGCGTGCCTGCGGCGGAGAAATGCGCCGAGTCTGCCGACAGCATAGTGCCCTTCCCCATGCCAATCGTGGGGCAGGACTTGTCGTACGCCGGGCTCGCCACATACGCCCTTCAGCTGGTGAAGAGAGGCGTCCCTCTGCCCGTTGTGTGTAGGTCGTTGATCGAAACCGCGTACTACATGTTAGCAGAGGTCACTGAGAGGGCGCTTGCGTTTACTAAGAAGAGGGAGCTCGTGGTGGCTGGCGGCGTGGCTAGGAGCAGGCGCCTTAGGGAGATACTGCGGGCCGTCGGGGAGGAACACGGGGCTGAGGTGAAGGTGGTGCCCGACGAATACGCGGGGGACAACGGCGCCATGATAGCGCTGACGGGATACTACGCATATCGACGTGGCGTCTATACCACGCCTGAGCGGAGCTTCGTGCGTCAGAGGTGGAGGCTTGATAACGTCGACGTGCCGTGGTTCCACGACCTATGCGCCGACATCAAGGCAATAGATAAATAAGAGAGTTTACAAGCTACCGTGAAGCCCTACATCACCGCTGTGATATTTCTCGCGGCCGGGGCGGCTCTCGTGGTTTTTGCAGTGGTAAACGCGTTGCTTCTCTACACGGCGGGCGTGCCTAAAACCGCCCTCAACGTGACAGCGCCGATACTGGGGCAACTGAAGATACAGGGCGTCCCGGACCCCTACTACCTGGGAATCGGCGTGGTAAGGGGCGTTATGCTTCTGGTCATAGGTCTCATAGGCGCAAAGCTGATGGAGATCGGCCTCGCCGAGTGGCGCGAGCGGCGGAGGGAGGAGGCCTTGAGGAGATACTACGAGCAGTATGGGTATCAATACCAGCAGTATTGACGAGCTCGTGTTTGCCTACTTCAGGAGGTTGGAGGAGCGCGGCCTTGGGGAGCGGGTGGATGAGGTGTTTCCCTCCTCTGCCGTCTTCGAGGAAATTAGGGGCATGGTCGGCCTCTCTGCGGAGGAGGTGGTGGAAAGGCTGGCGCGCGAAGTCGCCGAGAGGATAGTGCCGGAGGTCGCCGAGGAGGTGGTTGGGGTTCCCAGATCCTCGGCTGTGTGGTATCTGGCGAGGAGAATCGCCATGTGGTATCTTCAGCTGGCTGAGGAGTTCGGCGTCGTAAGGGGCGTGCGGAGGTAGGCGCGTAGCTCTTCGTAGGTCTTCAGTATCTTCCTGCTCAGCTCTATCTGCTCCTCCCAGTAGCCCTCCACCTTCTTCCTGTGGCGTTTGATGAATTCGCCGTATAGCGGATGCGGCGGGGCTGGTCGTCGTCCCCACAGGTGGGTACCCGGCAACGGGATGAAGTAGTGCATTCGTATAAGAGCTCCCATGGAGATCAGTCTCTCCATCTCCCTCACCGTAGCTACCACGTCTTCTTCCTCCTCGCCGGGGAGTCCGCCTATGACGTCGACCACAGGCCTGAACCCCATAGAGACGGCGGTTTTCACGGCCTCTTCGACGACGACAACGTCGTGCTCCCTTCTCGTCAACTTCAGCAAACTTTCCGAGGCGGTCTGCAGACCGAAGGAGATGCGTCTGTTGGCCACGTAGGGCTTTATGGCCCTCAGCACGTCCCGGGTCACCGTCTCAGGCCTCGTCTCGGAGGGAAACGTGCCGAGATACGGCCTGGCCCCGGCCTCTTTCACGGCCTTGAGGAGCGCAACAAGCGCGTCGACGTTTGGCGTCTTGCCGTCTTGCGACCCGTATAGAAAGCCCACCGGCGCGATGAATCTGATGTCGCCGAACCCCCTCCCCGTGTAGACCCTGGCGAGAGCCGCCGCGTTGTCCACCGGCCTGTATCTCACCAACCCCTGGCTCCACGTCTGGCAGAAGGCGCATCTGTAGTTGCACGACCGCATTATCTCTATGGGCGGATAGATAGACAAGGCCTCGCT
>DAITPC010000018.1:0-10938 GCA_036833835.1 Pyrobaculum sp. | reverse complement strand
TGTAGTTGCACGACCGCATTATCTCTATGGGCGGATAGATAGACAAGGCCTCGCTATACGTCTTGTGCACCAGGTCGACGTAGACGCGGTGTCCTATTTTCACCCTGCCGTCTTCCATAACCACAGTGTTGGGAGGAGGCTCGTCTCTCAGCCCCAGCTCCCTCTCCACTATGGCGGGCAACGCGGCTTCGCCGTCTCCGATAACTACGTACTTGACCCCGAGTCTCGCTAACGTAATGGGATCCCCCGCCGCGTGCGGCCCGCCCACCGCCACCGAAAACTTAGACGCAATCTCGCCGAGCTCGCGCCAGTGCTCCACGAAGGTGGCGGTGGAGAGACTGTAGAGCACCAACACCTCCTCCCCCCTAGCCTTGAGGGCTTGGGCGTCGGCGAGGGGGTCACTTGTGGGAATTACCTTGTATTTGTCCTCCAACGGCGCCACGGCGTAGGCCATCCCGTTGTTGGGGCCTTCGAAGAGCCGGGCGAGGAGTATCACAATTTTATCTACCCCTCGATTTATAAGCCATGTACCTCGCCTATGTACGCGGGCCCCCCGTCGCCGTGTTCGCCGGCTCGTGGCTCTGCTCGAAATCCCCCGTCGACGGGACGCCCATTGCGCTAGGCGAGCCCTTCGGCGACTGCGACCCCGGGATTGCCCGCCTTATGTCAGTGGCGACCACCGTGAGAATGGCCAAGGCCCTTGGCGTGAAGGTCTTCGTCAGCAGAGAGCTGGGGGAAGACGGGGTAGACGCCGCTTTTGCCGGCGGCGCAGACGGGGTGTTGGAGGAGCTTCAGTTCTCCCGCGGTGAGTATAAAGAGGGCACGAGGTTCGTGTTGCTGGAGCCCCGTAGCGTCGAGGAGCTTGTAAACGCCGTGAGGAACATAGCGGAGGTCGTACGCAAGCCTTTCGACGTGCTCGTCGCGACTGTGCTCGAGAGAGCTGGGGAATACGCGCCTTATGTAGACGGACTTGTGATGGTGGGGGGGTGGGTTCCCATAGAGGTTAAGGAGGTGGGTGACTTGCCAGAGGTTGGGAGGTGTCTACACTGCGGAATCGACTACTTGATGTACAGCGGGGGAATCCGGAGGTGCATATACTGCGGCAGGAGGCTCTCCAGAGTAGTAACCTCCGTAAAGCCGCCGAGATCAAAAGCCGTGTTTCGATCCGTGTATAAGAAGTATACAAATCTCACAAGACTCCGGTTCAAAGTTGTGTAACTGCTTTTTATAGTTCTATATTTCGTGTTTCATTTACGTAAGTCATTATATATCATTATGTTATGTAGTACTATATAGTGAGTTATACTTATATACCGTGGTGTACTCGTCCACATGCGGTTTATCAAGTGGCTAAACGAAGTCGGGAAGAAAGACATCCTTCTTGTGGGGGGCAAGGGGGCTAACCTGGGCGAGGTGGCGAGCATAGTTCAGGTGCCGCCCGGCTTCGTCGTCACCTCCGAGGCTTTTCTTTATTTTCTCAACGTTACTGGGTTGAGAGATAAGATTAAGGAGGTACTCAGGGAGTTCATCTCCAAAGGCGAACCCGACGAGTACGAGAAGGCGAGCACTGTGATACGCGGCTTGATTGAAAGCTCGCCTTTGCCCTCTGATCTGGAGACTGAAATAGCCGAGGCTTACAAGCGGCTCTGCGAAATAACCGGTGTCAAAAACGTGGCTGTGGCTGTGAGGAGCTCTGCCACCGCCGAGGATATCCCCGAGGCGTCTTTCGCCGGTCAGCAAGACACCTACCTCAACGTAAAGGGCGTGGAGAACGTGGTGTACTACACCAAGAAGGTTTGGAGCTCCCTCTACACCCCCCGCGCCCTTTATTACAGGGATAAGATGGGGATTCCGCATGAGAAGAGCTTGATGGCGGTGGTGGTCCAGAAGCTGGTCAATGCGCGGTCGGCGGGGGTGATGTTTACGCTTGACCCCACCAACGGAGACAGAAGCAAGGTGGTAATCGAGGCGAGCTGGGGGCTTGGAGAAGGCGTGGTAAGGGGTATAGTTACCCCAGATGAGTTTGTCGTAGACAAATCCACGTTGAAGATTGTGGAAAAGAGGATCTCCGTGAAGAAGAGGGCTGTAGTGAGGGACGAGACGGGACTCACCGAGGAGGTCGAGCTACCGCGTGAGAAAGCTGAGGCGCCTGCCCTCACAGACGAGGAGGTGGTGGAGCTGGCGAAGATGGCTATAAAGCTTGAGCAACACTACGGCTATCCTGTTGACATAGAGTTCGCCGTTGACGCAGATATGCAATTTCCACAAAACCTCTTCGTGCTTCAGGTGCGGCCTGAGACTGTGTGGTCCAGGAGGGAGGAGGCGCCTAAGAGAGCTGAGGAGGTGCCTGCGGGGACTGTGGTGGTTAAGGGCATAGCCGCCAGCCCCGGGGTGGCGGTGGGCGCCGCTAAGATATGTCTCACGCTTGAAGACGCCAAAAAGAAGCTGAAGAAAGGCGACATACTCGTCACGAAGATGACCGATCCGGACTGGGTGCCGTACATGCGTCTGGCGGCGGCCATCGTGACGGACGAGGGCGGCAGGACCTCCCACGCCGCCATAGTCAGCAGAGAGCTAGGCATACCTGCCGTGGTTGGAACTGGCAATGCCACCTCAGTCCTGAAAGACGGCGAGGTCTACACGGTAGATGGGAGCAAGGGCGTTGTGTTGACCGGCGCCGTGGCGAGAGCAGAAGAGAAGAAGGCCGTGGAAGCCGCGGCGGCTCCGCCAAGGGAGATCATACTTCACATATACCGCGCCGTACCCACCGGCACCAAGGTGTATATGAACCTGGGCGAGCCGGAGAAGATAGACGAGTATAAGGACCTACCGTTTGACGGCATCGGCCTCATGAGGATCGAGTTCGTCATCTCGAGCTGGGTTGGGCAGCACCCGCTTTATCTATTATCCATGGGGCAGGAGCACAAGTTCGTGACTAAGATGGCCGAGGGCATCGCCAAGGTCGCCTCGGCGATTTACCCGAGGCCCGTGGTGGTTAGGTTCAGCGACTTCAAGACGAACGAATACAGGAGCTTGGAGGGGGGCGAGAAGTTCGAGCCGGAGGAGCGGAACCCCATGTTGGGCTGGCGCGGCGTATCTCGTTACATCTCGCCGCAGTACGAGAAGGCGTTTAGGCTTGAGCTCAAGGCTGTGAAGATGGCGAGGGAGGAGATGGGGCTCACAAACGTGTGGGTCATGGCGCCGTTTGTGAGGACCGTGTGGGAGGCTGAGCAGTTTGCGAGGCTTCTGGAGGAGGAGGGGTTGCACCGGGACCGCGACTTCAAGGTGTGGGCCATGGCGGAGGTGCCCTCAATCGCGTTTATGGTTGAGGAGTTTTCACAGTTTTTCGACGGCTTCTCCATAGGCTCCAACGACTTGACTCAGCTGGTGCTTGGGGTGGACCGCGACAACGACTTCCTGGTGAGGATCAACCCGAAGTATTTCGACGAGCGGGAAGCCCCCGTGTTGAGGGCTATATATGAGATCATCAAAAGGGCCCACAAGATGGGGCGCACCGTCTCTATATGCGGGCAGGGGCCCTCGGTGTATCCACAACTGGTGGAGTTCTTGGTGAGGGCGGGTATTGACAGCATCTCGGTGAACCCAGACGCGGTGTTGCAGACCAGGGTCCTCGTGGCCTCCGCGGAGCTTAAGTTGCTTCGCGAGAGGATCGACGCCATATACCACGCCTTGTATAAACAAGACGAGGCGTCTGAGTTCGACGACATATTGAAGAAGGTGTTCGGAGGGGTTAGGTACTGATATTTAAAAGAGCTCCATTTCTTACGTGGAGTACACCTCCGTTGTTTTAGGCGGCGTCGCGGCCGTCATAGCGTTTCTCCTGGCTATGTATTCGGTGAAGAGGTTTTTCTCCAAGGCTCTGACAAGAGAGCAGATGTACCTCGTGGAGTTTTTGGCGTTGCTCTTCTCCATTTCGCTCTTCTTGGCGATCGCCTCGCCGGCGACGCAGATGCATAATCTGTTTTTCCTGGTGCTTGCTGTGTTTGTAATAGCCATGGGCGTCCTCATGCTGGGCACTTGGCGCGTGTTGGAGCAGTACCTCACAGGTCTTTTCGTGACTAGGGTGTTAGATCTCCACGTGGGCGACTATGTGGAGCTTGACGATATGCGCGGCTACATCACGACGTTGGAGGATACCTACGTGGTGTTGAGGGACCCGAGGAGGGAGTACGTCTACATACCATACACAGTGCTTTTGCGGAGGCCGTTTAGACGGATCAAGGCGCCGGAGGGACACGAGGTCAGGATCAGGCTTTTCGTGCCCCGTTGGCAGGAGCTGAGGCGGGTGAAGGAGGTGGTGGGGCAGGTGGCTAAGGAGTATGGGCTGGAGAAGCTCAGCGTAGATGTGGAGAAAATCGGAGTCAGAGGCGTGGTCGTCGTCGTTAGAGGCGTGCTGAAGGATCCACGTCAGGAGGATGAGCTGAAATACGCAGTTCTAGACCGCGTCTATGCAGAGTTTCAATCTACGCGCGGGGAGACCGGTTAATCCGCCAACGTCTGCAGATCCTCCTGGGGCCCCACCGCGATTAGGTAATCGCCTTCTTGTATCTCGGCGTCTTTCGCCGTCACGAAGCCGTCGTCTCTGACCACGGCGATTTTGGCGCCGGTCTCCTCCTCCAAGGCCCCTATGGAGCGGCCTAGCACTTTGGAGTCAGACGTCACCAGCATTTCGAGGAGGGCGACCCCGCCCTTTATTGGCAAAATCCTAGTAAACCTAAGGTTGAGCATCCTCAGCAACCTGGACACCACGCAGTGGTATGTGATTATCGCCGTTATGCCTTCGTCTTCAGCTTGCTTGGCGACGGAGGCGCTTCTCGCCACGATGACTACCATGGGGACGCCTTGTGATTTAGCCACACGTGCCAGTGAGAGGTTCAACATCTCGTTGGGCGAGGGGAACACGGCCACCTCCACGTGGGAGAAGTCGATTTCCTTGACGACCTTTTCGTAGTTCTCAGTCAGCGTATGTATGTAGACAGGCTCCTTCTCAAAAATCTTCGCCCGCTCCTGCGTGGAGAGTACCCTAACTACGTAGCCGTTGTCTGAAAGCATTTTTGCCAGCTGGGGGGCTAAATCGTCGTTGCTGTCCAGCACCAACGCTTCTCTAGCCACGTGTACCTTGTTTCACAGGTTTTTAAATGAAAACGGAGACTGAAACTCGCATTATCTCTACATCTTCCTCTCTATAGATAATTAGAGATTTGTCCTTTACTATCCCGTAGATTGTCTTTATAATATTTATATCTTCATGTTTATAATATGGAGTGGCAAAGATTTAAATAGGAAACTAAAAAAAGGTATAATGCGTAGGGCCACCGTGGCCGTAAGGGGGTATAGAAATGCCGACCCCTACGGTTCCCTTCATCCTCCCATTTATCAAACTGCGGTCTTCAGGATGGAAGGGGAGGCTACCAAGTCCGACAGGGGGTTCGATCTTAAGTACAGCAGGGAGGAGAACCCCACCTTGAGACCTCTGGAGGAGGTGGTGGCCAAGCTGGAGGGCGGCCTTGACGCCTTGGCCTTTAACAGCGGTATGGCGGCTCTCTCGGCTGTGTTCCTCTCGTTTTTAAGCGCTGATACCACGGTGGTGACAACTATGGAGGCCTACGGAGCCACCCTTAGACTTCTTAACTCGCTTGATAAATTCGGCGTGAGGCTTCGAAAGGGGTTTCCAGACACCGACGTAATTGTGGAATTGATCAAAGACGCCAAACCCCGGCTAGTGTTTCTGGAGACTATAACAAACCCAACGCTGAGGGTTTTGGATGTGCCGGCAGTAGTTAAGGCGGCTAAGGACCTCGGCGCGGTGGCTGTGGTGGACAACACCTTCGCCACGCCTGTGTTGGCCGCTCCTCTTTCCTACGGCACAGATGTGGTGGTGCATTCCACAACTAAGTACCTCGCCGGCCACAACGACGTAGTTGGCGGAGTTGCCGTGGTGACACAGCGGGAGCATTTAGAGGAGCTGTGGCTCTGGAGGACGATGCTGGGCGGAATCTTGCAACCTTTCGAGGCTTTCCTCACGCTTAGAGGCGTCAAGACCCTCTTCGTCCGTTTCGAGAGACAGTGTAGAAGCGCCGTGGCAATCGCCGAGTTTTTAGCTGGACACAGCAAGGTGAGTGAGGTCATCTACCCCGGTCTGCCCACCCATCCAAACCACGGCATCGCGAGAAAGCTCTTTGGCGATAAGTTCGGGGCTGTGGTCTCCTTTAGGATAAGGGGCGGCAGAGACGCCGCTATTAAGTTCTTCAAGTCGCTGAGGATCATAACACCCGGCCCCAGCCTTGGCGGGGTGGAGAGCATAGCCACCTACCCTGTGGCGAGCGCCGCCTCCCCCATACCTGAGGAAGACAGGAAAATACTCGGAATCACCGAAGACTTGGTGAGGCTATCGGTGGGGCTTGAGGATCCTGAGGATCTCATCGAAGATCTTGACAGAGCTTTAAATAGCTAGTCTTTTTTTATACGCCTCCCTCTTAACGTGAGCATCTGTGTGAAGTGCCAAGGTCGCAAGCTGTTATGCGGCTTGCCAAGATGCCCCATAAAAGACAGGGTCTCCGCCTTTAAAATCGCGCTCAGCAAAGCAGCGGGGGCTGAGGTTTTTGGCTCGTCTCCTCCCGCCGCCGTGGTGGGCGAGTACGGGTGGCCTCAGGTGACGGTTTATATCGGCGAGCCGCCGGAGGTTTTCGGAGAGGAGGCTAGGCGGTACGAGGACCCCCGCCTCCTGTGGGGGTTGCCGCTTGAGGAGATTGCGAGGCTTCGGAGCTACGTGACGTTTGGTGTTAGGCGCGCCAAGACGCCGTGGGAACTCGGGGAGCTCCCCTACGTGGCCGTGTCGGCGAGACCCGTAGACATGGAGATGAAGTTTGCTAAGCCGCCGTCTCCACAGGTGAGGTTTGATCTGCACGAGAAGCCGATGGGGCCCCGGGCGCCGCTGGAGAGAGCTAGGGTGGTGGAAAACCCCGTAGTGCCCCGGCAGCTGGACCGGCTGATCGCAGAGGACGTGGTTGCCGGTGAGGCCGTTGTGGAGCTGTATTTAAAAGGCGTAGATCTTTACATCATCCAGAGGGCGTTTGCCCTTGGTCTCCTCGGCGCGAGACACAGGAGGAGGCTCGTCCCGTCGCGGTGGGGCATAACAGCTGTGGACGTGGCGGTGGGCGACTGGCTAGCGTCTAGAGTGAGGGATCTGCCCGAGGTTCCGCAGACGCTTTATGGCTACGGCGAGTACCTTGATAACAGATACCTCGTGGCGGTGGTTCCGGGGCCCCTCAGGTTTGTCTACCTCGAAAGGTGGCAGTCCGGGGGCAGGGTTGCGGAGATATTGGTGAGGGAGGACGTGCGTGGGGTTCGGTCCACCATGGACGGCGGGTTTGAGGCGGCTAGAGTCGCCGTGTTGGAGAAGCTGGCGTCTATGGGCAAGCGGGGCTCTGTGGGCATCGTTAGGTGGATCGGCGAGGGGTACTACGTGTCTGTGGGGAACTGGCAGATCCGGGAAACCCTGAGGCAAGTCGCGTTGAGGCCCATCGACGAGGGGTATGGGCTATACGTGGAGAGGGTGGGCGCCGACCCCTTGAGGCTCCTCGGCAGATCGGCGAAGCCGCTGACGGAGTTTTTCTAAATAGTTAAAAGTATCCTATATATCAGACACATGAGCGTGCCGAGTAGGTACAAGGGCAGGCCTATTGAGGAGCTTATTTCAGCCGGCTTCTACGACCCTGAGACACATACCGTCAGAGCAATAAAGGGGTACGACTTCCACGTGTGGAGCCGTGACTGGCAGATAGAAGGCATCTTGAGGATGCTGTTTCATGTTCTAGATCCGGAGGTCGCCAAGGATCCTAAGAACCTCGTTGTATATGGGGGGAGCGGGAAGGCGGCGAGGTCTTGGGACGACTTCGAGACGATTGTTGACGTGTTGATATCTATGGAGAGAGATGACACGCTTGTGGTTCAGTCGGGGCAACCTGTGGCGGTGTTTAGGACCGACTTGAGGGCGCCGCGCGTGTTGATGAGCAACGCTATGTTGGTGCCTAAGTGGGCTGACTGGAAGTATTTCTGGGAGCTGGAGGCGCGGGGGTTGATCTCCTACCACCAGATGACCGCTGGTTGCTGGGCGTATATAGGGACGCAGGGCATTCTGCAGGGAACTTACGAGACTGTCGGCTTTGCCGCTGAGCGCCACTTCGGCGTGTCTCTCGAGGGCAGGCTGGTGGTGAGCGCGGGCCTCGGGGAGATGGGAGGCGCCCAACCGCTTGCAATAAAGATGCTGGGCGGCGTGGCTTTGATAGCGGATGTCGACAGGATGATGATCGAGAGGAGGATAGCAACCGGGTATCTGGACACATGGACCGACGACCTGGACAGGGCTGTGGATACGGCTCTGAGGGCGAGGGAGAGGAAGGAGGCTGTGAGCATAGGCGTGTTGGCTAACGCCGTTGAGCTCCACGAGAAGCTGGTGAGGGAGAACGTGGTACCTGACCTCGTGACCGACCAGACGCCGGCTCACGACCCTCTGGCGTATGTGCCTGTGGGCTTCACCGTGGAGGAGGCGGCGAAGCTGAGGCAGACCGACCCCGAGAGATATATGCATCTTGCCAAGCGTTCCATGGCGAGACATGTGGAGCTCCTTCTTACGCATCAGCTGAGGGGGGCGGTTGTTTTTGAATACGGCAACAATCTGCGGAAGCAGGCGTACGACGCCGGTGTTGAGCAGGCCTTTAAAATCCCCGGGCAGATGGAGTTTCTCAGGCCTATGTTTGAGGAGGGGAGGGGGCCTTTTAGGTGGACGAGCCTGGTGGGAGAACCCAAGGACATCTATAAGCTCGACGACGTGATTCTGTCTGTATATAGCCGCAACTGGAGGCTTGTTAGGTGGATTCAAAACGCCAAGAAATATGTAAAGTTCCAGGGCCTACCTGCCAGGGTTGTGTATCTCGGCTACGGCGAGAGGGCTGAGTTCGGCAAGCTCGTCAGCGAGATGGTGAGGAGGGGCGAGCTCTCGGGGCCGATTTGGTTCGCGAGAGATCACCTAGACACCGGCTCGGTCGCGTCGCCCTATAGGGAGACTGAGGGCATGCTTGATGGGAGCGATGCAGTAGGCGACTGGCCTGTGCTGAACTACGCCCTCAACACTGCAGTGGGCGCGACGTGGACGTGTTTCCACCACGGAGGCGGCGTTGGGATAGGCTACTCGCTCCACGCGGGGTTCGGCATGGTTGTAGACGGGACGCCGCTGGCAGAGGAAAAGGCGCTTAGGGTGTTCACGGTGGATCCGGGCATAGGCGTCGTGAGACACGCCCACGCCGGGTATCCAAGGGCGTTGAAGACCGCGTTAACAAAGGGGATAAGGATGCCCATCCACAGAAGACTTGAGGAGAAGTCTCTCAAAGTAATAGAAGAGGCTTGGAGGGAGGGGCGCATAAGCGAGTACACATACAAGAGGGTGAAGGAGGAGTGGAAGGAGTATGAGGAGGTTAGAAAGAACTTAAGATAGGGGCACCCCTCTTTATAACCGCCTTGGTTTTGTTTCTTCCAATTTCATACGCCAGCCAGTGGTAGTTAGGTACGTCCCAAACCACGAGATCTGCCACCTTGCCTGGCGCAATTACGCCCCGGTCTGTCAAACGGAGGCTATAAGCCGCGTTTGCGGTCGCCCCCATCAACGCCTCGAGGGGGGTCAGCCCCAGGAGGTACACTGCGAGCTCCATCGCGGTCTGCATGTTGAGACACCAGCTGTTGGGGCTGAAGTCGGTCCCGATGGCCATGGGCACTTTGTATCTTCTGAACGCGTCTACTGGCGGCTTCTTCTGAGTTCTTAAGGCGAGGATCGTGACCGGCAACAACGTGGCCACGACGCCTCTCTTTGCCATCTTCTCGGCGTTTTCAGGTGGCGTGTGGAGGAGGTGGTCTAGGGAGTCTATGGGTAGCTCCTCCGCCAGGTCGCTACAGCCGATATAAGCCAGCTCGTCGGCGTGTAGCCTAAGCCGGTAGCCCAACGCGTTGGCGGCTTTTAGAATAGTCCTGGTCTCCTCTACGTCAAACGCCACCGTGTCGCAGAAGACGTCGACGTATCTCGTGCCGGCTCGCGGCAACACGTCTATTACCTGCTTAAGGTACGTCTCCCGCCCGTGTTGAGGCGGTATGTGGACGAGAAACGTGGAGACCACGTCTACGTAACTCTTGACGCCGTGTATCACCCGGGCTAGCCTCAGCTCCTCCTCCGGGTCTAGGCCATAGCCCGTCTTAACCTCTACCGTCGTCGTGCCGAATTTAGCCACGGATTGCAACCTCTTTTCTAGGATTTTCTTTAGTTGATCTGTCGATGCGTTTCCTGTCTCCCGTATCGTCTTGTAGATGCCGCCGCCTTTTCTTGTTATCTCCTCGTAGCTCTCACCCATTAGTTTTCTCTCCAGCTCGTCCTCGCGAGAGCCCGCAAATAGAAGGTGTGTGTGGGGGTCTACGAGCCCGGGGGTTAGCAGATTATCGCCGAAGTCCCACACCTCCTCCGTGGCGTATCTCCTCTTGAGGTCTTCCCAATAGCCCACGTCTGCCACAACGCCGTTTTTCACAACCACGGCTGCGTCTTGTAAGATGTATACAGGGTCGCCGGCCGTCCACGGCGTTTTTTCTGCAGATACTAACTGTTTGACCTTTATTAATACCATATCTTGCCTGCCGCCTCGATCCTCTCGCTGGGGATTTTGCCGCGCGTCAGGCTTTTTAGCTTTTGATACAGCTCCGCCGTCTTCGGGGGGCAGTCGGCGCAGTTTGTCGCGTCGAGAGACACCACGAGGTGTATCGAGAGGAGGTCTCTTAAGAGGTCGAGCATGTCGTGTAGTCTCACGGCCGCGTTGAGACTCATTGAGTTTACGTCCTCCTGAAGCCCGCTTGTAGGTATGTTGTGTATAGAATGCGGCG
>DAITPC010000017.1:28565-40240 GCA_036833835.1 Pyrobaculum sp. | reverse complement strand
GAAGCCGTATGTGCCGTTGCGCTCGTAGATTATCAGCGTCCCGTCGAAGACGGGGCCGCCGGGCTTGTAGCCCCTGGTGGAGTAAACCCCAGTCGCGTTGGGCTTCCTGTAAACCGTGTAGGTGTACGTCTGTCTGATGATTTCGGTTCTTTTGATGCAACGAGCGACCAGGGTACCGTTGACATAGACATGAGTGTATTCGTACAGAGGGTCGAACACGTCTATCCAGTGTTCAAGGAATATGTCCAACACGGCGCGGCCGCCCCCCAGCAGTTGCAACCCGGGGGCGTCTGGCGTTTTGAGCACCACTATAGGCTGGGTCTGGTCCTGTAAGGGAAATCTTGTGCCGTGTTGGTTCACGCGGGCGGCTTGGGTCTTCCGGGATAACGCCGCGTTGGGCTCGAGAAGTGGTTTAAAAAGCTATTTTACTGCGTCATTACCTCCCTCCTCCCATCGGCGTATTTGAAAGTCAAAACACGCCGCAGTTAAAAAGCCTCCGGTCTCTGTACCCGACTAGGTAAATCCCGTTAACCAGTATGTCGAGCCCGTATATGTAGAAGTGGCATAAAGACTTCGGAACAGCGGCAACTCTGTTCCCGGCCAGCACCAGAAAGGTGTTGTAGGTCTCGCCGACTACGACGCCTCTAACGCCGTAGGGGCAGCGATATGTAGAAACCTCTCTCCCCAGCAGATCTACACAGCTTGGACGCAAGGCTACTTGGTCAACTCCCGCTCTATGGTCAAAATCCTCGCGATGGCTCTCTTTATCTGTTTAACCCTGCCAGGTTTCTCGACGAACCCCCTTGCCCTCTGCGTCTCAAGCCTGACCAGCTCCGCCCTAAGCTGGTTAAGCAACTGACGCCTCTCCTCCGGCTTCATCTCCCTCAGCACCTTAGCCTTGAGCTTCTTTTCAGAAGACATATACCGCCACTGAAACCACAATTTTTAAGGATTTTGTTGCGCCTCGGCGGGCGCCGCCGCCTCGGGCTTTGTGGGCGGCTTGATCTTGTACTCGTCGCTGTACCGCAGAGACGCCGGCGTGATCCTCACCTCTATGCCGTAGATGCCCGGCTTCAGAAGCACGTGGACCACCGCCCGCCTCACCCGCTGCTTGGCGTCGTAGCCTATCTTGTAGAGCTTCCCGAAGGTCTGCTTCTCGAACTTAGCCCTCTCTGTGGAGAGCTTGCCGCTCACCACGATCTCAAAGCCCTTGGCCCCAGCCTCCGTCAACTGCCTTATGGCCACAAACATGACTCGTCTAAACCTGACGCCCTTAGCCATGGCGTTGGCTATACGATACGCCACAACCTTGGGGAACATCTCGGGCGCCTCGATCTTGGAGACGTCTATCACGTCTATCTGCGGGTTCTCCACGCCCAGCTTATTAGTAAGGATGCTACTAATCTCCTTCACGATGGCGCCCTTCCTGCCGATGATCCTAGAAGGCCTCTCCGCGTATATCACGATACGTGTGCCCAGGGGGGTCTTCAAAATCTCGGAGTCGATGTATCCGTATCTGCTCAGCCTATACTCAAGAAACTCCTTAATCATCCACTTCTTCTTGTTCTCCTCCAGGATTTTCTTATATACAGGTAACCTCCTCTGAGCAGTAGACATCGCCACCACCATCAACGCCATATTTAAATTTTTCCGAAACGCGCTCTAAACATAAAAACACGCGTCATCTAAAGAAACGAATGATGGAAATTCCTTTATGGAGAGAGATGACCGATTCACCCCTTGCTGATTACCGTTTCAGTAGGTTCAGCTTATAGCGCTTCGGGACGACCTCCTTAGGCAACTCAACCGCAACGACCTCCACGTTGACGGTCTGCTCATCGAACCTGGTGGCGCGTCCGAAGGCTCTCGGCATGATGTTGGGGATCTTGATCCCCTTGTGGGCAGCGGCGTGGACTATGACGACCCGCTCCACGTCCAGCCCCCTAAACTTAGCGTTGTTTTCCAAGTTCTCCAAGACCTCGAGATACCGCCTGGCAACCTTGACGGGCCACTTGGCCACGGGCCACCCGCTCCAAGGTGTGGCGTGGTGGGCCTGCTTCTTTTTGAAGGTTTTGATGGGGATGGGTCTCTTTAGCTTCACGACGTCTTCCAGCCACGTCTTGGCCTGCTTAAGAGTCATGCCTTTGATGAACCTAGCCACCTCCACGCTCTTCTTCCAAGACATCTTCTGCTCTGGGGCATACGCCTTGGCGATATGATCCGGCGTTATCCTTACCCCGTACTTCCTAAACACTAGGTCGATTACCTGCTCGTCGCTCAGCGAGTAGTTTTGATGCTGAGGCACAAAGCCCTGAAGAGGGACATTTATAAAATTTCCCCAGCCCACAACCGGCGTGGCGTATATAAAGGGTACAGATGCAACCCAGCCAGTGTCCCTCTGGCGGCTGATCAGGGGCGAACACGGCGTGTTGGCGATGCTGGCGTCAACTGCGTCATACATAGTGGCGGGAGGCCGCGACCCAGCCGCGACGGCGTTGCTGGCCGTATCCACATTCCTCGCCGAGGCTGGCCTCTTCGCCCACAACGACGTCGCCAACTTGGAAGAAGACAGAATTAACAGGCCTGACGCCCCCCTGGTCACAGGCGCCATAAGCCTAAACACGGCGCGTGCTGTGGCATACGGCTCCCTGACGCTTGGCGCCGTCGCGGCGGCCGCCCTGGGCCCCCTGCCCCTGGCCATATTCGCCGCAGCGGCCGTGCTCGGCACGCTGTATAACGCCAGACTCAAGCGGGCGCCCGTCTTGGGTAACTTCGTGGTGGCCTTCCTCACCTCAATGACCTACATCTACGGCATGGCCGCCGCGGGAAGCACGTCTATTGTCTTGATCCTGCTCTTTCTGTCGTCGCTGGTGGCTAACCTCGGCCGCGAATTTGTGAAGACGGCGATGGACTACGAAGGCGACATGAAGGCCGGGGCGAGGACCATAGCCGTGCTCATCGGGCCGTGGAAAGCCGCGGCGTTGGGCGCCGCGGTTACGCTGGCCTCCACGGCATTCGGCGGGGCGCTCGTATATTTCTCCGCCCTCCAAGGCTTCCACCTGCTGGCGCCGGGGGCGGCGGCCACGAGCCTCATGCTGATCTTCCTATCAGCCCAGGCGCTGAAGGGGCGGTGGAAGACATATCGAGACGGGACGCTCCTCGCGTTCGGCATAACCCTGCTGGCCCTCGTCGCGGAGGCCATATGGCGACTATTCTGATCGACCTAGACGGAACCCTCATCCCCCTCGATGCTTGGAACCCCGTCTTCGCAGAGGTCTGCATCTACATCGCAAGACGCGCCGGAACGACGCCGGAGGAGATATGGAGGAGGGCCAGGCGGAGAAACCTAGAGCTCCTGCGGGCACTGGACCTCAGGGCCTTCGACTGGCAGAGGATACTCGCAGAGGCCGCCGCTGAGCTCGGCGTTGACGAGGTGCCAGACGTGGCCAGGGTCTTGGAGAGGCACCTACCCGCCTTTAGGCTCAACGACGGAGCCGTCGAGGCCCTGGCGGAGCTCAAGGCCGCGGGACACCGCGTGGAGATAGCCACAAACGGCCTCGCCCACTACCAGATGCCGGTCATACGGCGTCTTGGCCTCGACGAGCTGGTAGACGGCGTCAGGACCTCAGACAGATACGGATGCCCCAAGAGCTGCCCCCAGTACTTCCAAGGCGCAGACGTGATGATAGGCGACAACCCGGTATTCGACGTCTACTTTCCCCAGCAGTTCGGCCTCTACACCATATTCTACGGCGACTGGGAAGAAGAGGCGGCGGCGCATTCGCAGAGGATGCAGATAGACCTCTCCAAGGCGGCGCCGCACGCAGTCGTGAAGACCCTGAGGGAAATCCCCCGGGTGATACAGACGTTACTTAGCTCTTAGGCCAGCACCAAAGGCCCCGTTCCCGCTGGATAAAACCCCGCTTCCTCAGCATCACGCTGTTGAGGTTTTTGCCGTAGTACTGCCTAACCTCGGCGAAGGTCAAACACCCATCCGGCCTCTTCATCGCCTCCCTAATCACCGCCTCCCAGCCGCCGCCGGCCTCCGCGGCGCCCAGTTGCACGTGGCGGAGAGCATCCCTCACGGCCTTCTCAACGACATGGGTGATTCTCTTGTCCAAATCCCCCAAGGCTTGTGCCACCGCCTCCTCCAAAGCCCGCGCCACCCGCTCCTCCCACTGAGAAGCCGACAGAACCTCCTCCACGATCTCTCTGATCTTCATCTTACATGGTTGCTCCATTAGCTTTATGATAGCCTCGTCAAAAGGCGCGTCGGGCCGCGGCAGGAGCCGCCTCAGACGCTCCACTAAGGAGGGGTCCCTCACTTCAATATGCATGTCGCCACGATATGTAAAACTATATAAAGATTACGAGACCTTGGCAGGAAAAAAAGCCTACTCCTTTGCCTCCTTGGCCATCCGCTTCGCCAAGGTATAGACGACGGGCGCCAGGAGGATGCCCACCGCAATGGCGACGCCCCACGCCACGTTTTGCACAACCTGCGCGGTCTCTGGGAAGTTGGCAAATATCGCGCCGAGCCCCACCATTAGGAATATCGTATACAGCAGGAACTTGGCATACGGCGCGGCGGCGGCGAACTCCGGGTGGTCCTCCACTATGTTCCTAACGACTGTGTGGCCGATGAATATGCCCGCGCCTATGATGACCGTGCCGAGAATAAGCGGATACACAAGCGGCCCAGTGAACAACATGAGGTCAAGCGCAATAGACACCACGAGGGCGATCAAGCCGATGAGGAGGAGATTCCTCAGCATCTCCCCAATCTCCACGAACTGCTTCGGGAAGAGACCTGTGAGGAGTTTGCCGATGTAGTCGGTGAGGAGAGCCACCAAGATGAGACCCGCGGTCAGCAGGATGATACCGCCGACAAGCCTCGGCAGATACTCGGCGACCCGCGCCACCAACATGCCCGCCTCGCCGCCGATCCGCAGATACTGAAGCGCAATCACAATACCTATCACCACGATGAAGGCGGTGACTAACATCCCGATGAGGTTAGATAGGTCAATGCCGGCGGCTCTAAACGCCTTGCCTACATCAGTTCTGTCAAAGGCTTTCTCCAATCCAGTGCGTTCAATCAATCTGTTTACAGCACGCCCAATAACAGAGCCAATAGCCCACGCAATAATTATAATTAATATTGCTATTACTCCTTGAATACCATACGTGATTATGTCTCGTAACAACATATCCCAATTTATTACGAGTTGTAGCAACATAAAGTAAACAACGTTAAGGGTTTTAAAGTATTGCGCCACTGCCTAGCATATTAACATCGTTAACAGCGGGAGAGCCGAGGGCGGATTCCGCAGTGTTAGCTTGCCCGAGCTAACACACCGATTTTTAAAAACGGCGATCAAAAACTGTTAGGCACAAACACATTGGCCAGCTACTCAGGATTAGAAAATCCATATTACCGAAAAACATATATTATTAGTAAAGGTAGGAATCTGAAAAATCAAATGGAAAGTCATATTAATAATTCGAAATATTTAATTTAAAAAACTATTAATAAATTTGATAGTTTGTAGAGGTTGTCTCTTTACTTAATCTGTATCTTAAAGTTATTTACCCGGAGAGTATAATACTTGTGGAGTCAATATTTGTGGATAGGGAGAAGGAGTTGGCTTGGTTAGAAGATTTGTACAGACGAGAGGGGGCTCAGCTTGCTGTTTTATATGGGAGGAGGCGTCTGGGGAAGACTGCTCTTGTGGTTAAGTTTCTCCAGGGAAAGAGGGGGATTTACCATATGTGTACTTACAATTCTATCGAGAAAAATGTAAAAGAGCTTCTAGGAAAACTGGCACAGGTGACTGGGGAGGGCTACCTCACGCGTTTAGAGCCGGGGTGGGAGGTCTTTCTAGACGTGTTAGGCCGGGCCGCGGCAGGGGAGAGGCTCGTATTGGTGCTGGACGAGTTTCAATACCTAGTGGAGCTGGACCCCTCGGTGCCCTCAGCTCTACAGCGGGCGTGGGATCTTCATCTGTCCAACACGAAGATACTCCTTTTGTTGGTGGGGTCCAGCGTTAGGATGATAGAAGAGAAGGTGCTTTCTAGAAAGTCGCCGCTATACGGCAGGCGAACCGCCAGCTGGAAGCTGGGCGAGCTTCCGCCGGGGGCTTTGCAGGAGTTCTTCCCGGGGTGGGGGGCAGAGGAGTTGTTCAAAACTTGGGCAGTGGCCGGCGGGGTTCCGTACTACCTAACATTGTTCGATGCGAGGAGAAGTCCAGAGGAGAACATAGTAGCTCTCTTCCGGAAGGGAGGTCCGCTGTATGAAGAGCCTCTCTTCCTGCTACGGGAGGAGTTGAAAGAGCCGCGGGTGTATATATCAATATTAGAGGCAGTTGCGGCGGGGAGGGAGACGCTGGGCGAAATAGCAGACGCGGCGGGGCTGGAGAAAAGCAAGGCGTCGAAGTATCTATGGGTGTTGCAACACCTAGACATCGTGAGGAGGGAGGTCCCCGTCGGCAGGAAAAGAGGCCTCTACAAGATAGTGGATAATCTGTTCAGATTCTGGTTCCGCCGCGTCTACCCCAACCTCTCCGAGCTGGAGCTGGGAATTGACAAACCACTTAGAGACGAGGAGAGGCTCTCGCAGTACTTCGGCGAAATGTTCGAAGAATTTATTAGAAAGTTCTCCCCAGCGCTCTTCGGCGTGAGGTTAGGCAAGTTCGTGAAGGGGGGAGTGGACATAGATCTAGCTGGGGAGCTAGACGGCCTAAGGATATATGGCGAGGTGAAGTGGAGCCGCGACGTAGACGCAGTCGCCATCACTAAAGAGCTCATGCGTAAAGCAGAAGGCGACATCTACATAGTCGTGGCGCGGAGCTTCGCCAAGAAGACAGAACACTCCTACACCCTAGAAGAGGTGTTCAACGCCCTGAGACGAGACACGCCGCTACTTCGCCACCCCCACATCCCACAACTCTGAGGCCTCTCGTCGCCGACGTGTTGCCCCCAAAGATATGCGTCTTGCCTATCCGCACTCACCAGGTATTTAAACTTCCAAGGACATGTCCCAATGCGTCCACCTCTAGACGCAGTTTGGACTTCCAGAAGGAAAACGCCAGATGGCCACTACGTGGTGGTGCTCGGCCTCTACGCGCAGGAGTTGCTGAGAGTCGAAGGCGCAGAGCGGGTCGGCCGCTACTACGCCTACCGGACTAAGTCGTGGGACGAGGTGGTGAAGATAATACGCAGAGCCCAGGCCCTGGGGCTTGACGTAAGGACTTAGCCGCGGCGGCTCAGAAGTTTCTCAATAAGCCTCGAGGCCTCCCTCCGCGGAAGACACTCGGCGTCCTCTACGCCGAGCCTCTTCAAAAGCGCCACCTGTCTCTCCGTGGCCAGCCGCCCCGCGTACAGTTGTCTAACCTCGGGATGCGCCTTGAGGAAGTCGCAGTACGCCTTCTTTGAGTAGTAGTCGGCGCGGGCGTTGCGCTCCCGGGGGACCCAACTTATGGAGAACTTCCGGAACCGCCGCGTCAGCTCCACAGCTTTTTCATGTAGCGGGACTAGATGCGGCGCCTTGACTTGATAAACCCCAAGCATCTGCCTCACCACCAGCTGACTGTCGCCATAGACCTCAACTTCTGCGGCCCCCACCGACAGGGCCCACTCCATCGCCTTTATGAGAGCCGTGTACTCAGCCACGTTGTTGGTGCACTGCCAACCGCCCACACAGACGACGCCGCCCTCGCCGTGTATCTCCCTATCGTCTTCATAAGCCGCAAAGCCGTAGGCGCCGACGCCGCCGGGGTTCACAGGCTCGCAAGCCCCATCGAAGAAGAGTTTGAGCAACATGACATGTAGAATGTAATACTTATAAATAACTTATTTATTGTTATATACGAGGTTGGTAATAGCTCTCCTGGCTACGGCGATGTTTCTGGCGGCTCAACACGTTGTTTTTGTCTGGCACCTCCACCAGCCTCCCTACTACGTACCTGAAAGCGCCGTGCCGACTGGCGTCGGCAAGGGGTGGCTGAGGCGCCCTGGGTCAGGCTCTGGACAGGCAAGGCGTACTACTCAATGTTGCTTCTCGTCGAGAGGAGCGGGGTCAAGGTGACCTTCGACGTCACGCCGACTCTCCTGGAGCAGATCGAGGCGTATGCCTCGGGCAGACTGACGGATAAATACCTCCAGGTGTCTCTAAAGAACGCAGACGAGCTAACTGGCGCGGAGAAGGCGTTTATACTGGAGAGGTTTTTCGACATAAGCTGGGAGGTCCAGATCCCGAAGTATCCGCGGTATAAATGCCTTCTGGATAGGCGAAACGCCTTGCTTCAGGCAGCTTCCCCTGAGGAGATCGTGGGCTACTTCAGCGAGTCGGACTACCGCGACCTACAGACGTTGTTTAACATGGCTTGGATAAACGAAATGCTTCTGAAGGAGGACCCCGACCTGCGCCCCGTATACCTAAAGGCCGTCGGTGGCGATTGCAACACGCACTTCACGGAGGAGGAAAAGGCTGTGGTGCTGGGGAAACAGATGCAGTACCCCAAGCTCTTCTTGGAAAAGCTGGCCCAGCTCTTCAGGAGGGGCCAGATAGACGTGGTGATGACGCCGTATTACTACCCCATCGCCCCGCTTGTTGAAAACACCAGTAACGCCCTCTACACAGACCCAGGGATAATAACATTGCCCAAGTCCTTCGCGTATCCCGAAGACATCTACAGCCAGGTGGTTGCGTCTCAGCAGAGGTTCAAGACCTTCTTCAAGAGCCAGCTCCTCGGGTCTGGCCGCCGGAGCTTGCCGTGGATGACCAGTTCGTGAAGATACTCAGCGACAGCGGGATCCGGTACACGGTGGCAGACCAGGTAGCGCTTGAGCGGTACCTAGGCAGGACCCCCTCCCTGGAGGAGCTACACTCGCCGTGGGCGAGATACGGCGTTTTGGTCTTCTTCAGAGATGTCGAGCTATCCAACTGGGTAGGCTTCGCTGGCTCTGCTAGGTCAAGGGCTGTGGGCGAGGAGCAGGCCGCCCAAGAGTTTCTGGCGTTGCTAAACATCAGACTGACAGGCTATGTGGTGGTGGCGCTAGACGGGGAGAACCGTGGGAGTGGTACCCCAACGACGGCTACATATTCCTATCCACGATATACAGCGTCCTACGCGGCAAGACCCTCACTCTGAGGGAGGCGGCGTCTCAGGCAACGCCTAGGGCCATGGAGAGGCCTCTTCCGACCTCCAGCTGGGACTGGGGAGGTAGCCTCGCCACGTGGATAGGAGAGTGGGAGGAGAACCTAGCCTGGCGCATACTCCAGGAGGCTAGGCAGACCGCTAAGAACAAGGCCTGGAGGGAGCTTCTGTACCCCGCGGAGGCCGGCGACTGGTTCTGGTGGTACGGCCGCGATAGAGAAAGCCCGCGGGAGGACGTGTTCGACGCCCTGTTTCGCGGGATCGTTAGGAAATACTACGTAAAGACCGAGCTTACCTACAACTACACGTGGCCCCTCGACGTGCCGATACACTTCCGGAGCAACTACGCGGTGGACTGGGCAGGCGCGCCGTATAGAAACCTAATACTTAGCGAAGCGGAAAACACAACGCTGACTGTAGAGATCTACTCGGCCTCGGCAAACACAGCCGCGCCAGGCCGCGCCGAGGGCATAAGGGCGGTCGCCCACTGGGGCCCTGTGGACTTCTGGGGAGGTGCCTGGAAGGACCTCTACTTTGCGCCTATGCGTTACGCCGGCGACGTGGGCAACAACGACCTCTACGCGGTATCTCTCAAGCTGAGGCCCGGCAGATACGAGTTCGTCTTCATAGCGCAGGGCTCCAACGACTACTTCGCAACCAGCATGGGCATGAACTACAGGGTGGAGGTCGTGCCTAGGACAGACGGCAACATCTGCGGCGTCGAGCTGGAGAAGGTGGAGGTCTACGACGGCGGGGGCCATCTGCTGGCGGTATATACAGGCAATGGTTCGGCGTATGTAGGCAACACGTTATAAGGCATACTACAAGGTGTGCAGTAGCGGAGCGGCCTACGTGGCGGCGTCTATAGCGTACATGCGCCCAGACGTCAACGCGCCGTGGGACGAGACCTACGTCTTCGCGGCGCCCGTGAGCAACGGCGTGTACGTCGCCCAGTTTAAGCTGAACTACAGCGGCGTGTTTGTGCTCAGAGCAAAGGCCATGGCCAGCGACGTCGCATACTCAGCACCGACTTACGTACACGCCGCGGGAGGCCCAGGCCCCAGGACGGTAGACGGCAACCCGGAGGACTGGGTAGGCCAGCCGCCGCCTGCGCCGGGGGCTACGGTGAGCATGTATGAACTAATCATATATGACCCAGCCGGCGACCAGTACAGATACTACAGGCCCGACTGGAGCTGGCCGCCCACAGACGACCTAGACGCCGCGGAGCTTAGGCTCTACCTAGACGGGGGCTACCTCTACGGGCTGATTAAGCTAAACAAGCTCGACAGCATCTACGCGCCGTATGTAATGATAGCGATAGGCCTCCCCGCCGGCTTCAGCGAGTGGCTTCCCGATTGGAGCGATACGAAGTTGCCATATGCGTGGAGCTACGTGATAGGGATTAACTACGGCAAGGAAAAGCCGCTGTTCGTCTTCGACCATGACTGGCGTCCCAAATACGTCGGCCAGATAGCCAGAGGCGGCAACGTGATAGAATTCGCAATACCCCTAGACGAACTGCCAGGCCTCAAGACCGCCGCCGAGCTCTACATAACGGCAGTAGTCTTCGCAAACAACTACGGAGGCATCTGGGACCCCGGCAAAAACGGGGCGTACGACCCAGGCACCGGCACGTACATAACAGAGGACTACTACGCCTCCAACGTATACGACGTATTCGGCCAAGTCCCCACCTGGGAGGAGGTATATGGGGGCTGGAGCAACGGCGACTACACAGTCAACTATTACGTCAAGATCCAGCTACAGGGAGGGAGAATAGTAGGTGTAGAATAGTTTTTCTAAACGCTGAGGTGGGCCCGCCGGGATTTGAACCCGGGACCACCCGCGCGTGAGGCGGGCATCATACCGCTAGACTACGGGCCCTGTCTTTCTGTAAATGTCGGGTTTTTAAGGTTTTTATTGAACGGGGGCCTGCACCTCCACCTCAACCTCGGGCGGGCTCTGCGTGGTGTCGATTTTTAGGTAGACCTCTCTCGTGGGGCTTCCAAGGCTTTTGCCCTCTTTTAAGGCCCAGAAGAGGAGCGTAGCGTAGGCGTTGTCTACTTTTTCGGCGTTTCCGCTGAATTTGGTGACGGCCATCGTGGCGGGGGGCAGGGTCTTATCGCCGTTGGGGTCCGGGGTGAAGATCTCGACCACCATCTCGTGGCCCTCCTTGCCGTGGAAGACCAATATCGTGTTGGGCTTGAGGTCTCCCTGTAGCGCTGCTCTGTTAGGCACCTTCTTCACCGTGCTGAAGCCTCTTACTTCGGGGACTTCCTTAATCTCTATCTTGGCCATGGCGTGGGGTATTGAGGCACTATATTAACTTAATTGTCTTTAAACCCCTACGGAGTTTTTGGAGGTGTATCTTGAGAGGCCCTCGGCGGGAGAGGCGGCACGTCTAATAAATTCGGGAAAGAAGCGCGGCATAGTGGTGGTAGCCGGGGTGTGCGAGGTGACATACAACGGGAGGGCGGCGGCATCCCTCAAGCCGGGGCGCCGCCTGTTGTTGAT
>DAITPC010000017.1:19820-28465 GCA_036833835.1 Pyrobaculum sp. | reverse complement strand
AATGCGTCGAAGCTACTCTAAGCTGTTGACTTTGTAACACGACGAGGGATAGGTAGTTCTTTTCAAGTATATTACATATATTGTTACATACAAATACTTTCTGTAAATACTAGTTCTTTAATGAATATCTTGTCTTTTTAATAGAAGGATCTTGTGAGGCCTTTGTGGTAATATGTTAAAATTCTTGGAGGTTTTTTAAATACGTATACGTATACGTACGTGTATAGAGTGCTTGTGAGTAGGAGGGAGGGAAGGATTTTGGTGACGGGGAAGGAGAGAGACCTCAGACTTTTGGAGGAGGGCTGGGACCTGGTTTTCGAGACGTTTGACTGGGAGGAGGCATTCGACTTCGCTATGGATATTGCTGAGGATGATATCGTGGAGTGGTATTACGACGAGGCTGTGAAAAAGAAGTTTATAACCGGCCTATCTGTAGCCACGTAGGACCTCTAGGATAATAGAGGCGGCTTTTAGGGCCATCTCGCGGGTTATCACAAGAGGCGGCGCCACCCTAATTGTGGAAAGACCCGCGCCTATGACGGCCACACCGCGTTTAAACGCCTTCATGAGCACCTCATCTAAATACTTGGCAGGTTTTTTCTTCTCGTCTAGTAGCTCAACGCCAATCATAAGCCCCAAGCCTCTCACGTGGTGACGGTCGCCCACCTCCTCGGCGAACACTCTCTTCAGCTCCTCGCCCAACGTCTCGGCGTGCTGTAGTAGCCCCTCCTCCTCTATCACCTCCATAGAGGCCAGAGCTGCGGCAGCCGCCACGGGGTTCCCGCCGAAGGTGTTAGCATGTGCGCCCTTTGGAAGCGACATTACCTCGGCCTTGCCGATTATGGCGCCTAGGGGGAGCCCAGCGGCGATGGCCTTTGCCGTGGCTATGAGGTCAGGCTCCACGCCGAAGTGCTCCACGGCGAACCACCTCCCGGTCCTGCCAAAGCCAGACTGGACTTCGTCCACGGCGAGGAGGATGCCGTGTTCCCGCGTGAGCTTCCTAAGCCCCTTGATGAAGTTTTTAGGCGGCACCACGTAGCCGCCCTCGCCTTGTACGGGCTCTATGAGCACAAGGGCGACTTCAGACGGGTCTACAAGCCTCTTGAAGATCCAGTCTTCTATAAACGCAAGCGCGTATTCGCCGCACTCCTCAGGCGTCGACGCCTTGAAGGGACAGTGGACCGGATGCGGGTAGGGGGCGTGAATGACGTTGGGAACCAGCGGGGAGAAGTGCCGCCTGTGGATGGGTTTCGACGCGGTGACGCTCATGGAGCCGTACGACCTGCCGTGGAAGGCGCCGAGGAATGCCATCACGTAGGGCCTCTGACCCTTGAAGTAGCCCCTGGCGATCTTCAACACCCCCTCTATGGACTCGGTACCGCTGTTGGTGAAGAAAACCTTCTTCCTGCCAGATATGGGGGCTATGGAGACCAGCCTCTCGGCGAGCTTCACCGCAACCTCGTAGTAGAAGTCGGTGAGAGAGTAGTGGAGGAATAGCTCCGCCTGCCTCTTTATAGCCTCCACCACCTTTGGATGCGCGTGTCCCACGTTTGTGACGGCTATGCCTGCATTGTAGTCAATGTAGAGGTTGCCGTCGACGTCTTCGACCACAGGGCCGTAGCCCCTCGCAATCGCCAGGGGGTACCAACGGGCGAAGGACTGCATTATCAGCTCCTCATCGCGCCGGACTATCTCCAGGGCCTTGGGGCCCGGCGGCTCCACCACAATTCTCGGCACCTTGTCTGGGTCTATGGGCCAGTGCCACTTAGGCATATGTACACTAAATTGATCTATATATAACTGTATAGGACGGCATGTTTTTAACTTCACCCGCAGAGGGTCGAGGTGATGAGGGCTGGGTTGCAGACCTGTGGTGATTTAGGAGCCAGCTGATAAAGAATTACAGAGCTAGCTCCCTCTTTATCTCGGCAAAGTAGCTCTGGTACCCCACCTCCTCTATCTTCCTTATTACGCCCTCGTCGCCCTCAAGTACAACTCTCCCCTCGGCCATGACGTAGACCTTCGTGGGTTTGATGAACTTAAGCACCCTGGCATAGTGGGTGGACAGCAAGACGCCGCTTCCCGAAGCCACCAGCTGAGTCACGGCTCTGCCCACGGCGGCTATCCCGTCTATGTCGAGACCGCTGTCTGGCTCGTCCAGCACCACAAACCTAGGCTTCAGGAGCAACGCCTGGAGGACCTCGGCCCTCTTAAACTCGCCGCCGCTGAAGCCCGCGCCGATGCCGCGGTTAAACACCTCGGGCTTAAGGCCCAGCTCCGCGGCAATCCTCTGGGCCTGCGTCAACACTTGCGGGTTAGGCTCCGTGAGCTTCTTACCGGCACGTATGTTCATCATGGCCTGCAACAGAAAGGCGAACCTAACCTCCGGCACGGCTACCGGCGATTGGAAGCCGACAAAGATACCTCTGGCGAACCGCTCCTCTGGGGCTAGTTCCTTTATCGATTCGCCGTCTAACAATATATCCCCGTCTACGATTTCGTACTTGGGGTTTCCTGCTATTGCCTGAAACAGCGTGGACTTGCCGCTGCCATTGGGGCCCATCAAGACCACAACCTCGCCGCTGGACACGCCCAGCGTCACGCCTCTTAAGATCTCCTTTCCGCCGACCGCAACTCTCAGATTCTTAACCTCAAGCCTGTGCATGGCAACTCCCCGATTTCCAGATTTAAGAATGTTCTTAAGAAGGCTTATAACTCTCATTCGCAGAATATGCCCATGCAGGAGTTGGAATCTCTCCGTGCGACCATAAGCCACGTCGAGAGCGTGGAGGAGGTGCTGGGTCTCGAGAAGCAATTTAGCTACCAGGTGGCGCTTAAGGGCCGCATCACCAGAGACATGATAGAGGAGATAAGCAAACTCAAGGGGGAGCCGGACTGGATGAGGAGGCTGAGGCTCAGGATGCTGGAGCTCTTCGAAAAGCTACCCATGCCCAAATGGGTCAGGGCCGTGGAGGAGATAGACCTAGAGGCGCTCGTCCACTACGCCAAGCCCCAGACCGAGGCCGTGTCCAGCTGGGACCAAGTGCCGAAGGAGATCCGCGAGTACTACGAGAAGCTGGGTCTGCCGGAGATAGAGGCAAAGGCGCTTCTGGGGCTGGGGGCGCAGTTCGACAGCGAGATCATATACTTCAACCTGAAGCGGAAGCTCCAGGAGAAGGGCGTCATCATGTTGCCCATGGAGGAGGCTGTCAAGAAGTACCCGGACCTCGTGCAGAGATACTTCATGAGGGTGTTTCCGCCCGAGCACAAATTCGCCGCGCTCCACGGCGCCTTGTGGTCCGGCGGGGTCTTCATATACGTGCCTCCAGGCGTCAAGATTGAGCAACCCCTCGAGACCTTCTTCTTTATCGGCCAATCCATGGAGAGCCAGATGGAGCACTCCATAGTGGTGGCGGACAAAGGCGCCTACGTCCACTGGATCGAGGGCTGCTCCGCCCCCCGTCTGCTTAAATACTCCTTCCACAACGGCATGGTGGAGGGCTACGCCCACGAGGGCGCCACGCTTAAAATAACCACGGTGCAGAACTGGTCCCGCAACGTGATAAACTTCAACAACAAGAGGGCCATAGCCGAGGCCGGGGCCAAGGTCCACTGGGTAGAGGGCTCCATCGGTAGCAAGACCACGTACACGTTCCCCTCTACTGTGCTGAAGGGCGAGGGCGCCTCCACAGAGATAGTAGGCATAACGGCGGCCAAGGGGCCCTACTGGAAGGAAAACGGCGCGAAGGTCTGGCACCTCGCCTCGAGGACCAGTAGCAGGGTGGTGAACAAGAGCATATCCGCCGAGGGCGGCGTGGCCGTGTACAGAGGCCTAGTTCACGTCCAGAAGGGCGCGAAACACGCCAAGTCGCACGTACAGTGCGACTCGCTTGTGCTAGACAAAAAGTCGGCCACCTTGACGGTGCCACACGACCAAGTGTTCGAGCCCACCGCCGTGGTGACGCACGAGGCAACCGCCTCGACGATCTCAGAGGACAAGATCGCATATCTCCGCGCCAGGGGCTTCACAGAAGACGACGCAAAAGCCGCGATCGTGCTCGGCTTCGTAGGCGATATATTGAAAGACCTGCCGTTTGAATACGCGGTGGTGCTGAGCAGAGTGATAGAGCTGGAGTTCGGCCGCCTCTCGAAAGTTGGATAACTTTAATACTAGGTATTCCTAAAAATGCATGCCGACCTGTATCTCGGACAAGTTTTCAACCTGCAACCCAGAGGTAGACAAGCAAGAGGTTCTGTCCCACGTACTTAAGCTGGAGGAGACGTTGCAAGCATCTCCATATGACCTAATCGGCGTGGCTGTGGCGTTTGGCGCAGACCCCGCCGAGGCTAAGAAGAGGCTCGGGATAGAGATCTCCGGCTACGTCAGAAGGCCCGTGGGGACCTTCCTCGCCAAATACGGCAAAATACACGGCTACGAGAAGGTGGAACGCGAGCTTATCAGGCTATACCAGACGCTCCGCGGGTCCTGCATATGCCCCGTGGGGCCCATAGCGCCTCTGGAGGACGGCCGTTACATAGTCCAGAGACCCGCCGGCATCTACATATGCGGCGGAGACGGGTGCAGAGAGGCGGCGCCCGAGCCGATAACGCTGTATGAACACCCCAGCGGTTGCATGTTGTACAACCCGCCGCTCGTCCTGGCCGACCAGCCCATCCAGGCGGTGGTAAACGCCTTGAGGCAACTGAAGGTGGCCGAGCCGGAGCTCGTGGCGCGTTATCTTCTGCCCGGCCTCTGCAGAGACCTCTGGGGTGTCTTGATTTAATGGAAATCGGCATCGTTAGGCCATACGAGGTTGAGTACAACCCAGGCGACGTGGTGGACCTAGAAAACGCAATCAGGAGGAGGGGACACATGCCGGTTAGGATATACGTCGACATGTTGGAAGTGCGCATCGAGCGGGGCGGGTTGAGGATCCGTCAGTCGGTAGGCCGCGGGCCCCCGGCAGAGCTGTTGGCCCCCGGCGCCGTGTTGCGGCATCTAGGCGTATTCCGAGACTTCGAGCAGTTTTTATACAGGGTGTGGGCGGCGAAGGCGCTTGAGGAGGTCGGCGTCTACGTCATGAACCCTGTGTTGCCGTGGGTCGTGGCTGGCGACAAGATGGCTGCGTTGATAATGCTGGCCAAGGCCAACCTCCCGGTGCCCCCTACCGTGGTCAGCGAGAACATGTTCGTGGGGTACAGGGCGGTGGAGGAGTTCGGCAGGGCCGTCGTGAAACAGATGCGGGGCGCCATGGGCTACGGCGCGTTTCTGGTGGATAACCCAGACGTGGCGTTTCACATATTCTCAATGCTGATGAACATAAACAAGCCGATATACGTCCAGAAGTTCTTGGAGAAAGGGCCGGGCGACTACAGAGTGGTGGTGGTAGGCGGCCGGGCAATAGGCGCCGAATACAGAAGGGCTGAGGGCTGGAAGACAAACGTGTCCCAAGGCGCAACTCCCGAGCCGGCTAAAACAACCCGTGAGATGGAGGAGCTGGCGGTCAAGGCGGTGGAGGTGCTCGGGCTTGACTACGGAGGTGTCGACATAGCGGAGACTAAAGAGGGCTACTACATACTTGAGGTAAACCCCACCATGAGCTGGCAAGGCTTTAAAGCTGCTACTGGTATAAACCCAGCAGAACATATAATAGATTACTTGTTAATGAAAATCAAAAAGTAATCAAAGTAATCGTTGTTTAAAGCCTAGGTAGATATCTCCTTGTCAGATAGACAGCGCCTAGGGCGATGGCGACTACCGCAGTCTGCTTCAGCGCAACTGAGTGCCAAGCTATATTATACCCTGTAAGAACAAGTTTGCCCGTCTTAAGGAGTGGATTGACTATCCGTTAGGGCATATCTCAAGCACCTTTTGTCCTCTTTGTGAGCTCTTTTAAGAACAGCATCTTGTCCTATCTTGACTATAGATAATTTTGTCCTTAAATGACTTTAGCCTGGATCTGCGAAGTAACCATCGACGCTCACGGGGGGCTGGGTTGAAGCCGCATACCTCCACGTGGGGTGATGCCTATGTGCCCCTGGTCTCAATTTTGTAAACAGCTGCATCAACATAGGGATCGTTTTATCCCACATCCTTCACTATATAGCCAGTGCACTCTCCTCCACAGTAACATGGCTGGTAGATAGTATCGCCGTCATCAAAGCCGTGAGACGCCATGACGTAGGCTAGGTGGGATCGAGCCATACGGCGTAGCCTAATGTGGCCACATAATCACAGTTTATACAAAACACAGCATGTAGAAAGCTTAGCCACTTTCACGCCTGGAAACGGCGGATCTTGGTATCTAGACAAATCGTCATGAGTTATCACAACCGCTAACACTGTCAACAAGACCGACGCTAGCGCCAACAGGCTTTTTACCTCGCATGTCTAATTTTTGCATTATTTTCCTTAAAATTAACTCACGTTTTAAAGCGCGGTTGTGTAGAGGCTCGCCTGCATCTATGTCTGTTGTGGAGGGGGATGCGGTGCGGCGGCTCTGGAGCTGGTAACGCTCTACGGACATCCTAGCGGATGCATGTTGTACAGCTCCTCACTTGTCTTATGTAACATAGACATAAACCCGCCGAGCACATTATCGACTACTTGCTGGAGAAGACAAAGAGATGGTCAGTCCGTCGCGAGCCTATCACAACTCAGTACTTTGATACCCATCATCACTCAGTCGCTTTCGCGTCCCCAATTTATTTCTTATCGACGCCGCAACCGCCTTAGCCCTCTTTGCGGTTCCTGCGACCTTCACCGTGCGACAGCCGTCTAACAGCGCCAGCACAGCCCTCACGGCCCGGACCGCCTCCCGAGGCACTCCCACCACTAACATATCGTCGTATATGGCCACTAAACGCGGGGCGTGGACCAGCGAGAGGAAGCCGGTCAGCATGTATCGCTCCAGAAGCTGGACGTAACAGACGGCGGGGTCCTCAGCCCTAACGAGGAGGTAGCGGTACTTAGTCATCTCTCCCCGCCACGAGCTCTGTCAACACGCCGAGAGAGCTCTTTATGGGGAGGGCCCACCCCTCGTCTCTGCCGATCTCGACCAACAGCGCGGCCACGTCTAGAGGCGACTTGACGTCGCGGAGGCTCTCCACCGGGGTCGAGAAGATGGCGACTTCAGGCTCCAGAACCTCAAGCCACCTGGCCAGGAGCGGCAGATCCCTCAGCAGAGGCCTCAGCGGAAGCTCCACGTACTTGCCGTACCTCCTGGCCGCCCTCACTTGGTCGCGGGTAAGGGGGGCGTGGGGGTTAACCCTAATTATCTGCACCTCCTCCCTGTAGACATAGACATTGAACTTGTCGCGTCCCCTGGCCTCGGCCCAGCTCACGTCTACCCCCCTGACAAAGGGCGCCAGTAGAGCCGTCTCGGCCTCGGCGCGGAGCAAGGCAGCCCGCACCCCGACCTCCCAGAGGGCCTTCTCAATCTCCGGCGTCACGGTCGCCAGATCCCACTCGACGAAGCCGCGCCTAACTACAGAGGCCATCTCTCACACGGATCTTCAGCCTGACCACATCGTCTTGTTGCTCCGCCGCCTTGACTACGCCGCTGGCCAGCGCCTGTTTGTCCAGCCGCAGGTAGTAGAGGCCTTCGGACTCGCCCTTTGAGGCCGGGACTTCTCCGCCGAAGGCGTCGCACAGCTTTGCCAACACGCCGTCGCAGTTGTCTAGAAACGACGTGATTAGGTAGATCGGGTTGCCGTAATGACCCTCGTATATCTCCACGACTAGCGGTATATCGCCGAAGAAACGCCGTAATGCATCAAATACCTTCTCTAGGCCCTCGGTGGCGTGCACCACAACGCTAGTCTCCACAAAACGGCACCGCACGTAGCCGTCTGAAGACCCGTATTAAACGTTGACTCAACAAATCTAAAGAGGTGGCATTGAGCTAGGCTGTGGCCCGGTCGGCATATAGCTATATGGCTACATGGTATAGGAAAGCTGGCAGAGAGATAGAGACGCTTTGCGCTCGCACGTATCTCGGCAAATTGGCGATATAGAATACCGCGGTGTTAAGTGCCACCGTGTTTACCATGTCGTCCTCGATGCTTGAGTCTACGTCGTATTCTCACCGCCGTTGTAGACTTTGAGCAGGTTTTGTAGGCCCGGCACAGCGGCGGGCATGGCTCCGAAACCCATGCCAACGGCGCCTGCGTAGCAACGTCGGCGTTTACCGAATGTAAAAGAGATACAGAATTTTCAACCCCTACGAAACCCCATATATTTTAGCGATATATAGCTACGTTAAATATGGCAACTGTGCAACTTGTGCCACAACCTGGCATGCTGGTCACCGGCGGGATCTCTGGTTATTGCACGTTAGGCTTTCCGGCAGGGTGTTACGTATTCACCACAGCAGGCCGTTGCTTCCCTGTTGAGGCAAAGCTCTATGTAGGCAGTACATATATCGGTAGCATAGGCAAGAGGGAGTGCCCACCTCAACTGATCCGAATAATCCAAGCGCGGACCTCGCGGCGATATCGCTTAGCCAAAGTAACACTGTGGCGTGTAGCTCCCAGCTTTACTACACATCAAGCGAATGCCGAAGCCTAACGGGTCCGCCGTATTTAGTAAAAGGCTAGAGAGAGGTCATATATGTTCCTCCAAAACGCACCTGTTATATACAATG
>DAITPC010000017.1:0-19720 GCA_036833835.1 Pyrobaculum sp. | reverse complement strand
GGGAAAAGCTTATAAAGACGGCTTAGCACTGGGCTGTGGCCCGGTCGGCATATAGCTATATGGCTACGTGGTATAGGAGAGCTGGCAGAGAGATACACGAGAGGTTGATGCGAAAACTGTTGATCGACTGGAGGAGGGCGCCCTCCATCGTAAGGGTGGAGAGGCCCTTTAGGCTTGAAAAGGCGAGAAAAGTGGGCTACAAGGCGAAACAGGGGGTTGTGGTTGTGAGGGTGCGCCTCGCGAGAGGTCCCTTCAACAGGAGGAGGCCTGACTCAGGCAGGAGGCCGAAGAGAATGGGCGTATACGGTATAACCGCCTGGAAGTCCTGGCGCCAGGTGGCTGAGGAGAGGGCTGCTAGGAAGTTCCCGGGGCTTGAGGTGCTAAACAGCTACTGGGTAGCCGACGACGGCATCTACCGGTACTTCGAGGTTATATTGATCGACTGCAACCAGCCTACCATAAGAGGAGACCCGCTGTACTCGGGCATATGCGGCAAGGAGGTGCCCAGGAGGAGGATCGCCAGAAGGCTGAGAGAGAGGCAGAAGAAACTGATCGAACACCTAAAGAAGACACTTCTGCCGAAGCTACAAGCCGAGAAATAGTTTTTAACCCTCCTCCTCCGTTTTATCCACCGCGACAGGCTGTTGAGAGCCGCCTCCGGCGGCGCCGTGATGCAGTCCGACGTGTCTGGGGCACACTACCTCCTCATCTCTCTGAAGAGGTATCCCACATAGGCCAGGTTAAATGCGCCTCTTCCCCCCGGGCTCAGGTCGTATAGGAACGCCGTGCCGACGACCCTCGCCAGGTTGTACAGGGCGAATACCCACGGCGCATGTTCCGGCCTGCCCTGCACAAAGACGTACCGGGGGGAGCCCCCCTCTCCGTACATCCACACCTGTAGCTCCCCCAGGTTTATCTTCGACGCCTTGCCCTCCGGCCTGCAACCAAACGCCGCATAAAGCTTGTCGCGCCCCACGGCGTATTCCAATTTCAGCCTCCGTCGCGGCGCCTCAAGGCCCATGATGGCGGCGTAGACGTCGGCCGCGGCGTAGATTCTCTCTAGAGCGCGCATGGGCGTGTAGAGGCAGCCGCCCCAAGCATCCCGGAAGCTTCCACACAACGTGTAGTTCCCCCCGACGTAAGGCCTATACTTTACGGAGATCTCTGCAAATTGGTCTGTACGCTCCACGGGAAGATCTATATCTACATCGGGCACGGGGAGGGAACGATAAAGCGAAAGGGAGGCGGAGAGCCAGCTGTCGCCAACCACGTAGACAGGCTTGTCGCCGGCGACGATCTTCTTTACCTCCTCAAAGTTAAACACGTCGCAGGAATCCACAACCACGTCGTAGCCACCGGAGGGTTGTGTCACAATCCTAGCGGCCAACACGTCTTTAATGAAATCGAGGGTGAAGAGCGGCTCGAAGGGAGGAACGTCTAGGACGGGGTCTGCGGGGTTTGCGGTCTGTATACCCACCTCCACGCCGCTCTCCCGTAGAAGATACGCGAGATATGCGGAACCCGCCTCAAGCCCCCTTATCAGAACCCGCCTAACGGCCATGCGTAACGGCAGCAAGCCAAGGCTTGTCGGGGAGAGGGCCGTGTTTCTCCTCGGCGTCTTTTATGGCGTAGAGGCGGCAGTCCTCGCCTTGCGGCACCTTGGTACAGAAGTCACGGTGGAGCGCCGGGAGGTCTGCCCACACCAGCCTGGCAAGGCTGGGCCAGAGACGCCAAGCGTTGGCGAACATCTGCCAGCAGACGTGTCTGATCTCCGCCTGCGCCGTATACGCGCACCGCAGGGGGGCGAAGTTTAGCAGTAGCTCGCGGGCGTTCATCTGTACGGCGAAGAGGACGGCGGTTGCGTTGGGCAGAACCATCCTGGCGTACTCAGGCCTAAACCCCTCCCTAAGCTTCACATAAGCCTCGTACGCCTGCCGTAGCGGCTCTTCTGGGAACCCCGCTGGGACGATGAACCTTATCCGACGCTTGGTGTAGTCTACGTAGCGTTGGGACTCCGCCCAGTACGACGCCATGCGGTGCCGGATGAACTGGGTGTGGCAGGCGCGGGAGCACTCCACGAGAAACTGGGCGCCCATGAACTCGAAGACGCTCCAATGCCCCTGTCTGTAGAAAGCCGATATGCGCTTCTCCACAAGCTCGGGCGTCTGCGCCTTCAAGGCCTCCTCCCACGGAACCCCCCGATACAAGGCGTCTGTAAAGGCAGATATAAATTGCTCAGACCCCCAGCCCCCCGCGAGGACGACCCTAGGCGTGTTGAAGACCTCCATACACATCTAACTGCGGGTTAAATTTATCCCCCTCCTGGTACTTATATAATACCCAATATTTCGCATCGTGGTCAACATCACTTTTCTCAACCTCACATTGCCGAGAGACGCCTTGAATGAAACACTTCAGCTACTCAACAAAACCAGGGAGGGTCCAGTTACGGTATCTAACGCCCCCTCTCTGCCGCTTTGGTTGCAGAACATGCTACTTACGATTTACCTACTCCTCTTGTTGCTTTCTCTCCTGCTTATGGCACACTACATGTACTACGCCAGACATGCAAGACCCATAAACCATGACCCTCCAAGAGGGATCCCGGACCTGCCTCTCTCCATCATAATCCCGGTCAAAAACGAGACGGTAGACACAATAGTTAAGGCGTTGCGAAGCCTCTCCGCAATACCCTGCCCAAACGCCGAGGTTATAGTTCTATCTGACGACCCACCCGACAAGTTTGAAGAAATTAGAAAAGCCGTGGAAGAACCCGGCTACAAAAACGTGAGGGCCCTAAGGAGGCCCAACCCGGTCGGATACAGAGGCATGGCTTTCAACTGGGTCCTGGAACGCGCAGGCGGCGAGGTGTTGCTCTTCCTAGACGTAGACAGCATACCGCCGCCCGATCTCTGCACGAGGGCCCGCGCCGTGGGGGAGAGGGAGATCCTCTTCCTCGGCTGGGACGGCTACGCCCCCGCCAAGACCCCCATCGCCTCGCTACAGCTCTTCCTCTACAAATACCTGCTGTACTACGTCTCAATCATAGGCCGCCACAACGCCGGACACCCGGTCTTTACGCTTGGCTCCGGCTTCGCCGTCAGAAAGGAATTCCTCAAGAAAATAGGGGGGTTCTGCAACTGCACCGCAGACGACTACGACATATCTATGAAGGCCTACATCCACGGCGGCCGCGTCGTCTACTCCCCAGGCCTCCCGCTGTATGTGGAGGTCCCCGCCGGCTACGAGGCGTTTAAGAAGCAATACGCCAGGTGGACTTACAACTCGGCATACGTCCTCGCCGAGTATCTCACCCACATATTTAGGCTTAAGATGCCGGCGTCGCATAAACTCAGCGTGTTTCTAAACATCGTGACGCACCCCCTCATGATACTCACCACATTTGCCATAATGCTGGCGGGGATAGCCATGGGCTACATGGGCATAATCCTCCCACCTCTTCACATACTTGTCCTCCAGCTCGCCCTCTTTATCATGGCAGCGCTACAGCTGGTCTACGTGTACAGACTTGCCAAGCAAGACGGCCACGGCTTCGCCGAGGTCGCCGGGAAGCTGGCGAAATCCGCGTCGTTGCTCCTCGTCCTAAGCCCCTACCTCACCTTCTACATCCTCCTCGGCTTCCTCAAGAGGGGGATAAGGTGGTACGTAACGCCCAAGGGCCTCTTGGGGCTGAGGGGAGGCGCGTGGGGACCCTACGAAGCCGCCACGCTAGCTACGTTTACAGCGTTGTTCATATATGCTGTCTACAAGGCATATCCGATACTTATGCTAAACGCCGCATTTCTACTGGTTGTGTCGCTTTACGTATACCTCAGCATCGCCGTTCCCTCCTCCCGGACATAAGCGGTTGCCGGAGAGAGCTCCGCAGAAGAAGCTCGCCCCCTGCCTTAAGTCCTCTTCACTATGGGGTAGGGGATGACGTCTTTTATGGACTCGGCGTTTGTGATTATCATCGCCAGCCTGTCTACGCCTATGCCCACGCCGCCTGTCGGCGGCATGCCGAAGCTTAACTCCTCGACGAAATCCCAATCCAAGGGGTGTGCCTCTTCCTTAGGGAAAAGCTCCTCCTCCCTAGCGAAGTACTCGTACTGCCTCACCGGGTCGTTAAGCTCGGTATAGGCGTTAGCCACCTCAAGCCCCCCGACGAAAGCCTCGAACCGCTCCACAAGCCCCCGCTTCTCTCTGTGGGGCTTGCAGAGAGGCGTGGACTCCTCCGGGTAGTCGGCGACAAAGGTGGGCTCCACCAGCTTCTTCTCCACCAGCTTCTCGAAGAGCTTAACCAGCGCGATCCCCCTGTTGTACACCTTAAGCGGCACCTGGAGCTCCCTCAGCCGCTCCTTAATCTGATCGTCGGTGAGGCTGTCGGGGTCGATCCCGCCGAATTCGCGCAAGGCGTCGTGTAGCGTAATCCTCCGCCAAGGCGGGGCGAAGTTTATAGTCCAGTCTCTGTACTTAACTACGCCGGAGCCCAACACGGCGTTGACAGCCTCATACACCACCTCCTCCGTCAGCCTCATAATCTCTCTGTAGTCGGCGTAGGCTTGATAAGCCTCAAGCGACCAGAACTCCGGGTTGTGAAGCGCGTCTATATCCTCGTTGCGGAACTGAGGCCCTATTTCAAACACCTTGGGAAACCCCGCGATGATGTATCGCTTGAGGTACAGCTCAGGAGAGATCCTGAGATACCACTCCTCGTCAATAGCCCAGATCTTGGTGGTGAAAGGCCTAGCCGCGGCGCCGCCGTATATAGGCTGGAGCACCGGCGTTGGGATCTCGACGAACCCCCGCCTCCACATAGCCTCCCTAAGCGCCTGTATGAACCGGGCCCTAGCCGCGATCCGCCACCTAAGTTGCAGGTCGAGCACCATCGCCACCGAGCGGTACCGCATGTAAAACGGCGAGTCCCTATCCACCTTACCCCACTCCGGAAGCGGCTGAACAGCCTTAGCCAGAAGCGTAATGGAGACGGCCTTAACCGCGTAGTCCCCCCTCTGAGTCTTCACAACAGGCCCCACAACCCCCACGTAGTCCCCACGCCATATGTGTTCCAGAATAGACATCTTGGGGTCGGCCATCACCTGAAACCTCGCCCCGTCTTCGTAAAGGTCGATAAACACCACGTTGGGATGACGCCGCACGTCAGACACCCTCCCCGCGGTCCTCACCGTAAGCCCAACCCAAGGCTCCAGCAACGCCTGCCTCCTAAGCTCATTAAGCGCCTTCACGCTGTGGGTCACCGAAAAGCTGTGCGGGAAGGGCTCGACGCCCCCCTCCCTAAGCGAGTTGATTAGCTTCCGCCACTCCTCCACCTTAGAGGGGCTCTGCCTCTCAGACATCGCCCCAGTAAATTCCCCAGTATAAAAACAGCTACTCCGCCCCCTGCCACATGCCTCTGACAACCACGCCGCTGAGCTTTGCCCGTAGCACGTCGCGCCCACCTCACAGCAAGTCTGCGGCGGCCTTATCGCTAGAACGCCCGACGTAGCTACCCCGTCCGCGCCTAGACACGTCGCCGAGATGAAGGTGTCGTGAAGGCGCAATGTTTACAAAAATACTGTTTTTTGAGTCATGCTAGGGTTCTGGATTCTGACGGTTGTAGTGGCGGCGCTGGGGGTTGGCCAAGGGGAGGCGCCGATGTTTTGTGTAAATGTCGGCGAGCTGGGCCTCGCCGGTTCTCCGCCGGATTTAATGGCCTCTGTGTTTGAAAGAGGTCGGTGGAGACCCGCCCAGATATATATCGAGCCTGAAAACGTAACCTTCGTGCTTGTGCCTCTGCTCACAAGCGACGATGCAGACGTCTCTAAGGCCTTTCACCGCGGGGTCCTGCCGCCGCCTGTCTTGAGAAACGAGACTAAGATATGCGTCGAGGCGGCGCCCGGCGTCCCGCGAACACAGCCGCCTGGCTACGGGAGGCTTGTGGAGCTGGAGCGGCGGGGGGCTAGATACCACGTCTTCATAGCCAGGGCGGCGGACGCGGCGGACCCCGCGGCCTTTGACGTGGCTATGCCGAGGACGGCGAAAGGCGAGAAGCCAGATAAGACAAGCTGGCGCGAGGCCGGCAAAAAACCGCCAGCGCAGCCCGAGGCTAACGTGTACACAATCAGCGAGGTGCAGGTCCTGAACTTCTGGGCCTCCTTCCGGCTACATAAGGCCACAGCCACGTTGGAGCCGGGCAGATACGTAGAGACCTCGTTTGTTCTACCGCTGGAGACCCGCGACGCCGCTGTGATGCTGATAGCAGGCACCACGCCGGGCAGATACAGATACGAAATATATCAGGGGTCCACCCAAGTAGCCGCCGGCTCCGTCACCGTATATCAAGACCATATACAGACCGTGCTTGCTTGGCTAAGAGGCGGAGGGGGCTACAGAGTGCGCATCTACAACGACAACAGCTACAGAGCAGAGATATATACAGAGGTTTTGGCAAATGTAGAGAACCAGCAATACTTCAGAAACGACGTGATAAGAACCCCGAGACTCTTCATAAGCCTGCGCGATTACGTAAATACACATCTCATCCGCAACAGCTATTTGGCCGTTCCGGGCTTCGTCGTAGATGCGGCGTCTTCTATCACTCTACAGGTCTACGTCAGGGCGCCGCCGCAGTCTGTGCAGCTGAGCGACAGATTGTTCGTGTACTGGGGCGGCCTGCACATAGGCGAGTTAAGAGGCTACAGAGTCGACGCGTATACAATGGAGTTCAACGGCATAATCACAGTGCCCCCCAGCTACCTGATATATCTCCTACCCACGAAAGGCATGGGAGGAGTCGTATCCGTAGGCCCGCTCACCACATCTTCCGGCGCACAATTCACAATCGAAGTAGAAGCCGCCGTTAGAAGACCGCAGGAACTAGCAGCCGCGGGTAGCGACGTATACGCCAAATACGTAAGAAGAGCCTCAGAAACTTTCCTCTTCCTAAGCCGAAGAACATACATGGCAAAACTAGAAATCTTCAGCGTAGTACGGGAACAAGGTTCAGAGAGGTACCTAGAACTTTCTACAATGCCATTTAGTGGTATGCTTGGTAGCGCGTACACCAAGGTTAGGTTCTACGTGAAGTTTTACGACTCGTCACTGAGACCCGTAATTTCAAGTGCTGCTGGTATAGATTACAGGGGTGTTCAGACCGTTAGCTGGTGGTGGGGTGAGGTCTTGAAGAACATACCGTTTCTATCCGCGGCTTTGGGGCTGTACGACCTCATTAAAAGTACATACGACGCGCTTAGGCGCGTTGTTCAAAGCTTTCCAGTGGTGGGGTATGTGACATTTCTACTTGACAGCTATGTGCAAGCCGCCACAGCCGAGGCGAAGGTATCTATCCTAGACGGCGGCACCACCCTCATGATAGAACTATACACAGGCTGGTACAACGACCCGCTAACAACAAGGATAACTACATCGCTTGCTACGCCGCCAGCTTACTTCGCGGTTACTGGGGTTGAGTATAGTGTTGATGGAACAGCCTGGGTGACGGTGTATAGGGCGGATGGGCCTGCGTTTCCGTTTACCACATTTGGCTTAGTTGGCCATCGCGCGCCGTCTGGTGGCTTTGTGTATAGGACTTTGTTGTGCGGTGTCCAGGAGTTGCCGAGTTCTCCGTCGGAGAGGTGTGACCCGGCTTACTTCCGCTGAGTTGAGGTTTGGTCTAAGGACCTCTTTTTTCCTGTATCTGCTTAATATTCCGTTTATCTGTTCTACACGTCGGGGCTGTATGTCGAGCCCCCCATCTATCTGGCTGTTGCGACGACCTTCGTGGCGGCTTATTGGATGGCCTGCGGCTTGTATAGAGTGCCCGTCGCGGCTTATTCAGCTGTCTTGGCGGCGGTGTTAGATATCGTTGCGCCGCCTCAAGCCGTGTTCGGCTACATGCCGATAGCCCTGCACTGGGTTTTCTTCATAGCACCTGCCGCGCTTCTGGCGCTTGTGTTCTACTCGCTGACATTTGGAAGAGGCTTGTGGCGCCTCGCCTCTCTAGCGTTCTTCATCGCCGCAATTATCGCAGGCCACTTCTACCTCCTGCTGATGGGCGCCCTGTGGCGCCTCGCCGTCCCCCCACTCCCAGCGTTGCCGCCCGAGTTCCCACAGCCGCAAGACTTCCCCCTCTACGTAGTTCTCTATGAGCTGTGGCGTAGGATACACCAGAGGTCCGCCATATGACAGCACATGGCGGCTAGTCCACAACCACGACGCCCCACCCCTCGAAGGAGAGCTCTCTCCTAACGGGGAGCCCCAGGCGGATCTTGTACTCAGCCGCCCTCCGGAGAGCCCAACGCGTGGGGACGTCTATAAACCGCACCACGGCGTTGCCCGCCACTTCCACCAGCCGGGAGACCGCCACCGCCACGCCGCCCTTAACAACGGCGTCCTGCAGGGCGACCTTCCACCTGGAGGGCCCCACCTCCGCCAGGTGCGAAACAGCCGCGCCCCTCGGGTCGTCGCCGAGAACCTCCACCCGCCGCGCCCTAGGCACGCGCCCCAAGGCATCAACCACGTAGGCAACCGCCGCCGCCTCAAGCACAGAGGGGCTCCCCCCCTCTACATATACATATCTGTCAGAGGCCACATACTGCGCCGCCGCGTTCTCAGCGTGGGCTACCACGTACCGCCCCACCTCGCCCCCGGCCACAACCACGCCGAAGGCCCACCGCGAGAAGGGCCCCGCCCCCCTGCGCAGAGCCCACAGAGAGAAGTCGTCAATGAGAAACGCCTTAACCCTAACCGCGATGTGCCCGGGCGGAACCCGCAGAGCAGGCTCCTCCACCCGCCTTACCGAACCCCCCTCCAGGACTAGACGCCACACCACAGGAGGTAAGACCCAACTTTTAACAACAGCCGCCAGAAGCTACCGCATTTGTAGTATTCGGCTCACCACGTCTTTCACCCTCGCCGCCACCTCGGGGTCTGGCTCCACCTCCTCAGGCCAGGGCCTCCCGCCGTATTCCTCGGGGAGCTTCCTGGTGGCGTCTATGCCCAGCTTAGAGCCGTACCCCGGCGTAGGCGACCCCGTGTCTAATACATCCACGTGGGCGCCGGGAATCACAACCACATCACGCTGGGGGTCAACCCGTTGCGCAATGGCGAATATGACCTCGTTTATGTCGTGGACATTTACGTCGTGGTCCACCACGATCACAACCTTAGTCAGAGAAAGCATGTGGCCAAGCCCCCACAGGGCTGACATAACTTTCTTGCCGTGGCCGGGATACCTCTTCTTAATAGACACAACGGCGACACCCTGGTACAAGCCGTATTCAGGCAGGTTCAGATCCACCACCTCCGGCAGGAGAAACTGGAGGATGGGGAGGAAGATGCGCTCCACAGCCTTCCCCATGTAGGCGTCCTCCAGCGGAGGCTTGCCCACAACTGTGCCGTAGTAGATGGGGTCCTCCCTCCTCAGCAGCGCCCTGGCCTTAAAGACGGGGTAGAGCCCCCCGGGATCGTACACACCGTAGTGATCGCCGAAAGGCCCCTCCCTCCTCAGATCCTTCACGTCTACGCAACCCTCCACCACAGCCTCCGCCCGCGCCGGGATGTAGAGGTCGGTCGCCACGCCCTTGGTCAGCTCCAAGCCGGAGCCCCGCAAAACCCCGGCGAAGAGGTACTCGTCGAGGGGATAAGGCGTCGGCATCATGCCGCTGAGAAGGAAGGCGGGGTCCCCCCCGATCACAACCGCGGCATCTACGCAGCCGGAGGAGGAGCCGAACAGCTCCGCAGCCCTTTTGTGAATCTGGGCGTGGACGACGGCCTCACCCTCGTTGAGTATCTGGATCCTGTAAACTCCCAAGTTGTGCACCCCCCTCACATCCCTAGTCACAAATATTCCAAAGGTTATGTAACGCCCCGCGTCTTTAGGCCAGCTCTTAAAAGCCGGTATAGAGAGGAGGTTAGGCTTCTCAACCACCTCCTTCACCGGGCCGCTCCGAGACACCTTAGGCGCGTAGCGGCCGAGCTCGAAGAGCTCCGCCGCGGCTCTGAACTTCTCCATAAGCGAAAGCGGGGGCGGGCCTGCCATAGGCTCCAACAGACGCCGCCCCACCTCCTCCAGCCTCTCTACTCCTAACGCCAGCTTTATCCGCTCCAAAGAGCCGAAGAGATTGCCGACGACACGCCACCCGGGGAACCCCCTCACGTTTTCAAACAAGACAGCGGGCCCCCCGGCGTACATAACCTGCCTAAGCACCTCCGGGATTTCAAGCTCCGGCGACAGGGAGTCGCCGACCCGCCTCAGCCAACCCCTCTCCTCCAACGCCTTCAGAAACTCCCGCAGATCGGCAAACATGTGGCAAGACAAGTAGCGTCTTAAAAATGTGATTAAACAGCCAGTAGATCCCTGATGCCAAAAACCCCGCCAAGCCACTCGCCTATTAGATATGTCAAGACGGCCGTCCCCAGCAGAAGGCCCACCGTCTGTATAAACTCAAACTTGAAATCTTTCTCGGCGTAGACGGCGGCTTGAAACGTGAGGATAAACGTTAGGAGGATCCCGACGAGAATAGACGCGGCGAAGGCCATGTAGATGTCGTGTGTGAGGAAGTAGGGAAGCGACATGAGAGCCACCGCGAAGATGTACCCAAACCCCGTCACAAACGCCGCCACAGTCGGCGACTTCCCCACCTCATGTTTAGTCTGGAGATAAGACGCAGACGCCATAGAAATGGCCGCGCCGACGCCCACAATGAGACCGATGACGCCAGCCACGGTGGTGTTGTTAGTAGTGCCGAGGGCGCCGGCGTGGGCACCTGTGATCTCTATAATGGCGTCGGCGAGGCCCAACACAAGCGCCCCCATATACTTCACCACAGTCTCGTCGATCTGCGCAATGAGGGCCTCCTCATGCCTCTCCTCGTCTTTTATAATGCCGTGAAGCCTCCTTAAATCCTCCCCAGACAGAAGAGGCTCCACAGAGCGGTAACGCGCAATCGTCTCCTTCTCCCCACGCTCCATAAGCTTCGCCACAAAAGTAACCCCAAACAGAAGACGCAAAAACGCCATGAAGAAGGCGTAGAGACGCAGCCGCCACATCGAAGGCCTCACCGCGGCGAAGCGGCTCCAAAACTTGAAATGTTCCAACTCCTGCGCCGCAAGAGCCTCCAGCACCCGCCTCTTATCAGCCCTCCGCTCCATGCGAGCCAACGTGTTGTACACCACGTACTCCCTAAACTCGTCCAATGCCGCCTCACGGGCAACCTCAACTAACTTCGAACTAGAAACGACTTCCATAAAGAACAAAAGCTGGGAATTTATAAACTTGACTGCCCCCCACTCCCCTTCCCCCTTTTCCAGTAGTACAGATTTTTGGCAATAGAAAGAAACGCCGAAGACACATCCCCCTCCCCCAAAACCCTCACCGCATCTAAAAACGGCGTAGAGGCCTCAACCCCCCGCGACCGCAGAAACTCCCACAAATCCCGGAAAAAATCCATCATCCTAAGAGAACCGACGTATGCGTCGAAGGAATCCCGAAGCACCACCACCCGCCGCCGCCCCTGCGAAACTGTAAAAACAACCCCATCACGCTCCAACACGTAAAGATGCCACTGAGCCGCCCCATACGAAATCCCCAACGCCTTAGCAATCTGATACACAGAGGCGCCGCCCCGCTCACGCAACAACTCCACAATCCGCCGCCTAGCCTCCGCAGGCTCCACAACCAATCAAAACCCCCAATATAAAAACCTGTTAAACAGCCCGTTAGGGGTAAGAGCTGTCAGCCGCTTAGTGGCTACCTCGCATCCCACGTCTCTGGCGCGGAATCAAGCAGAAAAGTTTATAAACAATCACGTGATTGATCATGGGATCAAGCTACAGTTGTGGAAGATGGACAACTACGGCAGGGTTTTGAAAGCCCTTAGAAGAAGCCGGGTTAAGAGAGAGGTTTTGAAATACCTCTGCCCCATCTACCCACACTCGGCCTACCCGGCGCTCATCGCATACGCCGTAGACGCCAGCTACGAAAACGTCCTAGGAGCCTTGAGAGGACTCAACGGTAGGTACAAGCCGGAGGACTCGCTGTGCGGACTGGGACTCGTCGAGGAGATCCCCGTGGGCGGGGCGAAGCTCTACAGAGTCAAAGACGTGGAGATATGCAGATCACTAGAGACGTGAAGGAGAGACTCGTCAAGCTCCTCCTTATCAAACACCACGATACAGACACAACTCTACGCAACCTCTCCCGCCTCCTAGACGCCCCCTACAGCACGGTAAGAGACGCCGTTCGCAGTCTAGAGGCGGAGGGGTGGTGAAGGTCATTAGACTAGAGCGGGAGCACATAGTGAAGCTGAAGAACCTGTCAATGGCGCTGGAGAAGGGTTACCTCGACGAGGACTTCGTAATGGAGAACTTTGGCTTCATAACCCCGCTCGTGGCTAGGAAAAATGGCGTATACCTAGGCGACGAGCTTTACATCACCCTGCCCTATGTGGTGAAGAGACACGAAGCCTTTACAAGGCTAATAGAGCTTGACCTAAAGACGAGGGAGTTTATGGACCCCCACCTGGCGAAGCTGGGGGAATGGCCGAGGCTCAGCCTCCTCTTCTACCGCGTCGTGCTGGTGCCCGAAGACGACATCAGAAGACGGTGGATACAGGAGAATGGCCTAGAAAGCCTAGGCTACTACGAGCCCGCCTACAGCTTCTTCACATTTCTCCTATACGCGTTGAGAAAAGCCGCCGGGCTGAGCTGGGAGGAGGCCTACTGCAAGACGTTCCAGCTGATAAAAGACTACATCCAAGAAACCAGAAGAAGACACAACATAGTAGAGAAGCTCGTAGACGAGATAATAGAAGGCGAGAAAAAATGTGCAACAGTCAAAACACCCTAAGCCGCCAAGACACGCCCACAGCCCAGAGCCCAGCGACGCCGTAGCTACGCCCACTCAACCTACACACCCAGCTCCCGCAATCTTCATTTAGTACAGCCTATGCAACTACAAAGCCAACAATAACATACAAATCATCGCATTTAACAACAACAGCCAGAGCTCATTACCGCCACCTATCACGTAACAAGTCCTCCAATGACTAGACAAGACACGTGGACAGCCTACCACCCCCTCCCCCAGGCATTCGTAAAAACAGAAACCTCACCACTGGTCAGAAATAAGTCGCCAACGGAAGAGGTATAAAGAGCTACTGACATTACGTCTCCGAGTTTACAAAGAGATATTGGCTAGACGAAGCGGTAATCTTCTCCCTGTGGGGCGCCATGACTATCCTCGGCGTCGTCCAGGCGTTGCTCATAAGACAAGTCGTCGACGGGGTGGTGTACGGGGTCAAAGACGCCGAGGCGCTTGTTCTCCAAATCGCCCCCGTTGTGGGAATCGCCTTTTTAATACCCATTTTAAACTCCCTCTCGGAGTACAGAGCCGCGGTCTGGGCGCAGAGGGCCATCATCGACGTGTCACACCGCGTCGTCCACTCGGCCATCTTGTCTCCCACAAACAACAGGAGGGAGGTCTTGTCGAGCATAAGCGGCGACGTGTTAAACGTAGTTCTGCGCCTCGGCCTGCCGCTAGATACGGCTTTGCAGGCGGCGAGATTCGCGGCGGTGGCGGCGGCGTCGCTCCACATATCGCCGGAGATAACCCTCTTCGTAGCCCCACTAATAGCCCTCTACTTCGCAGTGGCCAGGAAGCTCCCATACTGAAGTGGGGGAGGCGGAAGCTCAACAGCCAGTGGTTTAGGCGTGTTAAGGAGGTGGTAGACGGCGCCCACAGCCTCTACAGAGCAGGAGTGAGGGCCCTGCCTAAAATCCTCCTAGAGGCCTCGAGGAGGTGGCTCGCCGGGTACAAGAGGCACGAGCTCTACCCCAAATCCCTCGGCTTCGGCGCCAACGCCATCACATACGGAGTGCCCAACCTTGCCTTCGGCCTAGGGCTTATCCTCTCCCTCCAGGGGCCTCCACCGTCGGCACCGCCGTAGCCATGAGGGCGCTTCTTGTGGAGGCCTTCGAGCCGCTGGCCCAAATAATGATGAAATCAGGCTCCTACTACCAGTAAAGATCTTTCGAGAGGACAGTCCCCTTCCTCGACGCCGCCGCGGCCGAGGCGCCGAAACGCGGAGAGCCGCCCGCGGCGAGAGCAGAGGGCGTCTCCCTAGGCTACGACGGGGTCGTCGTGTTGCAAGATGTAGACCTGGCCCTAGAGCCGGGGGACTTCGTGTGGATCCGCGGGCCGACGGGCAGCGGCAAATCCACGCTGGGAAGGCGCTGGCCGGCTTAACAAGGTCTTTAAAGGGCAGGCTGGAAGCGCCCAGGGCTATCTACGTCGGCAACGACGATTACATCTTCGACGCCACTGTGCGCGAAAACATCACCCTATGGAAGGACCACCCAGAGGAGGAGGTGAGGAAGGCGGCCGAGCTGGCGCAGATAGACTTCCCGCTGGACAAGAAATGCGGCGAAAACGGCTCCGAACTCTCCGAAGGCCAAAAGACAAAGGGTGTTAATAGCAAGGGTCCTCCTCAGAAGACCCGAAATGCTCGTGCTAGACGAAACAACATCGGGCCTAAACCAGGAGGTAGAGGAGAGGTTGCTAGAGGCATTAAAAAGAGAGATCCCCGTAGTAGTCGTCACCTCCCACAGAACAACCCCCGCGAAATACGCCACAAAAATCATAATCAACAACGGCAACGTTGCGGTTCTAAAACCCACGCAGACCCACCCCGCCTAAAGACAAAAACCAACCAGCCAGAACCCATGAAAACAGCCGGCCCACCCCACAGAACCAAAACCAACACCGCAGATCCCCAACCCCCCAGCCGACCCCAGCGCCAGACTCCGTCACAGCCAAACAAACAACCAGCCGAACCCCCCAAACCGGCATCTAGAGGCAACCGCCGCGGCTTGCTGGCGTTGCGGCTGTGGTTTTGGTTTTTGCAACAGGCGCTGGGCTTCTCGGCGTGTATGTAGTGTACATAGCTGTGGCTGGGAAGATGTAGATGGTTTTTGGTACTTGGGCGGAGGATTAGGCCGTGGTTTCCGCGGCCGCGGTTGAGAGTTTTGGGGATGTGTTGCGTATGGCGAAGTTTTTTGATGTGCAGGTGTCATCGATTTGTCTGGTGGAATGTAACCGCGACAACAGCAGAGAAAAACTTTTAAACCACCACGTTCAAGAGAATCCGCAACCTTACAAAATGACGCCGGGCAAAAGCCCGGTGGATTCATCTTCATGTTCCCTGGACGTCCCCCCCTGGGCACACAGCCTAGGCCGGGGCGCCGGGGAGAAAACCCCACGCCGCCGCCGAGGAGAAGCCCGGACAAACCCACCCCCCGGGCGGCCTTGCGGCCGTCCGAAACCGGTTGATCCTGCCGGACCCGACCGCTATCGGGGTAGGGCTAAGCCATGCGAGTCGCGCGCCCGGGGGCGCCCGGGAGCGGCGCACGGCTCAGTAACACGTGCCTAACCTACCCTCGGGAGGGGGATACCCCCGGGAAACTGGGGTCAATCCCCCATAGGGGAAGGGCGCTGGAAGGCCCCTTCCCCGAAAGGGACGGCGGCCGATCCGCCGCCGCCCGCCCGAGGATGGGGGCACGGCCCATCAGGTAGTTGGCGGGTTAAAGGCCCGCCAAGCCGAAGACGGGTAGGGGCGGTGAGAGCCGCGAGCCCCGAGATCGGCACTGAGACAAGGGCCGAGGCCCTACGGGGTGCAGCAGGCGCGAATACTCCGCAATGCGGGCAACCGCGACGGGGCTACCCCGAGTGCCGGGCGAAGAGCCCGGCTTTTGCCCGGTCTAAAACGCCGGGCGAATAAGCGGGGGGCAAGTCTGGTGTCAGCCGCCGCGGTAATACCAGCTCCGCGAGTGGTCGGGGTGTTTACTGGGCTTAAAGCGCCCGTAGCCGGCCCGGCAAGTCGCTCCTGAAATCCCAGGGCTCAACCCTGGGGCGGGGGGCGATACTGCCGGGCTAGGGGGCGGAAGAGGCCGCCGGTACTCCGGGGGTAGGGGCGAAATCCGTTAATCCCCGGAGGACCACCAGTGGCGAAAGCGGGCGGCCAGAACGCGCCCGACGGTGAGGGGCGAAAGCCGGGGGAGCAAAGGGGATTAGATACCCCTGTAGTCCCGGCCGTAAACGATGCGGGCTAGCTGTCGGCTGGGCTTAGGGCCCGGCCGGTGGCGAAGGGAAACCGTTAAGCCCGCCGCCTGGGGAGTACGGCCGCAAGGCTGAAACTTAAAGGAATTGGCGGGGGGGCACCACAAGGGGTGAAGCTTGCGGCTTAATTGGAGTCAACGCCGGAAACCTCACCCGGGGCGACAGCAGGATGAAGGCCAGGCTAACGACCTTGCCGGACGAGCTGAGAGGAGGTGCATGGCCGTCGTCAGCTCGTGCCGTGAGGTGTCCGGTTAACCCGTGGCTGGGGGAGTAATCTTTCTGGAGATTCCCGAATTTCGTCGGGTTCCTTCTTGGGGATGGCTACCTCTACCATCACAAAAAGAGGGTATCTACGGGAAGGAGAAAATACAAAATAGTTTCCACCATCCCCTAAGACACCCAAAATCTCACCCCCACCACGGGGCCGAAAGTCCGGCAACGAGCGAGACCCCCACCCCTAGTTGCTACCCCGCCCTACGGGGCGGGGGGCACACTAGGGGGACTGCCGGCGTAAGCCGGAGGAAGGAGGGGGCCACGGCAGGTCAGTATGCCCCGAAACCCCGGGGCTGCACGCGAGCTGCAATGGCGGGGACAGCGGGATCCGACCCCGAAAGGGGGAGGCAATCCCGTAAACCCCGCCCCAGTAGGGATCGAGGGCTGCAACTCGCCCTCGTGAACGTGGAATCCCTAGTAACCGCGTGTCACCAACGCGCGGTGAATACGTCCCTGCCCCTTGCACACACCGCCCGTCGCACCACCCGAGGGAGTTCCCTGCGAGGCCCCTCGCTTCGGTGGGGGGACGAGCAGGGGGCTCCCAAGGGGGGTGAAGTCGTAACAAGGTAGCCGTAGGGGAACCTGCGGCTGGATCACCTCCCCTTGGGGGGTGGGAGTCCAAAGGGCTTCTCCTCGGCCCCGCAAACCGCCGCTCCGCACGGCAAAGCCGTCCGGTGGATGGCTCGGCTCGGGCGCCGAGGAAGGGCGTGGCAAGCTGCGAAAAGCCCGGGGTAGCCGCAGGCAGGCTTAGAACCCGGGATCCCCGAATGGGGCTTCCTGCCGGGGCCGAACAGGCCCCGGCGCCCCGTAAGGGGCGGGAACGCGGGGAACGGAAACATCTTAGTACCCGCAGGAAGAGAAGTCAACAGGGATCCCCTGAGTAGGGGCGACCGAAAGGGGGAGAGCCCAAACCAAATCCCCACGGGACAACCGTGGGGAGATGTGGGGCGTGGGCCCGGGCAACCGCCGGCGGGCGGTAGCCGAAGTGGGCTGGAAAGCCCCGCCGTAGAGGGTGATAGCCCCGTAGGCGAAACCGCCCGTGGCGGAGTCCCGGAGTCCCGGAGTACCACGGCTTAGTTTTGCCGTGGGAATGTGCCGGCCACTGGCCGGCAAGGCTAAACACGTCCCGAGTCCGATAGCGCACTAGTACCGTGAGGGAAAGCTGAAAAGAACCCCGGAAGGGGGGTGAAAAGAGCCTGAAACCGGGCGGCTACAGTGGGGCGGGCCCGAAAGGATGCCCCCTCCCGAAGGAAACCCCGGTGACGGGGGAGTACGAGGGAGGGGGTCCAGGGTCCGCCCTTACGTCTAGAAACACGGGCCGGGGAGTTCACGGCCGTGGCGAGCCTAAGGGGTTAAACCCCGGAGGCGTAGGGAAACCGACAGCCCGCAGCGGGGAAACCCGCGAGGGGCGGGGTCTGAAAGGGCCCGTAGTCACGGCCGTGAGACCAGAAACCGGGCGATCTAGCCCTGGGCAGGGCGAAGCGGGGCGAAAGCCCCGTGGAGGCCCGAAAGGGTTCTGATGTGCAAATCGTTCCCATGACCTGGGGCTAGGGGCAAAAGACCAATCAAGCCCGGTGATAGCTGGTTCCCCCCGAAGCGGGTCTCAGCCCGGCCTCCCCGGAGGTTGCCGGTGGGGTAGAGTACTGATCGGGGGTGCGGGAGCCGAAAGGCTCCGGCCCCCGGTCAAACTCCGAACCTGCCGGCGCCGCAGAAGGGGGGAGGCGGGGGCGGTGGGGTAAGCCTCCGCTCCGAGACGGGAACAACCGAGACCGGGGTTAAGGCCCCCAAGTGCGGGCTTAGTGTCAATCTCAAAGGGCGTCTCCCGCCCAAGACAGCGGGGCCGTGGGCCTAACAGCAGCCATCGGCTAAGCAACGCGTAACAGCGGACCCGCCGAGGCGGGAGGCCCCGAAGATGTACAGGGACTAAGCCCGCCGCCGATACCCCGGCCCGCGGGCCGTTGGCCCGCGTGGGGTAGGGGGGCGCGGCCGTGGGGCAGAAGCCGGGCCGAGAGGTCCGGTGGACCCGCGGCCGACGAAGATCCCGGCGGTAGTAGCAGCGAAGAGGGGTGGGAAGCCCCTCCGCCGGAAAGGACAAGGTTTTCCTGGCAACTTCAATAGGCCAGGAGTTAGCCGGTCCTAAGGCGGGGCCTAATAGGCACCCGCCGAAAGGGAAACGGGTTAATATTCCCGTGCCGCGGGGGTAGGCTCTGCGGCAACGCAGGCCCCGTCTCCGACGCCTCGGGATAGGGCGGGCGGGACCGCCGTCCCGTTTAACCGTCGAAGGCCGGGGAGTGCCGTAATGGCGAGAACCGGCTGAAGGCGGGAATAGCCGGGGGTTTCCCCGGTCCGCCCGACTCCTGGGGCCCGTGAAAAGGGGACGGGGAACGAGCCCCCGCGCCCGTACCGAGAACCGACGCAGGTGCTCCTGGGTGAGAAGCCCAAGGCGGCTCGGGTGACCCCGGGCCAGGGAACTCGGCAAATTAGCCCCGTAACTTCGGGAGAAGGGGTGCCTGCGGTCTTGGGGTACACCCCCGGGACCGCAGGTCGCAGTGACAAGGGGGACCTGACTGTTTAACAAAAACATAGGTCCCCGCGAGCCCGTAAGGGCGGTGGGTCGGGTTTATATAGGAGGCCTAGGCACTGCCATGGAGGACGAGTTGCTTAGATACGTTGCGGCCCTAGCGCTGTTTGACGGATACTACAGACTAGGGCCTAGGAGGTGGGAATTAGTCATAGCCGATGAGTCCAAGGAGTTCTTAGAGAAGTTGCGTCTCGGGCTCCGTAACCTTGGCATACCCTGCGCCATTAAGCAGTACCGCCACGATAACGCTTACAGATTGCGGATTTACAGGAAAGAGGCTGTAACCCGTCTATTCATGCTCTCGCAAGAACTCCTCAATAATCCCGACGAAACGTTGCTTGCGGCGGCCATAGACGCCGAGGGTAACGTGAAAAAATACAGAGGTCAACCCTTTAGGACGAAGGTTGTGCAGAAAAGAGGAGCAAAAGCAGACGCCATCAGACAGGCGTTGCAGAGGCTTGGCATAGCATACAGGGAATACGCGTTCTGCAGAGCAAGAAACCTGTGTAACTATGTCGTGTTCATGGTTAGCAGCGAGGAGGAGAACCGCAAGCTCTACAATAAGGTAAAGATAAGACACCCGGGCAAACTCCAAGAGATCCACAAACACCTAGGTCTCCAACCTCCTTAGTTTTATCCCCGTCCCGGCCCCCGCCCCGGGAGAGGGTGTGTACGGGGGCTGAATCCTGGCCACTGGCGGTACGTGAACCCCGGGTACAACCGGGCGAAGCGCCGCTGAAGGCCGGGGGTAA
>DAITPC010000016.1:0-41103 GCA_036833835.1 Pyrobaculum sp. | reverse complement strand
TCTCGGCGATTATGGCGAGGAGTTTCTGGGGGTCGTCCTTGAGGGCTGAGACGTAGTATATCCGCATAGCGTTAAGCCACTTAACCGCGTCTTCCCCCTCGGTCATGTAGCCAAACTCCTCAGCCAAGTCCATCTTGTTGCCGACCACGATTTTTCTGTGGGGCGGGTAGCGGGAGACCCACGTCTCTATATCCCAGAGGGCGTGGTATGTTGCGGGATCCACCACGCTGTACATGTAGATAATTAGGTCCAGCCTCGTCCCAAACGTCTTGATGGCTTCGTAGTACCTCTGTGCGACGTCTACGGCGTACTGCCCCGGCGTGTCCACCAAGTACAACTCGGCGTTTCCCGCTGTGAGTTTATATACGCCGGGCCACCGCGTGACCCGCGGCTCCTTTGTTATGCCGAGCACGCGGTATATATACGTGGTCTTGCCGACGCCGCCAACGCCTAGGAACACCACGGTTCTCGTCTCCTTCTTCCTACGAAACATCGGTAATACACAACTCCGGATCTTTGTACACCACTTTTCCCCCTTGGCCGCAACCCTCGCTTGGGCCTAGGTTGAGGGCCTCCGCCAGCAGGTCTGCGAATATCCCCAGCGCGCCAGCGAAGTTAACTCTGTATACCTTCTCGGCTAATTCGTGAGTCCTCTTGGCATCAACGCCTCTGTGGCATATCACGGCGAAGGAGAAGCGGCCGTACTTGTCGAGGGGAAGGTCCTCTAGACGCCCCACCTCGAAGCTTACATAGAGCGAGGGCGCCATGGACTCGCCTATTTTCACCAACTCAAGGGGGAGTAGGGATATTCTCTCCTCCTCAAGGGAGAGGACCTCCCAATGCTCATCTACGATCACGAGGTCTGCCCCTGTTGTTGCAGAGATCTCTGTGGAGAATCCGCACGGGAGCCAGCCGGCCACCAGGGCAAGCGTCCCCTTCCCAAGCTTGTTTGCCGCCCTTGTGCGTAGGCCTTGGAAGAGGGCTGTCGCCGCGAAAAGCGCCTCGTAATTTGGCTTCATCGCCTCGCCTAGTAGATGTGGTATGATAACCTCGTCGAACACAGCGCCTAGCAAGCGGCTTGAGATAGACGGCAGAACTTTGCTGGTCCGTCGGTACTTGTCACCGCGTTTCACGAAATACCCCAGCTCCGCAAGTAGCTGGTATAGTCTGCCCAACGAGTCGTCTGTCTTCACCTCGCCTTGTCTAAGCAGTAGGCGTAGAAAACGGCTTCCAGCCACGCCTGCGTCAAGAGTGGTGGACACGTCTATATGGGGCCGCGGGTATTTTAATATAAATAGGCATAGAAAACGGCTTCCAGCCACGCCTGCGTCAAGAGTGGTGGACACGTCTATATGGGGCCGCGGGTATTTTAATATATAATATTTTAAAATTCCAGCGTTAAATACAGCCGCCGTGGTTTCTGTGTGTATTTATTCAGCCGGCGCGGCGGCGCTACCCAGTTTAGACTAGGCGACTTCAACGTAGTCGTCGCGCCGACCCCCGTGGTTGATGAGGTGGAGAAGAGAGTGAGGAATGGGGAATCTCTCCTGGTAGTGGGGCCCCACGGCATAGGGAAATCCGTTGCCGTCTTCTCCGTGGCGTATAAGGCAGTGGAGGAGGGCGCGGTTGTGATAGATCTGGCCTCAGACACCTCTACCTTCGCCGAATACCTAAGGTTGGCGAAGAAGGCTAGGTGGGCCTTCGCGGTATTTGACGCCTTGCCTCCGCAGTTTTACTCGGAGCCCGAGATCTGGTCTGAACACGCGGCTCTTTGGCGCGATAGTTGCGGCAAGATTTTGTCGAGGGCCGAGTACGTAAGACGCCGGGGCTATCCGACCGTGGTAGTTCTGTCAAGAGAGCTGGCGATTAGGTGTCGGTCTGAGCTTTCGCGTTTCGAGAAAATCGCGGTGAGGCCCAACGATGATGTGGTCAAGGAGATCTTCCTCCAGAATTCCGAGATTTACTGCGGCGACGACTACGCCAGCGAAGTCGTGGGCCGGATCACCAAGTGGGGCGAGGGTTTGGGCTACATGGCGTTCTACGCCGCGAAGAGTCTGCAGTACTGCGACGAGGAACCCGGCAGGTTTGTGGAGGAGGCGAGACAGGCATATGTGGAGAAATTAGTTACCTTAGCTAAGACCCTCTACGCGCCCACTTGTTCAAAGGCGAGGATCTTCGTGAATTTAATGGCCTACAGACATCTTCCGCCTTTAATCGTCTCCCAAGCCGTTCACTACGACGTTGTTGAGTCTAAGGTGAGGATGCTTGAGAAGCTTCTTGCACTTATCGACAAAGTGGGTGGGCCGCATAGAGAATATGTTAAAATACTGGTGCTTCAGTCCGCAGAAGAGCTTAAACGCGTTATAAGGCCGACGTGGTCTCTGAAGGCGCTGGAGATCAGCAGGGGGGCTCTCTACGAGGAGGCGCTCTCAAAGGTGGCTAGGGAAGTGGGTGAGCAGTGCGGCGTTGCTCCTAGGCAAATTAACCTGAGGACGTTGGTGAAGGCGTACGTCATGGCTTATGAGGCCTACGACGACCTTGCGAAGTCTATCGTTGCCGTGGCGCTGGGGGAAACTCCTTGCATGGGGAAGATGAGGTTGCTGTGCCGCCGCGGGGCGCTCAGCGACGAGGTTCTAGACGCGGTTCTAAACCCCTACAGACTGTCGGTGGAGTTGCCTCCGATGGCCGCCGAGGGGCTTGGGCAGTACGCAGGCAGGAGGGCGGAGGACGTAGACGAGAAGGGGTGGATCGAGGTTTTGAACCACCTCTACGACGCCGCCGAACGCGGAAGAAGAGTGGATCTCAGACCTTTCAAAGATTACGTGTTGCAAGCTCTCTCCCGCGGAGGACAGATCACTAAAAAGCTGGCTCTGGCCTTGGTGGAGTCCACGTCTGTAGTTCCCGGCGACGTGGTGGCTCAGGCGTTGATAACAGCGGTGGAGCTCGGCGAATCTATCGAAGGGCTCTTGGAGAAATTCGTGGAGACTGTGGGGGACGCGTCGCTGATATACGAAAAATGCGGCGTAGCCTGCGGAGACGTGGTGGTGGAGGCGGCAGTGGCCTCCGCGGCGCGGCTGGCGAGGCAAAACCCCTGTCTGGCACTTAGGCAGTTGGAGGTTGCGGTGGCGGGGGCGGGCTACGGAGATGTGGTTCACCGCCACAGACCGCACGAGATGTGTAAATCTATTTAAACGGCCCTATGTCACCCACGTGGAGAGATATCTACGCAAATACGGCGACGCGGCTTTTATCGCCGAGTTGACGAAGACTGTCAACGCACACGGCGAGGCTAGGGCTCTCTTCAACGCCGAGGTGGCAGACTCCCTGGCCTAGATCGTAGAGGTAGCCGAGAAATACATAAAAACGAGTCGGCGAGGCTCATGGCGACTCTCGAAAGGCTGGGGACCAAGGTGCCCGAGTTTAGAGAGCTGGGACTAGGCGAGGTGGAGGAGCAGCTGGTGGCGGCGGTTAGGAAGTCCGAGGTGGTTATAGAAAAGCTCCGAGCCCGTCTTGACGAGATGAGAGAGGGCAAAGCCACCCACCTCACCCTCGACGAGGTGTTCGACTTAGTCAAGGAACTTAACGAGCTGTGGGATATCACAAGTAGATTCGTCAGGTTCTACTCGAGTCTCTACAGCGACCTCTCGCTGCTCTTCCTCATGGCCACATAATCTTCGCAATATTAATAATTGGCCAATGTGCTACCATGGAGAAGTTTAGGATCATAGTCGGTGAGAAAAAAGAGGAGCCAAGGAGAGAGCTGGCGGAGGTTATACAGGCGGTCAGACAAGCAACTGAGCAGCCCCCGCGCAGGCCGAGCCCGCGGTTGCCCCTAGGGAGGCCACAGACGTGGGGCAGTTTATGCGGTTTGTGGCGTCTACAATCGCGAAGTTACCTCCAGAGGAGAGGACATTTGTGCGGTTCTTAATAGCCCCCAAGGCCACTCCGCTGGTTATGAACGACAGGATGATAGACGTGATATTCAAAAACACAGACCTGCTGGAGGACCCCCACATCGAGGCCCTCAGCAAAACCATGTCGCCCGAGGACCTGGTGAAGCTGGCTGATAAGTTCAACTCCAAACTAGCGGCGTTGATAGCGATACTGGCCGAGAAATGCAGACCCTCCACACCCCCGTGATAAATGATAAAAACTGGCACAGTAGCCTTCACAAGCTGTAAGGGGGGCGCGGGCAAGACCACTCTTTCTGTAAACACCGCTGCCGCCCTCCCTATAAACGTCCTCTTGATTGACCTGGGGGGCGGCGCCTCCCGCTTTTTTCCAGCACCTCAAATAGACCTCGAGAGAATCACGCCGAATGTGGAGGCGTATAAAGACGAGAGGACGAAAAACCTATACGTGATCCCCCTAGCCATAGACCCAGCCTCAGTGTGGCGTATAGAGAACTGGGACGAAATCTTCAACAACCTTACTGAGGCGGTTAAAAGGAACATAGTGAAGTACTCCATAGGCGCAGTTTTCTTAGACATGTACCAGCTGTCGATGATCACCCCCATTGAGGTTTTTGGGCTAGACAAGTCCGACATAGTGGTGTTGGTTGTTGAGGGTTATGAGGACTGCATGAAGCCTCTGGCTCTGGTGAAGAAGTCCCTCAACGCCAAGGTGGTTACGGTTTTGAATAAACACGAAAGGGGTATCGAGTACCCCGGCGCCACGTTAAAAATCCCGTTCTCAGCAACTTTAGACTACTACAACCGCCGGGGTCAACTCTACACAAAACCTGTGGCTAAACTCGCGGAATATCTCCTGCAGGAGCTCAAGAGGGTGAGCCGCTCACGGTGGTTTGAGTAGACGCCACCACAAATCTTAAAAAACTTAGTCGTCAAGCTGTCGTGGATTTGAGGACGTTAGTGGCGTCTATACTGGCCTCGATCACAACCGGAGACGCAAACACCATATACGCTCTTGCGCTGGTTGCCAGGGATGAGCTGGGACTTAATCTCGAAATCTCCCCTATGGCTGTTGAAGAAACTCTGCGGCGGCTGGCGGAGGAGGGCTACGTTGCTGAGTACGAGGAGATGGCGCTGGATCTCTCGAAGAAAGTGAAGAAGTACATAATTACAGACAAGGTGAAAGAGCTGGCTAAGCCCCTCCCCCCCAAGACGCAACGGCTGGCTAAGCTGAGGTACGTAACGCCTACGTTTTACTACCTGCTTAACCAGTCTACTAGATAGTACACCACGATAAATATAAATATGTGTTATATTTGACGTGGTGAATTTCACAGTTGCGCTGATTCTCATGCCGCTGTCTCTATGGATGTTCTCCATGCCTGTGCCTATTAACACTACTGTAACAATTATGCCGAACCTCCCCGCCTTCTGTAGCCCCACCTCGCCGTTGCAGATACAGGGTTCCGCCACTGCGGAGGTCATCTGCGTCAACACACAGCTGGAGCCCGTGGAGGTGGCTGGCTGGATATACGTAGAGCCGGCGCCCCCTGTTGAGCCAACCCCCATATACGCGCCTGAGGCGCCGGTGGTCGTAGCGGCGGCTGGCGTCGCGGCCGCGGCGGGACTCAGCCACCTCGTCACAAACAGGAGGGAATGATTGCTGGCGCCGCTACTCCCAATAATTAACCGCATAAAAAAGGCCGCCGCCGACGACCCCATTAGACGCGAGATACTGAGCCAAATAGATCGGATGGGGGCAGCTACTCTTTCACAGATAGTAAAAGCCACAGGCAAAACCTGGGGAGCAGTGCAGTGGCACCTCTACGTCCTAGAGAGGGAGGGCAGGGTCAAAACAGTGAAGATAGGCCCCTTCACATATTATTTCGTAAATCCAAAGGCCGCGGCCGAGGTGATCCTCTCCTTCACCGACCCCAACAGTCTTACACTTGAAGACAGAGAGAAACTAGATCTACTAGCCACATCCCTGGCAGGTTAAGAGTGGAGCCCCGGCCGGGATTTTTAGGCGGTTTCTCCCTGAACCCGGGACCTACGGGTCTGCAGCATCGGCGGCCCCCCGGGTCCTCCGCCGCTCTGCCGGACTGAGCTACCGGGGCCTAGCTTATGTCTATGTGTGGCCTTTTAAATTTTTGGGCGCCGGGTCCATCGTCTGTTTATTTTTGCCCCCTTGATTTCGTAGTAGCCCCATCCGCTCGGGTGCCAGTGGGCTTCTCCGCTGACGATTTCGAGGGCCATAAGGGGGCTCTCCACAACAAACGTCTCGTACTCACCACCTTCCCCCACGGGGGAGAAGCCGAATCTCCTGCTTAGTGCAATTATCTCCTCGGCGACGTCCGACGTCACGATCCTGCCGAGGTGTTGCGGGCCTAAGCCCATAGCCATGGCGGCGGTTATTACGAACCGCATTTTCTCAGCCTCCTCTCTTAGTAGCCTCTCCTGGTCGTAGCCCCAGAGAGGTGCTATGTGCGTCAGCCCGAGCTGTTTCGCCATCTTGTCCACGCGGCTTTTTTGATACGCCGACGCCACGGCGCCCGTGACAAGACCCTCCAGCTGGCACTCCCGGACTAGTCTCTCCATGTGTTGCGCCAGCTCCTCCACCTCTCTCTCCTTCTCGCCGCTAACCTCCACAAGATATTGGGGTATTCCCATGGCGTCTCCGTGGAGGAGACTCCATCGGATGTTCACTGTGTGGAACATGTAGGAGTCCTCCTTCTTGGCGACCGCCGTTATGAGGCAGACTACGTCATGTCCCTGGTCTAGGGCTTTGAGGAGGGCGTAGTGGCTGTCTTTCCCGCCGGTGTAGAGGACGGCGACTCTCATTTTCTGAGACGTTTTATAACCCGCTCGGCGAAGGCTATGGCGTCTAGGGAGCTTTTAACCTCGATGACCTCCTCCTTATTCACGCCGGGCCCCCTTACGGCGTAGACCAGGCGCCGGGTTTTCGGGAACCACAAGAAGTAGACCTCGTAATTGCCCACCCTGCCATTTGCCCACTCCATGAGGCCGCCGGCTTCGCCGTGGCTGTCTACCGCGTCAAGCATCTTGGAGACCTCAGCGTGGAAGGTGCCTATGAAATCAAGCAAGTTCACGAGGGGGTTTTAGAGGGGGGTAAAAAATTATATTTTGGTGCAGCGGCTTTCCCTCTCCTGTTTTAAATCGCTTTTCTCCTTAGGCGCCCCGAATCTACACACGTCTATATAAGGCGCGAGGACGAGACACATACTGGTTATGAAATTCTTTAGCTTAGTCCACATGTATGTAGAAGACGCCGTTTAATAAAAGGGTTTCTCTACATGCATTTTGTGCCTAGCTAGTTTTGCTCTGCCTGGTCAATATGGCCGCTTGAGCCGCGGCCAGCCTGGCCAGGGGGACTCTGAAGGGGGAGGCGCTTACGTAGTCCACCTTTGTCTTGTGGAAGAAGTGTATAGACCTGGGGTCTCCGCCGTGTTCCCCGCAGACGCCGACTTCTATAGCTGGGTTAACCTCCTTGGCTGTGGCGGCTGCGTATTCCACAAGCCTGCCGACGCCCTTAACATCTAGGGTCTCGAAGGGGTTGGCGTCGAGGATCTTCAGCTCTAGGTACTGCGGTATGAACTTGTTCTCCGCGTCGTCGCGGCTGAAGCTAAACACGGCCTGAGTTAGGTCGTTTGTGCCGAAGCTTATGAAGTCTACGTGTTTCGCTATCTCGTCTATTGTCAGGCACCCACGCACCGTCTCTATCATGGTTCCGATCTTTACGTCTAGTTCTACGTTGAATTCCCTCTCCACGTCTCTAAGCGCGGGGAGTATAGCTCTCTCCTTTACATAGATGATTTCTCTCACGTCGGATACCTGCGGGATCATGATCTCCACCACCGGCCTGTAGCCCTCTTTCTTCAGCTCGGCGGCGGCCTCCAGAATGGCTTTGTTTAGGTAGTAGTAGAAGTCTGGGTGCGTCACGCCGACTCTTACGCCTCTGTGACCAAGCATGGGGTTTGCCTCCTGAAGCGTCTTTATGCGGCGGTACAGCTTCTCCAGGCTCGACGCGTCTTCGCCCCGCATCTTTCTCTGGTAGATCTGCTCTAGGACTTCCTCCGGCTTGGGGAGGAATTCGTGAAGCGGCGGGTCGATAAGTCTCACTATGACCGGTAGCCCGTCCATTATCTTAAACACCTCTTTGAAGTCGCTCTTCAGCATCTTGTAGAGCCTCTCCAGGTGAGGCCTCCTCTCCTCCGGGGTCTCTGCCAGTATGATGCTCCGCAGAAGCTCCAAGCGTTCTGGCTTTCTGAACATACGTTCTATCCTGAGGAGGCCGATGCCTTGTGCGCCGAACTTCCGGGCAATTGCGGCGTCTTCCGGAAGATCCGCGTTTGCTCTGACGCCCAGGCGTCTGTACTCGTCGGCCCACCTCAGAAGCTCCTCGAGCTCCGGGATGAGCTCAGCCTCTATAGTCGGCACAATACCCACGTATATATTACCGGTATGTCCGTCAATTGTGACCCAGTCGCCCTCTCTTATGACCACATCGCCTATCTTCATGTATCTCTCCTCCTCATGTATCTCGACGGCCTCCGCGCCCACTACAGCCGGCTTGCCTATGGCTCTGGCAACCACCGCCGCGTGGCTGGTCATCCCGCCTCTGCTCGTCAAGACGCCCACAGCCGCATAGAAGCCGTGCACGTCATCCGGCTTGGTCTCCACTCTGGCCAGTATCACCCGCTTGCCTTGCGCCGCCCATCTAACGGCGTCGTCTGGGTCGAACACCACCTGGCCTGAAACCGCGCCGGGGCTCGCGGGCAGGCCTTGAGCCACGGGCTTTGCCTTAGCCTTCGGGTCGATCCTTGGGTACAGCAACTGTAGCACATGGTCGGGGCTCACGTAGAGGAGGGCATCCTCCTTTGTGATTACGCCCTCCTTTGCCATGTCCACAGCTGTTTTAACCCTGGCCAGCGCCGTCATCTTGGCGTTTCTTGCCTGTAGGAAGTAGAGCGTCCCCCTCTCCACCGTGAACTCCACGTCTTGCACGTCCTTGTTGACTTTTTCAAGGAGCTTCACGCCCCGGTAAAGCTCCTCGTAGAGGTGCGGGAACCTCTTTCTAAACTCTTCAATATCCATAGGGGTCCTTATGCCGGCCACCACGTCTTCGCCCTGCGCCACCGGCAGGAACTCGCCGTAGAGCCTATTTTCCCCTGTGGCCACGTCTCTGCTAAACACGACGCCGGTCCCCGAGTCCCACCCCACGTTTCCAAAGACCATCGTCACCACGTTGACAGCTGTGCAGTCTGCGACGTCTGGCGTGATTTTTTCAATTATCCTGTAGAAGATGGCCCGCGGGCTCATCCAAGACCTAAAAACCGCTTTGACAGCGAGGCGTAGTTGCTCCCACGGGTCCTGTGGGAAGCCTCCCCTCTCCCGCCTTATGATCTCCTTAAACCTCTCCACAGTCTCCTTCAAGCCCTCTAGGGGGACGTCAGGGTCGTCTTTAACGCCGTATTTCTTCTTCGTCTCTTCCCAGGTCGAGGAAAATAGCTTTTCGTCTATTGAAAGCACTATTTTCCCAAACATCTGGAGGAATCTGCGGTATGCGTCGTAGGCGAACCACTCGTTGCCGGTCTGTTTAGCCAAGCCCTTGACAGTCTCGTCGTTAAGCCCCAGGTTGAGGACCGTATCCATCATGCCAGGCATTGAAACCGCCGCGCCGCTTCTAACAGACACAAGCAATGGATTTTCGGGGTCGCCGAATCTCTTGCCGGTCTTCCTCTCCAGCTCCTTCATGTATTTCACTATCTGGCTCCACATGTCCTCCGGCAGCTCCAAGCTGTCGATGACGGAATGTAGTTTTTTAATCGCCTCGTCTCTCACCTCGGGAGGAGGATTTTTGAGAAGAACCGCCTCAAGCTGCGTTATTTCGTCTTTCTTTGGCTCGTAGAACTTCTTACACGCCTCTGTGGTGACTATAAAACCCGGCGGCACCCGGAGACCGAGCTGAGTCATCTGGATGAGGCTCGCGCCCTTCCCGCCAAACACCTTCTTGTTCTTATAATCAGCCTCCTCGAAGCTGTATACGTATTTATGCATATACTAGTGAAATTGGGGGTATTTAAAGATTTATTTCATATAATTATTTAAGCAAGATTTAGTGTAAATAAAGAGTAATACAGATATATGTGTAAGAATAATTTTATCATTATATATAATGTTAATTTATTCTCCACAGGCTGTTTTCATCAATGTAAACTCTACCCTCTCTGCTCAGCTTTGATAAAACCGCCCTCACCGTGGTCATCGTCAGCAACACGTTCTCCCACCCATGCTCAGCCGCAACGGCCTTAATCACCCTTACCGAAACGGTGGTTAGGTCCCCCGGCAACGCGTCCACCACCAGCTTAACCGCCCTCTCCACAGCCGCTCTGTTTGCCTCTATCATCTCCGCGATCCTCCTGCGGCTAGCCGCCACGGGGCCATGCCCCATCACCAGCGTCTCGGGCTCCAGCGATTTGATGCGCTCCAGCGACTCCAGAAACGCGTCGACGTCCATGAGGTAGGGCACGCCGTATTTCTCCAGCACTCTCTCCCCAAACAAGGCATCGCCGGCGTAGAGGACCCCCTCGGCGTAGAAGCCCACATGGCCGAAGGTGTGCCCCGGCAACGGCACGACCTCAAAGGGGCCGACCCTGTCGCCCGGCTTAACCAAGCCGGCCACCTCCAAGTCTCTGCCTTTATACACCGCGTTTACCACATAGACACCGTGTGTGAAGAAGAGCCGCGCCTTGACGCTGGAGACCAACAGCTCCTCGCCCCACGGGGCGTAGACCTCGGCGCCCTCAGGCGTGGCGGTGAGGTGATCCGCGTGGAAATGCGTCAAGAGGACAACCGGCGTGTTGCCCACCTCGGCGACGATTTCGGCCGCCCTCTCCGCCGGCTGGCCGGGGTCGACAACATACCTCCCGGCGATTAAGGTATTAGGCGACCCACGGATGAGTTTTATCCCCTTCCTCAGCTCCATATATCGGTCTTGTGGGCAGTATATATTTATTCGGGGACAATACCTATTCCATGACGTTTTCTATATGTAGCTACAGACGGCGTTGATGTCGGGTGGCCGTTGCTTCTAAATTCGTCGCGGTAGGCGCGTTTATGCCCCACGGGGAGGCGGGGGTAGGCGCCGTGGCCACTCAATGCTACGCAAATCCTAAACTGGGTGAAGTCGTACTTGCGTTAGTAAGGCAGGGGTTAACGGCGAGGGAGGCCGTGGAGAAGGCGCTGGCTCAGGACCCCGGTAAGGAGCAGAGGCAATCGGCGCAGTTGACATAAGAGGTAACGCCTACGGCTTCACCGGCAGGGAATGTCCCGAGTACGCAGGCCATGTAATCGGAAGCGGCTTCGTAGCCTCTGGCAACATTATCGCGGGTCCGCAGGTTATCGAGGCTATGGCCAGGGCTTTTGAGACGCAGAGGGGAGAGCTGGTGGATAAGCTACTTGCGGCGCTTGAGGCGGGAGAAAAGGCGGGGGGCGACAGAAGGGGCAAGCAGTCTGCGGCGGTGCTAGTGTTGAGGCCAAACGGCGGCTACCTAGGGCTCAGCGATGTGTATATAGACATTAGGGTTGACGACCACCCGGAACCCGTGGCTGAGCTCCGCAGGATCTTCAAGATATGGGAACTAACCCTGTTGCAGAGAGATGACCCCAGCGACGTGGTGGCTAAGAAAGACGTCGCGGCAGAGGTTCAGTACATATTGAGGAGACTCGGCTTCTACAGAAGCGACGTGACGGGCATGTGGGACGAGGAAACCGAGAAGGCCTTCAGGGTGTGGGCCGGCTATGAGAAGTTCGAAAACAAGATAAGAAACGACGACAAGATATGGGGCTCGGTGTATCGCTACCTAAAGGAGCTAGCTAGGCGGCTCTAGATCAATAGGCAAGGTCCCGACCGGCCGCAACCCCCACCTAAACATCTCGAGCTTCACCGCATGTAGGGAGACTCCCCGTTTCCAGGCGCGTCTCAACGCCTCCGAGAACCTCCGGTCCATACCCCAGTTGGGAGAGAACTTTTCCGCCCTCTTCCTAAAGACGAGAAACAACACATGAGTTTCGAACCCCTCCGACGCCGCTTTCGCCAGCTCCTCCATATGTCGCGCCCCCCTCGAGGTGGGGGCGTCTGGAAACAACGCCCTCCCAGCGACCTCGAGAGTCACCCCCTTCACCTCCACCAAGGCCTCCCACCCGCTTGGGCTCCGGAGGAGTAGGTCGAATCTGCCGTCACCGAATCTAGGCTCGAACTTGACAAGCTGGTAGCCGCGTAATACGACGCCGCTTTCTATAAGCCATGCAGCAATTTTGTTGTGTCGCGCTGAGTCCACTAGTACCAGCTCGTCGTTTAGCTCGACGGCGAGTAAGTAGTACTGGGTTTTTCCGCTCTGTCTCCTCCTGACCCAGATCTTAGCTCCCGGGTAGAGGAGCTCCTGTAGTCTGCCGGGGTCGTGGATGTGGACGAGGACCTCTTTGCCGTCTATAAAAGCCACGCCGGCGAACCTGTTAAGTCTCTTCACGAAGAGGCCCTCTGCGTCTGGCTCTTCAATGGGAAAATACATATACCACGCCACATTTGCTATATATGTCGTTTTTCCGGCTCAAAATACCCCTGCCCGGCATGGAGCTGGGCCACGTCAACGTCTACGTCCTGCGATGCGGAGACGGGTACGGCCTCATAGATGTCGGCTTAGCCGCCTACGACGCCGCCCTCTCGCTTGTGAGGGGGCTTAAGTCGCTGGGCATAAAGCCGGCCGAAATAACGAAAGTATACGTAACGCACTTTCACGCAGACCACATAACCCTGGCGCAGTTCCTCGCCGAGGTGGCCTCTCCGGACTTCTACATAGGGGAGAAGGAGCTTATGGATATCGCGACATCTTTCGAAGAGCTTGCAAAGATGTACGCGGAGGAGTACAAAAGACACGGGGCGCCTCCAGACGTGGCTGAGGCATTCCTAAAGGTGCACCCCATGGCCCGGTTTAGAAAGGCCTTTGAAGACGTGTGGAAGCTGGACTGGAGGCCTGTGAGAGACGGCGACGCGCTTGACTGCGGGCTCAAGGCCGTGTGGACGCCTGGCCACACCCCCGGCCACGTGGTTTATGCGGCCGACTTCGGCGTCTTCACCGGAGACCACGTCTTACCTAAAATCACGCCTAATATCTCCTGGTACCCAATACCTGGCTTCAACCCCCTCAAGGAATATCTACAAAGTCTCAGGAAGGTCTCATGGGCCGCAAAAGCCTTCCCGGCACACGGCGACGAGATACCGGACCTGTCCACACGCGTCGCCGAGTTGTTAAGCCACCACGAGAGGAGACTTGCCGAGGTGTTGAAACTATTAAAAGAGCCTATGACCACCTACCAAATCGCCCAGAGGATGGCATGGGACGCCGGGCCTTTTGAACAATTCGATGTGTATAACAAAATATTTGCAATAGGAGAGGCGTACAGCCACCTGCTCTACCTAGAGGAGCAGGGCGCCGTTAGACGCATAGAGAAAGACGTGGTGTACTGGAGCCGCTAGCCGCCAAAGGGAGGAATTATCTGAACCACATCGCCATCTTTCAAAACGGTGGCTAAGCCCTGGAGGAAGTCTATGGAGCGCCCGTTAACCCAAATGTCGTGCATCGGGATTATCTGCCCGTCTCTTAAAAGCCTATTTTTCAACCCGGGGTACATGCCGTCCAGCACGTCCATAACCTCGCCCACGGTTGCAACCTCTCTCACGTCAAAAACGACGGTAACCACGTCGTAAGTATCAAGCCCGAAGTACTTCGGACCAAAAATCTTCACCGTAATCTTCACCAAATCCACATCTTTTGGCAACTTTTAAAAGTAGTCGCTGGCGCCTACTGCGTGGAAAATTTTTAAGCACACCACATCACCCAAAGTGGCGGGGGTGCCCGAGCCAGGTCAAAGGGGCAGGGTTTAGGTCCCTGTGGCGTAGGCCTGCGTGGGTTCAAATCCCACCCCCCGCACCACTTCTCTTCCACTCATCTGCCTCAAAACGTGGTGTCTCTTGATGCCGGCTTAATTACGTGTCGCTCCTTCAGATAGGTGGGAGGAGTAGGTTTAGCGCCAGTATTGTCATTATGACGGCTACTGAGATCGCTATGGCTACCCGGGGGGTGAATTTTATTCGTTCTAGCTCGCCTTCTTCGCTGAATTTTATGAGGCCCGCCGCGACGAAGGGGTTGAGACCTTCGTATTTCCTTCTGCGTGCCATATGTATCTTAACATGGGAGTTTAAAAACTTCAGCCCATGCGAGTGTCTTCATGTTCTGCCCATCGGGGTTGTTCATCACTTATATATCATGTGGATGTTTGCGGATATATGTATTGGCTCGCTGTTGTTGCGGGGCTTTTAGGCGGTCTTCTCGGCCCCTTGATCGGCGTCGGCGGCGGCGTGATCATCGTGCCTATGCTGAACATTTCTGGGGTTCCGTTTCAAGTAGCCGCGGCGGCTAGTCTCTTCTCAATAGCGGTTACCGCCGTCACATCTATCTACAACTACCGGAGGCTGATCGACTTCAAGATGCTTGGAAGATATGCCGCGGTCTCGCTCTCCGCCGCGGCCGCAAGCGCATTTCTCTCGGTGAGGTATTCGGGCACGTGGATTAAACTGGCGTACGGGATCTACCTAATAGCCATAGGCATTGTAATGTTGAAAAACGTGAGGCCCCGCAGGCAGTCGCCCCGGCTTGGGCATCTCCTGATCTTGATAGGGGGTTTGGCTTCGTCGCTTTTTGGGGTCGGGGGAGGTACCATCTTCGTGCCTGCGTTGATACTGGTGGCTAGCCTAGACCCTAAGGTGGCGGCTGCCATGAGCATGGGCGTGATATTCCCAACGGCGCTGGCCTCCACAGCCACCTACGCAACGTTAGGCGTGTTGGAGTTGCCGCTGGCTTTTTCCATAGCCGCGGGGAGCTTCGCCGGCTCCTACATATCGAGTAGATACATAATGCCGAGGCTTGGGTCCGGCTCGGTGAGAAAACTATTCACAACTTACGTGTTTGCGGTGGGGCTCTACTACCTGTGGGTTTATCTCCTCTCGACTTGACGTGGATTCTTCTCCTTCTTCTGGACGCGTCAAGTAGGGGCTTGCGTCGAGTTGGCCTCTCTATGCTCTGGGTTCCTCGCGCTGAGCCGGGTCGTCGCGGCGCTTCAGCTCCTTGTAGACGGGAGGCGGCTGAGGGGACGACAGCGGCGTGCTCCCCCAGCGGGCTCCCGAAGCACGGCGGCATCTGCTGATTTCCATGTTATTCGCCTAGATCTTGAGCGTGGTCTTTTCGTAGGCCGCCGCGTCTGCGCTGGGGGTCTCGCCGCTTTGAAAGGCTTAGCCAAGGTTCGCGCCGGCCCTCGCCGCGGGGGTCGCGGCGCCCGTGTGGCGTCTGGGGGGTCTCCTGGCGTTGCGGCTGTTGATGTGGTTGCGGCTTGCCGCGGCTATAGCCGTGGTGGCTGTAGTTCGTAGTTGATTATTACGTGGATTTTAGCCTTGTGGTCGGTGGTTTTTAGCTTCTCTACGAATTCCGCTGCTGTGCCTAGGTCTGGGAAGGCCACGGCGTAGAAGCCCGCGGCGTATGCGAAGCATCTGAAGAATTTGCGAGTGGCATATGCGCCTAGGGGGGCGCTGGTCTTCACTGCCAAGGCCGTGATTCCTGCTCTGCTTAGATTTACCCAGTAGGTGAAGTTGGTGTTTCTCCTAGCCCAAGACACGAGCTTACGCGCCTTGGTGCGGGGTATGTCCAGCTCCCTGGCCAACTCGGTGGAGGATAGTAAGGGATTTCTCAGGAAGAGTTTGAGGGTTCTTCTTTGGAGTTCAGTGAGCGGCTTGGGCTTCAAGCCGGGGATAAACCACGGCCTTCCGTATTTTTCCCTGAGGCTCCTCAGCTCCTCCTCAGACTTAAAGGGCAAGGCGAAGATGTGGACCCCCTCCAAGGTCTCAAACCTCAACACGGCGTCTTGGGTTATCCGCGTGGTGCTTTGGAAGAATGCGTAGTAAAGCCCTGCGTGGTCGGGCCTGATGTAGAGCATAGGCGGGCCGAGGACCCCCGCCTCTCTCAGCTTCTTGAGCGTGTACCACACCAGCTGCCGGGAGACGCCGAGTTTCCTCGCGATGGAGCTGGGGGTGGCCCAGCTTTCCGTCATCAACATCGTAAGGACCGACCTCTCGTCGTATGTTAAATACTCCATGGTAGCTCTCCGCGGGAGCCCTTTTAATGGTTTTCGGAGGCTCCGCGCTTTATTTTTGTAATAAATCATTTGACCAGTTGATTTAGCTGGCTATCCAAGCCGTCGCCATGAGGGCTGTAATAATTGGGGGAGGATTTGGTGGATTAGCCGCTGCGGCTTTTCTAGCCAAGAAGGGGTTCGACGTGGTTTTAGTGGAGAAGGGATGCCGGCTGGGGGGGCGGTCGGCTTTGGTCGAGGTGGGAGGCTACAGGGCTGAGATAGGCCCCACGTGGTATCTGATGGACGACGTGATAGATAAGGTGTTTCAAGAGCTCGGCGGCCGCCGTTACCGAGTCGTCGACCTTGCGCCAAGTATGGAGTTTGTAGATAGGCGGCTCGGCAGCGTCGAGGTGGGTAAGGACCTGCCTGAGCGCCTAGAGGAGCTGGAGCGGGGGGCCGGCGACCGATTCGTTGAGATGATGAAAGACGCCGCGCGGCTCTACAGCGCTGTGGTGGAGCGCATGTTGTTTAAGAAGTACGACAGCTGGCTCGACTTCTTGTCGGTGGCCAAATCGGGCCTCGGGTTGGCTAGGTACATGCGGAGCTTTGAGAGCTACGTCGACGCCCGGTTTAAACACCCATTGATCAAGAGGTTGCTGGAATACGACGGCATGTTCGTGGGCAGTCCGCCGTGGGAGCTCCCCGCGCTGTACGGCCTGCTCCTAAACTACTCCGTCTTCGTGAGGGGGGTCAAGGCGCCTGTGGGCGGCTTCGGCGCCGTGGCGGAGAACCTGGCGGAGATAGGGGCCCGACACGGCGCGCAGCTGAAGACCTGCACCGCGGCTAAGAGGATCGAGGTGGGGTCTGGCCGGGTCCTCGGCGTCCACACGCAAGAGGGCTTCCTCAAGGCAGACGTGGTGGTGGCCAACGCAGACTACAAGCTCGTGGAGGACATGTTGCCTCCTCGTTACCGGAGCTACGACGAGGACTACTGGCGCGGATTGAAGATGGCTCCATCGGCCTACATGGCTGTTCTTGCGGGCGGTAGGTGGGAGGGGCCTGCCCACGTGGTCTACATATCCAGCTGGGAGGAGCACCTCAACGCCTTGGTGGGCCGCGGCGAGATGCCGGACTTGCCCTCTTTCTACATCCACGTGCCTTCTGTCGTCGAGGAGGGCTGGGCGCCGCCGGGAAGGTCCAGCTTGTTCCTCCTTGTGCCGTCGCCCCCCGGTGCGGAGTACTGGCCGAGGGGCCTCGCGGAGAGGCTCGCCGCCATGGCCGTGGGAGGTGACGTGAAGGCGCTTGTGGAGTACCCCAGCAGTTTCTTTTGTCAGCGCTACGGGGCGTACCGATGCACGGCGTTGGGGCCGAGGCACACGCTACGCCAGACGGCGCTGGGCAGGCCCTTGATGAGAAGCAAGAAGGTGGAGGGGCTGTTCTACGTGGGCCAGTACACCCACCCGGGTATAGGCGTCCCCTCGGTGCTCGCCTCGGCATATGTGCTGAGCAGGTACTATGTCTAGTCTCCACTACTCGTTCTTCAGAAAAGGCCGGAACTTCTTCTACTCAAGCGTCTTGTTCCCCAGCGCCGTCAGAGACGAGGTGGCAGTGCTCTACTCCTTTGTGAGATACGTGGATGATCTAGTGGACAGGTCCGAGCCGCTGGTGGAGGACTTCTACCGCGCCTACAGGCTCTTGGAGAGGTCGTTAGACGGCGCCGCAAGCCCCCCGGTCATCGGCGAGTTCGCCAGGCTGGCGAGGCGGCGGGGTTTTGAGAGGAGCTGGATAGAGGCGTTTATGGAGGCCATGGAGATGGACCTCTACAAGAAGAGATATGCAACCTTCGGCGAGTTGCTCCGCTACGTATACGGCTCGGCAGAGGTCATAGGGCTCTTCATGGCCAAAATAATGGGCCTCCCCCCCGCCTCTTACCCATACGCCAGGTTGCTGGGCAGGGCGTACCAGCTCATAAACATGATTAGAGACGTCGGCGAAGACCTCTCCCTAGGCCGCGTCTACATACCGGCCGAGGACATGGCGAAGTTCGGGGCGAGGGGGGTGGAGCCCACCGAGGAGTTCGCCCAAGTTATTAGATACGAGCTCGCTAGGTATCTACAGATCCAGAAAGCCGCCGAGGAGGGCTATAGATACATCCCCCGGAGGCTCCTACCAGCCATAAAGACGGCCTCAGACCTCTACAAGAGGACCGCCATGTTGATATGGCGGAGGCCCCTAGTCGTGCTCAACCGCAAGGTCAGGCCGCGCTTCGGGGAGGTGCTGTTGCTCTATGTAAAAAACGTGGTGTCGATATGAACCCCCGCTACGCCGTCTACAGAATCCTTGTACACAGCCGGCCCAGGTTCTGGATGTACACAGCCGGCCCCTTCTTGGTAGGCTACGGCGCCGGGGCCACCGCGCTCGGCCAATTCGCCGAGCCGCTGTTTATATACGGCGTGATCTACTTCATGTTATTTGCCAACGTGTACCTATACGGTGTCAACGACCTCTTCGACCTAGACACCGACCTCTTGAACCCAAAGAAGCTCGGGCCGGAGCGCTCAGCCGCCGGCGCCACGCGGCTTCTAGCCGCCTCCTCCGCCGCCTCCGCCTTAGCCGCCGTGCCGCTGGCAGTTGACCTCACCGCCGCCGCGCTGACGGCCCTTTACCTCATCCTATCCACCGCCTACAGCGCGCCGCCCCTCCGCTTGAAGGCGAGACCCCTCCTGGACTCATACAGCAACTGGCTCTACATAGTGCCCGCCGCGCTTGGGTACTACCTGTCCTCGGGCAACCTCCCGCCTGTCTGGGTCTGGGCGGCCGGCGTGGCGTGGACGGCGGGTATGCACGCCTTGTCGGCGGTGCCCGACATAGAGGCGGACAAGAAAGCCGGCGTCAAGACAGTCGCCGTGGCCATGGGGCCCCGCGGGGCCATGCTATTCGTCGCGGCAAACTGGATGGCCACCGCCGTCATATTAACCGCCCGCGACCCCCTCCTAGCCCCCTCCTTCCTCTACCCCGCCGTCGCGTTGTACCTAGCGCTGAGACCCCACCTAGTCCCCGCTTGGTACTGGCGGTTTCCCTACATCAACACGGCGATGGGCGCCCTGGCCTTCCTCTATGCCACGAGACACATATGGACTGGCTACTTATAGTAGCCCCCCTGCTTGCGGAGATCCGCAACGTCAAGAGGCACGCAGGCAGAGCGCCCGCCTGCGTGTACATACCAGCGCGCGGCCGCGAGCAACCGCTCAGCCACACCTCTAGATATGCCGTGGTGGTGAGAGACGCCGACGACGAGTGCGCAGAGGACACCTGCGTCAAGACCCCGACAACTGGGAAAAGCGCCGCGGTGGAGTACATAGTTAACAACGCCAAGTGTGAACACGTGGTTATATTCGACTCAGACGTGTACTTCACCCCTGCAGACGCTGAGCGCCTCGCCGCCGCGGCGGGACACGACGGCGTAGCCACCAGCTACCGCCTCGTCGTGGGGAAGGGCTTCTGGGGATGGGTGGCCGCCGCGGCCAGCGACTTCGGCTTCGTCCTGATGGGCCTCCAAAGGTTCGTCTGGGGAGGAGCCGTCGCAGGTAGGAAGGAGACTCTGGCCAGGGTGATGCGCGGCGTCTCTAACGCCGTCAGCGACGACATGTACGCCACCGCCAGAGCCAAGGCCCTGGGCGTCCCCATACGCTTCATATACCTAAGATTAATAAGCCCCCCACCGGCAGACAGCCCACGCACCTTATTCAAATGGATTCAGAGACAATACGCCATGGCCGCCAGGTTCGGCCCGCCCGCAGTCAAGGCAGGCTTAGCCGCCCTCGCCATCTGGCTAGCCGCCTGGGCCCTCCACCCCCACGCACTCCTCATATACGCCATCGCGGGCTACATGCGCAGAAAAGCCCTAGGCGTCCCGGCCACGCCCCTATACATACCCGCCGCCGTGGCATACGTGTACACCCTAGCCGCCGTGGTGCTGGGATTCCTCACGAGAGAAGTCGAGTGGCGAGGACGCGTAGTGAAGCTCAACGCAACACCCCCAGAAAGGCCTCGCCCCAGCGCCAGGTGATCCCCCGGCCCAAGCAAGAGGGCTTCCAGCTACCTAAAACGCCCATTCAAGCACCGCCTCAAAGCCGAAAAGGCGCTCACGGCTATCCACCACCGTCTCACCAGCCCCGCCCTGTGTGGAGACCTAGCCGACGGCATTGATCCGCGTAGCGAGCACGACGGCCCTCAGCACGTGCCCCGCCTCCCATCCCCTCGCGCTGGCGTGTCCGCGACAGCGCAGGTTCGCCTCGGGGGGGTGCGCGTTGTGGGGCACGGAGCTCTCCGCGGCGCTGAAATGTCTTACGGAGTTACCTTGCCTTGACCTGACCTCAGGTTCTCAAGGGCTGTCTTCACCCACTGGAACCAGTCTGTAAAGGACTTGTCGCGGCCCGGCGTGAAGGGCTCATATACCACGTACGCCGTATCGTTTCGGAAGATTACCACGTATATGGGAGGGATCTGGACGATGCGTCTCGCCCCAAGCGGCTGGTAGGAGCCGTATGCATTTGCAGTCATGTTGGCAAGTCTCCACGCCTGGTCGATCTTGGGAGAGGTGGCTGTTTCGTTTTCAACTTTGCCTTGTAGGTAGTCGCTGAGCGTGAGCTGGCCGTTGTAGAGCATCGCCAGGTAGCTTCTTGTGGTGTTGTCCGTGGCCCAGGGGGCTAGATACACCGTGTAGCCCTCTGCGGCTTTGAGCAGTTCTTTTAAGACGGCGAGTAGCTCTGTGCGGTGTGTGGCGTTGAGCTGGTCGCGGTAGCCCACCACCACCACGCCCTGCGGGCCCCTCTGTGCCAGTATGCCGACTGAGGAGGCCTCGGTCAGGATTGTGCTCCTCCTGTTGGGGTCCTCCCAGTAGGGCTTGTACGCCGGTTCTTTTCCGTAGGCCCCCGTGGCTATCGTGGCGAGGAGAACGGCGGCTGTTGCGGCAAGGGCTATGGCGAAGATGAGCCAGTTGTTCATCGCGGTGGGTTTCGCCCCCCCTTTTAAACTTGTCGTCAAAATTTATAAAGCGCCGCGGCTTCAGCGGCGTCGTGGGTCTGTCGTTTTGGCTCAAGGGAAACGTAGGCGCCATGATTATCTCCTGGTTTCTATTCGCTATTTCAGGCTCCCTGACGTTCCCGTACCTCTCCAAGTACCTGCAGATGTTGGGGGCTTCCGAAATCGAGATCGGCGCAGTGAGGGCCTTGGGCTCTCTCGCCGTTTTGCTTACAATTCTACCAGGCGGCGTCTTGACTGATATAATCGGAAGAAAGAGGTCCATCGTCATCGGGACCTGGGGCATAGCCGTCGTCCAGTTTCTCTACGCTGTTGTGCAAGACTGGAGGCAGTTCGCCGTGGTTTACGTGGTGGATTGGGCTCTCCACTTCTACCAGCCCGCCCTCACGGCCATTTTGCTAGACTCGCTCCCGCCCGAGAGGAGAGGCGGCGGCATGATGTTAACTGCGGTCCTCCCACAGGTGCCTTGGCTCTTCCTGCCACCTGCGGGGGGCTATCTGCTAGACCACCTAGGCCTGCTGGGGATGCGCCTCTCCTTCGTGATCTCTGGCATAATCTCCGTCACGGTGGCTCTACTCAGGATGAGAGCTCTTCAAGAAACCATTACGGTTAAGCCTGTGAACAGGGAGAAGCTCGCCGAGGAGATCCTGCAGTCATATTTCTTCTGGCCCGGCTTGTTCTCCCTGCCGCCCTTTATAGCATATGTGACGCTTCTGGGCTTCTTGATGTCTCTTGCAGGCATAGCGCTTCAGACATTCGGCGTGCTTTATGCAACCGACGTTGTGCGGCTGGACAACACGTCGTGGGGCGTTATCCAGAGCGCGACGACTGCGGTCGGCATATTCTTCGGCCTTGTTCTTATGCCCGTGATAGACAAGGCGCCTCGCGTGTTCGCCCTCTTTGCAGGCCTCCTTCTCATGGCCGTGGGCTACTTCATGGTGGGGATCTGGGCCAACGTGGTTGCCTTGGTGACGGCAGCTATCCTAGTTGGCGTAGGTTCTGAGGTTTCCATGTCTATACGCAGGGCCTTAGTTGGGGATTATATAACGCCGGAAAACAGGGGTAAGGTTATGGGCACCACGCTTGCCCTTGAGTACCTCGGCTCTATTGTAGGCGGCGTGGTGGTTGCTTATCTATACACCCTGTCTCCCCACCTAGCTTTTATCTTCTCCGGCGCTGTGCTGTTGCTCGCGGCTACTCCTCTTGTGCGTGGCGTTATTGAGATACGTTGAGGCTACTGGTCCTTGACTATAAGGACGTCGATCGTCGATTCCTGTACCACTCTGGATGAGACGCTTCCCATTAATATGCGCCGTATTGTGGAGAGACCTCTGGCGCCTAGCACTATGAGCGATGCGTTGACCTCCCTGGCGAACTTAATTATCTCGTGAGCGGGGTCTCCTTCCAACACCTTCCCCTCTGCGCTCCCGCCAAGAGTTGCAAGCGCCTCTTTCACGAGCTGCTCAGCCTTTTCCCTCAGGCTTGCGACTACTGCAGGAGACGAGAACATATCTGACAGCGATAAGACGGCGGTATCTATCACGTGGATCACGTAGATCTTGGAGCCGAACTTCTCGGCAAGAGTCCTGGCCTTTTGGAGAGCCTTCTTTGCCTGGGGGGAACCGTCGTAACCCACAACTATACGCTCCACGAAAAAACCGTAAAACGTGTTTATAAGTTTAATCTGCGCTGGGTCTGTGCTCCTCTGGAACTCCGTATTCTATCAAGCTTTTTAATACGGACTCCTCCGAAACGAGGTCGCGTATCGAGATTACTCCAAAGAGCTTGCCGCCTTTTGTTACCACCACGTGTCTGATGTTGTGTTGACGCATTATCTTAGCGACGTTCCATAAGGGCTCGTCCCCCTCCACTGTTATCACGGGCGAGGTCATTATCTCCTTCACGGGAAGGTTCGCATCCACGTTGTTGGCCACAGCCTTCACTACGTCGCGCTCAGACACGACGCCAATTGTCACGTCGGGCTGGCGACTATCCACTACAACCACAAGGCCGACTCTCTTCTCCACCATGATTCTAGCAACGTCTTTAATCCTCATCTCCGGCGTAGCCGTAACGGGAGGTTTTCTCGCTACAATTTCTGCTTTCATAAAATTAACTACTTCTCTGGTAGATAAAGATTTCTGAAATTATAAATAATGGAGTTAGGTGCTAATATTCATGGGGTTATGTCCGAGATCCAACAGCGGTTGAGCGGACACGCCAGGAGAAAGATGGTGGACCGGCCGGGATTTCTGGGCGGATCCTCCTGAACCCGGGCTCGCCCGCGTGCAAGGCCTATGCGCCGCGGGCCGAGGGCCCACGCGGCTGGGCATCCTTCCGCTAGACTACCGGCCCCGCCTTTTTTATGTTCTCCTGTGTTTAAATTTTTTCATCCCACCAACTCGGCACGGTGGGGTTGGTGGGTCGCGGGGTTACGACGACGTACCTCTCCTGGGTTTTGACCCCGTGTTTACATGTCCTCATGAGTTCGAAGAGCAGATTTCCGAGGTGGTTAAGCACCAGTATCGCCTCTCTGCCCTCATCTACAGCCGCCATCCTCCTTTCTGCCCACCTCACCCACACCCGTGCGTTGTTTATCGTCGCGCAACATTTGTCTAGGCAGATTATCCAACCAAGCGGTGTGTCGGGAAGGAGTGGGTAGAGACATTTTATAATTTTTCGAAGCATGTGGAGGCTTGTGCTGTAGTATCTGTCCTGTCCGGTGGATAGGTAAAATCCTAAGTTGAAGAGAGCCCAGTACGCCGTAACCAAGCACCTTCTCTGACTTCTGCATGTAACCGCAGCTGTGTTTATGTAACTCAGCGCGGTCTCCAAGGCGCCGAAGACCTTGATTATGTTTGAGGCTTTTGAGACACAGAGCTTCCTGCCGAACCACAAGACCTCGGTATCCCCCAGATCCCCTGAACAAGACGCGGCGAAGATGCAGGGCTTGCTTACAACAGGCACAAAACTGTTGTCCCACTATTTTAAATCTATGCTGGAAAACGCCGCAAGAGGTGAGCTCTTAACAACCCGCCATATAACATCCTCCAGGCCAGCTACGTAGGGGATGCGGATCGTGTTGCCTTCTATATAGACGGCAACGTGTCGGCCGCTGGCCTTTATCTCGCCGATGATCCGTCGGTAGAGGTGCTCAGCCACGTGTGGCGTAGACACAGTTATAGAGATCATAGGTTCCATATATACCTTCAAGTACCTGTATATAAATCTTCTCTCGGCGGCACGTTGGCGAGGCGAAAAAACTTAAATCCAAGTGGAAAAACAGATACGAGCCCGGTCGTCTAGCGGCCAAAGGAAAAACCCGGCTTGGGATGCGGGGCTTTGGACCCCGTGGCCCGGGTTCGAATCCCGGCCGGGCTACTTCTTTATAAAACGCTTTAAGAGTCCGGTGGTAGCTTATACGTGGAGCCTTTTAGTACGTTGATAAGCCGCAGTCGACCAGATACCTCCTACACAACTCAAGATATCGCCTGGAGATGTGTCCCATGTCCGGTACCACAGGTAGCGTCGCGATGTATGTCGATCCAAGCACCGCTCTAGCTAGGACAGGATATATGGGGATCCAAGTCATTTAGACCAATTCAAGTAGTGTAAAATTCCCGTTGGATGGTGCTAGTCCACTTTACAAGCTATTGTGGATGAGGTATAAGAGGTCTGATATAAACCTAAGACTGGCGTTAAAATCATCTTTGTCCTATCGAATCGCTTAGCCGGGAGAAAAGGGTTGAATAAGCCGGGACTTGAGGTTATCCTATGCTTTAATTTGCTTAATAAGAGTGTAGCATAAGACGTGTTGAAGCCGAGGGTTGACCCCTGCATATTTCTCCACGGCGATGTGGAGGATTGGGTAGCCTTGCTGGGGGATGATTTTATAAGGGAGCTTGTAAGGCGGTTTAGACATGTCGCCGTTGATATGGATCATGTAGCGCGTTACATCCTGGAGAATCCGGGCGTTGCGAGCATAGGGCTAAGGGGGCTTGAGGTGGGCGGGCCCTGCCGCAGAGAGTGGAGGTTGTTTGTAGAAAGCGGCTATGTGGATCCTGGGGCCAGGGCTAGGTGGCTTTACACGCCAAACGACGAGAGGCTTGCCGTCCGTCTGCAGGTCTCTCCCTGTTTTCTACTGGCTACGTTGACTAGAGATGTGGGAAGCGTCTGGAGAAACAGAGCCGCCTCTCTGTTTAGCTGGGTCTCCGCGGTGCCTAGGCATAAGCCTCTTGAGGTGTTTCGCGAGGCGTTTCCACTGTGGCTTAGAGAGCTTGGGTGGAGTCGCGGCTACTCGTGGGTGGCGTGGACCAGGTGGAGAGATAGGCGTAACAGGCATTTGGCGGAGTGGCTTTACTGGCTAGACACCGGGAGGTTACCTCACATTGACGCCATTAGGCGCCGGGCAAATGTCGTGTACGAAACGGCGGGTTGTACAAAAAAGTCAGCCGCCGGGGGTTTGTACGTTTCGTCGTAGGACTATGGCGTCTGTACTGAGGGAGGTGGAGGCACGGCTTGGAGAGGGGTGGAGGATGCGGTGGGGGATGCCTCAGAGAGGCGTCTACCTCCTTAAGGAGGTGTATATGGCTGAGCCGTCTGAGGTCTCCTCATATTGTAGGGGGAGAGACTCCTTCGTGGTGGTTTACGTCGTAGCGTCGCTTGATGGAGGTCTAGACGTGGTTTACGGAAGGGTTAAGCCGGGGGCGTTGGAGTGCCCTGCGGCGACCTTTACGCGGAGGTTCCCAAGAGCCGAGGCGAGATCCGCCGTCGAGACGCTTATAGACTTCGCCACCAGGGTGGATAAGGTGCCTCTATTTCAGATAAACCCTGAGGTCATAAGATTCGCCGGGCTCTGCGACGAATACCCCCTCATATGCGAAGAGCCGGCAGTGGTCATAAGGAGGCTGACCGCCGGCGTAGCTGAGAAGAAGACGCGCAGTCAGAGAGTGGTCTCAACGGCGTCGGGAATGTGGCTTGTGGAGGAGCTGGCGAGGATTCTGCGGGAGAAGCTGGAGCTTGACGGCGGCTTCGCGGAGGTGTTGAAGAGGGTTATTGAAGAACCGGACAAGCTCAAGGAGTGCTATGTTTGACGGAGCTACCGAGGCGTTTCTGAGGGAGGTGGAGAGGACGTGCAGAGACGTGTCGTTCTACGAGATGTTTAAGGACATATGCATAGCGGCTAAGATCGCGCTTTTAAACGTGAAAGGCGGCGGGGTTAAAATAAGGCCGTCTCTTCTGCGGCTGACAGAGCTCTCCGACATAAAAACGGCGTCTTACGTCCTCGCCGAGTTGAAGAAAGCCGTAGGCCCCGTGGCTGACAGCGAAAGCCTGAGGAGGGTAGCGGCGGAGTTTGTGTACAAGAAAATCGCCGAGAGGCTATGAGGCCGCTGAAGATAGTGGTAGTCACCTCGCTTGACGGAGGTGTGGGGAAGACGACGTTGTCTAGCGTGCTTGCCGTAGCCAAGGGCTACACCCTGCTGGTGGATATGGACTGGGAGAAGGCAGACCTCTCCCAACTGTTTAGAGCCCCCCGGAGGCCGGGCTGGTTAGCGCCGTTTCTAAAAGGCGCCGTTCCCTACATTCACAAAATCTCCCCCATGTTGTACCTAATGCCGGGGTACGAGGCGTATGAGCTCTACCAGAGGATGGGCAACGACGTGGTGGGGGATTTCGAGGAGGCGCTTCTGGAGTGGACGGAGTATATGCCGAGATACGTGACTAGACTCAGAATACCGGTAGACACCGTTGTCATAGACACCACCGCCGCCCTCAGGACAGAGCTCCTCTCCAAACTCCAGAGCATAGGCACCTACAACGTATTCATGGCAGACCGCCGCCTGATCTCCCGGATTTCAGACGTCAAGGCTGAGCAATACAGGCGGTACATGGCATATGCCTCGCTGGTGGTTGTAAACATGGTGGAGAAGGAGGAGTTCAAAATGGCGAAAAAGATAGCTCCCGTGGTGTTGAAGAGGGTGTCTATCAAGGAGTACTACGGCGAGTCCATTGCCAGCGCCGTGCTTCGAGACCGCGAAAACAAGAAAGCGGTGGACCACGTGGTATCTCGCATAAAGACGGCATGATCTACGCATACGCCGACGCGGCGCTTAGATCCAGATGCGTCCTTAGAAAAGAGGGCGTAGTAGTAGACAGAGGCGTAAGGACAGACCTCTGCATCACCGAAGACCTCATGTATGTCGTAATCGACCCCGAGCTCCCCGACGACCTGCAGACCGCACTGCTCTTAGTGATGTTCCGAGGCGCGGTGCCGCCCGACGAGCGGGAGTACCCCAAGTTGATGAAATCCGTCGCAGAGGGGTTAAGAGACCGCTCCATATGGGCCTTGTATAAAGACCACCGCGACGTGGTCCACTACCTCCTAGACAGGTGGTCCGGCGCCCGGGAGTACATGGGCTACGGGGCGCTGGAGGCCTTGATGCGGGACCCCATGCTCACAGAAATCGTAATCCCCCAACCCGTGACGCCGGTTGCTAAATACACCTACATACCCAAGAACCTGAAAGAGCAGCTGGAATACATCAAGTTCCAGACGATAGAGCTGGGGAGGTACAGACGTGTCATAGCCGTTAGAAACGAGCTCCGGCTCCCCACCAACGTCGTGATCCCGGACCCGCTTATGTATGTGGTGGTGAAGCAGCTACTGCCCTCCCTCACCATGGACCGCCCAATGCTCACAAGAGAGGACCAGATATACAAGGCAAGGATCGCGGCTGACCTTCTTGAGTTTAACGTAAACATCCGGAAGGTCTCCGCCTACCCCAAGCCCTCCAAACCGTTGCTGAAGCCATACGTCAATAAGCCCAAGGTCGAGGAGGCTAAAAACGCCGAGCTGTACAGGCCTGAGGGGCTTGAGGTGCTGGCCTTTGCCTCTCTTGTGTTAGAGACTAGGGGCTCCGTAATATTTAGCGGTAGCATGGGGACGGGCAAGACGACGCAGCTGAATCAGCTTCTGTATCTGACGCCGCCTTGGTTTCAGGTTGTTGTCATCGAGCGCGGCGCCCGCGAGATTTGGGCGCCGCTGGAGGGACAGCTTCTGCATCTATCCGTCCCTAGCGAAGACAAGCTCTGGATGGCGCTTGACCAGGCGTTGAGATACGGCACCATGCACACCCTCGTGGCGTTGGCGGAGGCCAGGACGCCGCAGGAGCTCCGTACGCTCGTAAACTACAAGCTGACTGGCCACGGAGCTCTCACCACTATGCATGCCGACGCGGTGAAAGACGCGGTGTTACGCATTGTGGAGGCGGAGGCGCCGCCGGAGGGGCTAGACGGAACGCTGATAATCCAGCTTTCCGCCGTAGGCGGCGTGAGGTTTGTGAAAGAGGTCAAGGCGGTTGTGGCGAGAGGCAGAGAGGTTGAAGCCGCCGATCTCGCGGAGCTCGCCCCCGAGATCTCCGCCTACGTGCGCGAGATGTATGAAAACGACCTAAAGAAGGAGCTTGCGCTGAGGGTGGAGGCTCTGCTGAAGGCCTCCGAGGCGGAGGATCCCGCAACCGCGAGAAGAGCTGTGTTGGAGACGGTGTGGGGTGGTAGGATAGATCTCAGGGAGTACGTCTACGAAGAGGCTAAACGCTTCGGCTACAAGGTTTATCTTTCCGCTTGAAGAGGCGGCTATGCTTAACAAGAAGAAATCGCTGGCGGAGGTCCTGAGGCAGGCAGAAGCCCCTAGGGAACACGACGGCAGAGAGAGTGTTGGCGACGGAAAAGAGGAGAAGATGAAAGTAAAGAGCGAGGAGGTACATACCCTCCACCGGCGTCTCGGCCTTGAAGTGGTGGCAGAAGGTCAAGCCAACCTCGCGGAGACGTGGCAGCTCTGTCTCGTAAGGGCGCTTGTGGAGATGCCGCCTGACGTGGCGGAGAAGGTAATACAGTCGCTCCCGAGAGAGGTTCTGGTCCAGACGCTGGAGGCCAGCGACGACCCGTTTGTGAAGCTGGCGCTTAAGTTGCTCGCGTTAAGCAAGTGATGTCTGCGCTTAAGCGCGTGAAGATGAACGCGCAGATGTCTAGACTGGAGAGGGAGGCGCTTAGACGCGGCTTCGTTCTTTCCACTGCGAGGTGGATTAGCGAGCTGGCGAAGGAGCTGGGCGTGAAGGAGCGGAGGTTTTTCAAGGCGGTTTTGAAGCTGGCAAAACACGGCATCTGGCTCGAGGCTGAAGACTGGCGCCATATCGCGCGGCATATAGACCTCTCTAGGCACTTAGACATGGTGGTAGACTACGTCATACGCAGAGCGGCATCCGGGGCCGCCGTCCTTGATGTTGTAAAAGAGATCCCTAAGGCTGTTGAAAACGCCGGAAAACTGACACACATAAGAGAGGTGCTCTCCAACCTAATATAGCGCCGCTGAACCCAACGTTTTTCCTCTCATTCCTCCCCTCTTTCATGAGGCAGGAGGATTTCTACGTATCAACAGCCCCCGTCTTCGCCACGTATCTAGGCGCCACGTCTGGCAACGAGGCGCTTAAATACGCCTCTTTCAACACTGCGGAGCTAGACGAGGTCGAGGCTAGGAGACTTTTCGTGGCTTCGCTTATGCCGACGCCCTCGGCGCATTTTCTAGAGGACAAAATAGAGACAGCCAGGCAGTTCGGCTACGCCTTGGCGCAGGAAGAGGCAGGTGTAGATCGGCAGATCCTCGTCCACTCCTTCCTAGAGTCCATGAGAGCCATCGCCGTGGCCAAGACCGAGGCTAAGATGAGGCTGTACGAGTCTGTTACCTCGTCGCTCGGCGCCATCTTCCTCCTACCCCTCTTCTTCCTCTTCCTCTGGGCCGTGGGAGTATTCGCCGTTGATCCGGCGTTACTATTCGTCTTGGTGTTCGGCGTAACCGCCGCCTTGGCCGCAGTGGCGCTTTTAGCGTTCCCCATGGATCTGAACCTGTGGAAGACGTATGAGTGGTCTATCCTCGCTGGCGTTACTGCGGCGGCTTTAGCCGGCCTCTTCCATCCCCCAGCCGCCTTTCTCGTCTTCGGCGTCATTGCCTACATATGGCTTTTCGCGAAGGACAGGTTGTGGTGGTTTGACATACGGCGGGAGGTGCCGCCAATGCTCAGATCTGCGGCCGCCATGCTTAAAGAAGGCGCGCCTCCAGACGTGATATTGGGGAGGCTGGTCGGCAGATACCGCACGGCCGCCAAAATCGCCTACGGCTACTTCATACCCTCTAGGTACTTCGTGTTGGCGAAGGCTATGTACAGGGCATTGACGGAGGCCGGAGGCGGCGCGGCGGTTAAGGCCGTTGAGTATATACAGTCTGTTATAGACGTGGAGACCGCCGCGGTGAGGAGAATGGCGAGACAAGCCGCGGCGTATTTTGTATTGTTCATAGCGGCTGTGTTGGTTGTGGCGCTTGCCGTGTCTTCCGCCGTTAAGCAGCTGTCGGCCGTGGAAGGCGGCTACAACCCCTTCTTCACGCCGCCTCCTTACGAAGAGGTGAGAGCAGTGTTGTCCATAGCCATGGCGTTGATAGCCGCCAGCTATGCGGCGGTGTTCATGATACCCACGGGGATACACAAATCCACGCTGATAGGAGGCACAATAGGCCTCGCCCTTCAACAGGCGTTGATGGCTGTGTTGTAACACGCTCTGCGACCCGCCTTTCTCGCCTTGTCATGGCTCTTTCACCCCATGGCGCAGTTAGGCTGTATTCAACCAGTGTCTCCGCTGTTGGTGTATGACGTGTTTGCAAGGTTTTTCCCCTCCCCCACACTCACGGCTATGGCCACCAAAACTAAACCCAAAATGAGGGGGTTGACGTCGGTGGAGGCGTTGTTAATAGCCGCCGCGTTTATAATAGTGGGCGTGATTGGCGTGTTGACGTTTCAAGGCATAGGCAAGTCGGCAGCTGAGTCGCTGAGGGCAAACGCAATCGTAACTGCCGACAGAGGAGGCTTCGACGTAACCGTGGAGGTTCTTAACGGCAGACTCAGCGGGTTGCACATAAGAGCAGGACCCACCGGGCAACAGGGGCAGCTCCTTACACAAGGCACCTGCGTTACTGGCGGTTCCACAAATGCCCAGCCTAACGCCCTAAACCTCGTGGCCGGTCAGTCTGCCACCTGCAGATTCACCGCCTTTCTCACGCCAGGACAGCAGTACACCTATGTCATATATGCGGTGGACGCTCAAAGCGGCAAGGCCGTACAAATCGCCAAAGGCGTCGTCACAGTAGGCATCTCGTAAAAACCCCCTTTCCGCCTCCACCACCCCTCTTTTTCTCCTCAAATATTGACATTATTCTACTCCCTCTCCCCATCAACGACGTCTGGACGCCGAGTCTTGTGGTCGTCTTTTCCCGCGCTTGACGTCTTGGTCAGGAGGTAAGGTTAGGTTTATCCGCCTATAGACGTGTGTTGGCATGCGCTGGGTGTTGGTGGTGTTAAACGTGGCGTTAGTTGCTACGCTTGTATTTGGGCAGTACGTTAGTTGGCACCCGCCTCATGCTGTGTTGATATCGGCTTACCCATATAACGCCACCCACTTTACGGCGTATGAAGGCGGGAGGTATGTCTACATCGTCCAACACGGCATCTCCTTCGTCGGTTTAGACGCCGAAAGACAAGCGGCGATGCAGTACCTCTACGCGCAGTGTAGATACGTGGCTGTGGACGTGCTGAACGTCTCCGTGGTAGAAGAGGGGGAGTTCTGGCTTGCAGATATATACTGCTCCTCCGACGGGAGGTGGTGGCTGTGGCTGAGGTGGCTGCCGCTTAGATTTGCGGCGTATGGCGGCTATGTGGATTTTGTCAACGCCAACGTTTCGGTGGTGACGCCCGTCGGCACCTTCACAGGTCACATCCCAGCTGGCTGGTACCTCGACCCAGCCACAAAGACCGTGTTTAAAGTGCCAGATGCCAACGTCATGTTTTTGGAGGAGATACGCCGTCTAAACGCCGCGGTGCAACTGCTGAGGACGCAACTTCAGAGAGGCGAGGCGAACTTAACCCAAGCCTCTGCCCTCATCGCCCAGCTCAAGGCGCAAGTAGAGGCGCTCGAGGCGCAGAGACGGGCGTTGGAGGAGGCCGCGAGACAGAAGGAATCTGTCATCACGGCATTGACCACAAACCTACAGGCGGCTAAGGCCGAGAACGAGTCTTTGAAAAAACAGCTAGAGGAACTGAGGAGGGAAAACGAGGCGCTTAAGAACAGGTTACAGGAGCTAAACAAGACGCATACTGCGGAGATGTCGCGGCTGGAGGCGGAGTTGGCAGAACTTCGCTCTGCCAGTCTTGAAGCCACGGAGGGGGGCGGCTTCGACCTCTTGCCAGTTCTGCTGGCGGCGCTGGCAGGCATCGCATTTGCCTTCGTTGTGTACAGGAAGAAGAGGGCGGAGGAATAACCTCACTTTTTCCCTGGGTTTTGACTTCTTGCCGTTATCACGTGTAGCGGGGATGTAAGGTTTTTCCCATTTGGGCTTCGTCCTCTCGTGGAGGACCTAGTCTCTGCCGCGGTTTTTATAACCGCGCTCTCGGCGTTGTTTGTGTTCGTTGCGCTTGCGCTGAAGCCGTTTATGCCGGCCAAGGTCGTCGAGGCGCCTATAGCGCCGTCTGACGACGCGCCAACTAGGCGCATCTACATCTACAACGCCTCGGGCAGGCTGTACGCAGTGGAATACGCCGGGAGCGACGTGGAGGCGTTTAGAAGGGCGGTGGGGGTGTCCGGTGTGCTTGCGGCAGTCTTCGAGGTGTATCCAGGCGGCTACCGTTGCGTGAGGTACGCCAGGGCGCCGGTCAGAATCGGCGACGACCCCTACACAGGCCTTTGGTGCCCCCCGCCGTTTGACGCAAAACTCGACCCAAATTGCCAGCCAGTTGGGCTGACGTCAAGAGGCAGGTGGCTGTTGGCGCAATATCGTTGCCCATGATTTTCCTTCGCGACATCCTCATCTTCGCCGGCCTCATGGCTCTTGCGGCGGCTGTAATCGCGTCGTTGTTTCTTGTGGGCGAGGGCCCCTCGGCGGTGCCCACTTGTTCGGACTGCGCCTTCAAGCTAGTCGGAGAATATAGGATTATTCAATACGGCAACTACGCCTCGTTGTATTTAGGCACTAGGGAGGTGGCGAGGTACGGGTGGGCCTACGTGGAGGGCAAGCCGTTGAGAACCAACGAGATGTATTCGTGCGCTCCTGAGCCTATGTACGTGTGGGTCTTTGGGGGTGTGGTTCACATCTCGTGTAGAGGTTTGGAGCCTAAGGTCGGCAGGGAGATCGGCTTTAGGAAGCCGGCTGTTGAGCTCGAGACTTCGGCAGATTGGCGCGGCCCCGGCTGTCTCTTTACTGTGGAGTTGCTCACTAACGTGGCCAACGGCACCCTCGCGACTGTCGACGTGTACGACGAGAAGGGTATGCTTGTGGCAAGCCGCGATTTAGCCATACCTGGTAGCTTCTCCTTCCGCGCGTTTAGAGCTGGCGCCTACCGCGTCCACATCTACGCCCCGCCTTATGTAGATAGGTGGCTCAAGGCGTATGCAACGGCGAGAATCACAGACCTTATCAAAGCAAGCGTCTACACCACAAACAACACGCAAGACTTGAGACAGTTGGTATCGCTCAAGATCTTCGACCTCACGCCAAACTGGAAGAGCGGCAGATCTAGCGCCGCGGTGACGGTCAACCCGCGCGGAGATTACTTCACAGTCTCAGACACAGGCGCCTTCGCCGACTTCCTCCTCGCCTGGGAAGACTGCCGCGCCTGCGACTCGACATACGGCGCTCTTTACATAGACGAGGTGTGGCTTGTTTCATTTAAAGAAAAGCCGGAGCTGAGGCGGATGCGCTCACAAGGTGGCTTTTGGCACGAGATCTACGCAGACGGGACGCTGATATACACGTGGAATAAAGATGGACCTGAAAACGACGTCTACACAGGTAGCAACCCCTCCATCTCCGTCGGGTTCAAGTCGCAAGACGGCACCATGAACGCCAGAGCCACCTTCGTCAAGGAGTGTTACTGGGGTTGATATGTGGTCCACGGCGTACGGCCTGATCGCGTTGGCTGCGGTGGCCTTTGCCGTGTTATACACAGCAGTACATGTACCTGTGTTGTCAACCTTCAGCCTGGCGGATCAGCTATACAACGCCAAGAGTTGGCTCGCCCAAAACCTCCCGGCGTTTGCGAGGACGGAGAAGCTGTCGCACTTCCGGCTCTACGTCAACATAGTGAGGGTGAAGATGGTCAACGTCACGGCACACGACTCCTCTGAGAGGCGGTGGGTGTTGTTTCCCATAGCCATCCCCCTCGGCTACAGGCTGGAGAGGGAGGGGCGGAATGTTCTCTACCAGCTGTTCCTCAACGTAACTGCCTGTAGGCGCGTGGCGGCGCCGCGCGGCGAGCCCTACGTGTTGTACGAAGTCGAGCTGAGGCACTCCCTCGATCCTCTGCCTTGGCTTGAGGTATATGCCGCAGTGCCGAGGAACTCCACCGAGTATTACAACTGGCTCTACAGCCTCTACAAAGCCTGGGGCAGGCCTCCGGCAGTCGGCCTGGACCCCATGGTAGGCGCCGACGCGCAACTTGTGGAGCTGGTTAAGGCGGAGCACGCCCTCCTCTACGACGCCACAGGCGGCGTGGCTAGGCTGTACGCCGCGGCGCCGGTCTCAGCGGCGTATATCCTGGTGGTGGACTACCCGCTCGCCGCGCCGCTGACATGTCCGTATGAAGACCTGGGCGTTGGGACGCAGGACGACATTCCGGTAATCGAGCCCCCCAACCCCCCGGATGTAAAATAAGGTTTTTCCGAGGAGAGCCGTCTCCCGGCCATGAGGTATCTGCTCGTGGCGTTGCTCCTCGTCTCTGCGGCCTCGGCGCAGTGGGTTTTGGAGAGCGTGAATTGTGAGGAGGTTTGGGGCGGCTCCGTTGACACGACAGCCCCAGTCCCTGTCAGCTTCAGCTTCTCGGCATATGCGCCTTATAGCGGTAGCGACATACCTCTCGTGGCATTTAACGGAAACCCAGGCAGAGTGGAGGTGTGGGGCTACACCTTCTACAACACGACTGTGGCGTACATAGCGGAATGGGCTTACAGCGGCAGGTGGAATAGAGATCTCACCTACGAAATAACAGTAGAATACTGGAGCGGCACCTGGGATCTAGGGCAGTACCGCTGTACAGCTACGTGGCGCTACGGCAACAACACGCAGACAGAGACGCGTTATTACTACAAAGTAAATGGAGAGCCTCCACGCAAGAAGGAGACGATGGTATTTACGGTGCCCAGCGACCGCGTGGAATACAGCGTGACGAGGTACATCTATGCCGCCGTGAGGCCGGACAGATTCGGCTACAACCCGCTCTGTGCCGAGCTACCGACCACAAACACCTGGCCGAACTGCGTGCCGTTTACGAAGGAAAACGTAGTGGCTTCCGGCTCCTCGCCCATGTATTGGGCGGCGCTTGAAATAAACGGCCTTAAGCCAGGCTCCGTCGTGACTAGACACGGCGTAAACGCCACGATTCCAAACCCATGGCATTACACAGACAGACCTGTCTACCCCTTTGGTGGGGCTACGGTGGAGACGGATATGGGCTCTGATGTGGTGTATTATGTGCATAATTTGCCGTTTTCTTCCTCAGTCAGGATAATTGTGTTGGCGACGCCTGAAAAATGGGGGTTTGTAGAGTTGCGGCCGCCTAAGCCAATCCCGCTGTATATATCCCGCGTAGTGGCGGCTGGCGACGATTGGGGAGCCGTTAGGCCTCCTCAGAGCTTTCTCATTGACTCAGTGGGAAACGCCACGTGGGTGGGTGACAGGTGGGTTTGGAAGACGACTCTGTCTTCAATTGCGCAGAAGACGCCGTTTATGCTAACGCCGTATATAGCCGCCTACACGTCAGATATTCCCACCCCAGGTTCGGGGCTTCCCGGCGTGATAAGTAGAGATTCCGTACGTATATACATGCCTCTGGGCTCTACGACGTTGTTAAACGCCGCTGTTTTCTGGAGGCTCAACTTAGGCGGACACGCCACGTGGATAGACTCCTTCGCCACGTATCTCCGCGCAGTGGATAACAACGGCGTACTGCTGGCAGATCACTATGAGGAGGCTGGCGCAAAGGGCAAACTGGCCTACGAGACGCCCTACTCGTGGTCCAGATCGTGGGCTGGGTTCGCAACGGCTGTCGACGGGTCAATGCAGGGCTTAATCACCGCGTGGTACGCCCCGCCAGACCCATGTAGGCAGTGGCCCATGCAGATCTACCACTGCGTATACTCACAACACGTCTTTACCAAGGTAAACGGAAGCTGGGTAGGCTACTCACGCGTCGGCGAACGGGGGAGGCAGTGGCCCATAAACAGGCTCGTGTTGGTAGACTGGCTAATCCCGAGATACCCGCATATATGTGAAGTAGACGGCTTCAGAGACCTCATGAATCTGGTAGCCGGCGATCCCGTTCTCTACTACTGGCACATATACCGCCTCCGCGCCTACTCCTTCAACCCCCAGACAGGCGACTGGGATATCCCCGACGTGTGCGTGCTCCCGCCTCCACACCAAGTCTCTCTGATAAGCAAGGTATACGGCTTGTCGCAGTACAGAAACACCACAAAAAATCCCTACGGTTATAAACTGTTTCACCAAACGGCAGAGGGGCCTTTCTACGATTACGTATTTGGAGGCGTAAACGGCGACGAGAAGCCAGCGGGCTGGACAGACGCGCTACCCCTCGGCATATCCTCTATGGTGCCGAACTCCACAGGCCCGTGGGCGTTGTTCCTCGTGCCCACCACCGCCTGCACCTCGTTGATATGTACAGAGCTTAAGCCGACGTTGTGGGGCCCGGCGCCCGGCCCTACCCCAGACTTGGCGTTAGGCGGCGCCGGGTACTCCTTCCTCCTTCTGTACCTAGGCGAGGAAAGAGAGGCGACTGTGAGAATATACGTGGAAATGGGCCACGTGGTTGAAAAAAGTGGAGACGGCGTGAGATACAGATGGGTTAAGAACCACCTCCTCGCCGAGATCAAAAGGAAGTGGAAGCCTTTCGACGCGGTGTATGTCGGCCCAGGTTGGCACGTCGACTACAAGCCGCTTTCGGCGTGTCAGCCGCTGGAGCTGTCCGCAGATGTGGCTCTGTTTGCAAATGCGGTGTATGTGACGCCAGCAAACTGGACCGGGCCAGTACAGGTGTTGGTAGAGGACGGGGATGGACGACACCACTTCGTCTTTTTCATTTCTAAAGACGTGTCGTATAAAATCGTCACCAATACCCCGGCGCCTATGTACTTCACGACGCCGTATCTCGACACGACAGTGTACTTATTCCTAAACGGCGTCCCCTACTTCCACGGCATAAACGCCTTTGGCGAGGGCGGGAGGCAGTGGCAATATGCCTGCGCCCCAGCTCCGATACGGGCAAGATCTCTCCTCGGAGGCTCTGACCACACATCTCAGCTGGTCGTCTCCGGCGACTTCTGGGGACATGTGGAGCTGTATGGCTCTTTACGCATAGAGAACTTGTTCTCAAGGCCGAGATTCGAGCTGGTGGACCCGCAACGCGGCGTCGTGAGGCTTACGGCAGAGGGGCCTGTGCGGGGCTTCGCCTTCTACCTACAACACGACGGGACGTGGGTTAAAGTTGGCGAGGCAGGCGGCTTGTGCGTCGCCGTAAACGCCTCCCGCGTATATCCCTGGGATCCCGTGTTGGTCCTCCCGCTGGTGGGGCAGGAGGTTACGGCTAGCCCTGGCGATGTCGTCACGCTGTGGCGTCCCCAGACTGCGTTGCTCTTCAAGAGCTGGGCTGACTCAGTGGGCTACCAGAGAGACGCCAGAAGCGAGTTGCAGATCTTAGGCAAATGTTGACGCTTCAGCGTTTGCTGGCGCTTACGGCGGCAGTTGCGTTGACAATAGCAGTTGCTGTCGTGGTGGGCAACGCGATGCAGAACGCGGACCCGGCCCTCAGATCCGCCGCTATGGCTATTGCGGCGGGAAAGCCGGCGAAGCTGGACAACCCGATCTCGGTCAGGCAGCACCTTGTGTATTACGACGGCTCTGTCTTGACCGATAGGAGCGGCATACCGGTGTATATAGCCGCTCTTGGCAACTGCCCGCCAGTAGGCGGCCTGTTGAACAAGACGTATACCAGAAATAACGCCACGATACATGTAGAGAGGTGTTCCCTGTTGATGCCGTGGATCGAGGGGGATGTAGTAACACACTACGTCTTTACCTGCAACTACGGAAGCGACTTCAAGCCGGAGCTGGCCGAAGTGGAAGTGACATATGGCGGCCGCGTCGTGAAGGTGAGGGTCTTCGTGGTGAGTTGTTAAGGTTTTTCCACCTCCCCTCTTTCTTTCCACATGCGTCTAGATCTCGCCTTTATACCAGTGATCTTGGCACTGGTCATCACAGCGCTGATCTTCATAAAGCCGATTGAGGTGCAGAGGGCGGATCTCTCTGCGGTTTTTCTCTACTGGCCTGAAGCGTATAAATATGCTGAGAAGGGAGATGCCGCCGCAATATACCGAATCGCTGGGCTTGCGGCGTGTTTAGGGGCTGGCGTTGTTATCAACGCGCCTCCCGGCCTTGCGTATAAGGCGGTTAACCTTACGTGTCGCTTCAAGCCATGATAGAGGAATACCTAGACTTAATAGCAGTCTTGTTGATGGCCGCGGCGGCGCTTCTGCTCTTCTTCGGCGTTGAGCACGTCTCCACCCCCGCCGTATGCCAGGCAGTTAGGCTGGTTTTAGAGAACCCCGGCTCTGAGCTTCATATATTTGGAAAATTCCGCGCAGAATACGTCTCAGACGGCGTCTACCTCTCATGCGGCTTGTTTCTGCCGAGAGACAGGATATTGAGCATAGAAAAGACGCAAGGACATCTAATCATCGGAAGTACGGCGGATGAAAAGATCTATATACGTTAAATAGCCATAAATACTACTAGATGTGGTTGGTGGATACCTGACCAAGAGGATCAAGTTTCTGAAGGATCCTCTAGACGTGAGGATCTGCGATGCGTCTAATACACCTTCTGTGGCTTTTCTCGGCGTGCCCTGGGACGGCGCAGTTGCCGGCAGGCCTGGAGCACGGTATGCCCCAGCCGCGATAAGAAGCGCGTTGTGCAGTCTTCCAAAGCGCTTCGACTTGGAGGACCTAGGAGACATAGACGTGGTGATGGGAAACGCCGAGGAGACCTGGAGAAGAATAGAAGAGACCGTGAAGTCTCTTTCGTCTTGGAGACAACTCCTCATAGCAGGCGGCGACCACTCCATAACTGCCTTCGCCTATAGAGGCTTAGCCGAGGGGAAGGAGGTGGGCTACGTCGTGTTGGACGCACATCTTGACCTACGTGCCACTTCGGAAGGCTTAACCAGCGGTATGACGACTAGGCTCATCCGGGAACACGCCAGAGATGCGCCGATTACCATAATTGGCGTGAGGCCGTGGGCAAATCCTCAGTACATGTTTGACCTAGCCAAGAAGCTTGACATAGAGTACTACACAACAGACGACTTTGAGAGGCTCGGCGTAGAAGAGTTGGTAGATAGGGTTTCCTCCCGGCACAAAGACGTGAAGAACTACCTAAGCATAGACCTAGACGTGGTAGACCCCGCGTTTGCGCCTGGGGTAAACGCGCCAAGCCCCGGGGGGTTAACCGCAAGAGAGACGATAAAACTTGTGGCTGAGCTTTCAAAAGCCCTCAGACCAGCCGCGGTAGATGCGGTAGAGGTGTCGCCTCCCTACGACGCGGGCAACGCGACGTCTAGCCTCGCCGCGGTGATCCTCTACGTGTCGGTATGGCGATAGAGATCGGGAAAAAGTTGGGGATAGAAGAGGTAGCGCAAGTCGCCGCCTTAGGCGCGGAGGTGGCTGTGCCGCCGGACGTGGAGTACAAGATAGAATCGGGCCACGGGCTTTACATGGAGGCGCTTAGAAGGGGAGAGCAGATATACGGCGTAACCACGGGACTTGGCGATTTGGTAAAGGTGAAGACGACGCCCCGGGGCTACTTAATTCTCCTGGAACACGCCGTGGGAGTAGGCGAACTAGCGCCGAGGGAGTGGGTAAGGGCCGCCATACTTGTCCGCGCGCATCAGCTGGCTCTAGGCTACAGCGGCGTGCGGACAAGAGTGGTGAAGGCGCTGGTGGACTTGTTAAACAAACACATCACGCCAGCCGTGCCAAAATACGGGAGCGTGGGGGCAAGCGGAGACCTAGCCCAGCTTTCCTACATCGCCTTGGTGTTAATCGGCGAAGGCTACGTAGTCGACGGCGACGCCGTAGTTGAGGCAAAGGAGGTTTTGAGGAGGAAAGGAGTGGAGCCGCTCGACTTAGACCCAAGGGAGGCGTTGGCGCTCATAAACGGGACGTCGTTTTCCACGGCCGTTTTAGCCATGGCGGTGTGGCGCACGGAAAAACTAATGGAGAGATACCTAGAGGCGTTACCGCTTTTTCTCCAAGCGGTGAGGGCCAACTGGAAGGCGCTGGCCAGGGAGACCCAGGTAAAACGCCACCCCGGCATGAAGAAGGTAGCTGAAGCGTTGGAGTGTCCTAGGGGCGGGAAACGGCTAAACGATCCCTACTCGATAAGATGCATCCCTCAGATACTAGGCGCGGTATACGACTCGTTGCTGTGGGCCAGGAAAATAGTGGAGGATGAGATAAACTCGCCCAGCGACAACCCCATCTTCACGCCCTCCGGCCCCATGCCTACGTGTCACTTCCATGGGCAATACGTAGCAATCGCCGCGGATGTTTTGGCAATAGCACTCGCCACGTGGGCAAACTTGGTGGAACGCCAAACCGCCCAACTTCTGCGCTTCGAAATCACTGGAAGGCCCGACTTCCTGGCGGCTGAACCCGGAAGCGTGGGCGACATGATATATCAATACAGCGCGGCGTCTATCGTAGCCAAGATTAGAACGCTGGCTTCGCCGCATTCTATACACAACATACCTACAAGCGGGCTTCAGGAGGACGTAAACTC